>CALMQI010000001.1 GCA_937871935.1 uncultured Burkholderiales bacterium
CAGGGCTCATGCTCCCGCTCGGCGGGACCGCGCGTAGCGTGTAGGTTGCACCCATGACGGCCCGCGACGTCGTCGATCTGATCACGCTCGCGGCGTTGTGGGGTGGCTCGTTCCTCTTCATGCGCATGGGCGCCGGCGAGTTCGGCCCGGTCGCGCTGGCCGCCGTGCGCTGCGGCGGCGCCGCGCTGCTGCTCGTGCCGCTGCTCGCGTCGCGCGGCCAGCTCGGCACGGTGCGCCAGTCGTGGCGCGGAATTCTTCTGGTCGGCGTGACCAACTCGGCGCTGCCGTTCGTGTGCTTCGGTATCGCCGCGCTCGCCATCACGGCCGGCCTGTCGTCGATCTTCAACGCCGCCACGCCGCTGGCCACCGCGTTGATCGCGGCGCTATGGTGGCGCGAACGACTGAACTCGACACGCTGGCTCGGCATGGCGATCGGGCTGTCGGGTGTAGCCTGGCTGGCCTGGGATCGCGCGGGCCTCAAAGGCGGCGAGCATGGCGTCAGCGCCGGCTGGGCCATCGCGGCCTGCCTGATCGCGACCGCGCTGTACGGCTTCTCGGGCAACTACACCAAGCGCAAGCTGCCGCAGGTGCCGCCGCTGGCCATGGCGGCGGGCAGCCAGCTGTCGGCCGCGCTGGTGCTGGCACTGCCGGCCTGGTGGCTATGGCCGGCGCAGATGCCCGGGGTGACGGCCTGGGTTGCCGCCATTGCGCTGGCACTGCTGTGCTCGGGCGTCGCCTATATCCTGTACTTTCGATTGATCACGCGCGCCGGCGCCACCAACGCCAGCGCGGTGACGTTCCTGATTCCGGCGTTCGCCGTGCTGTGGGGCTGGCTGTTCCTCGACGAGGCGATCAGCGTGACGATGGTCGTCGCCTGCGGCGTGGTGCTGGTCGGCACCGCGCTGGCGATGGGCCTGCTGCCGCGCCGCTCAGCGTAGTGTCTGGAACGCCTGGTCGAGGTCTTCGATCAGGTCGTCCGTTGCTTCCAGGCCGATCGAGAAGCGCACCAGGTGTCCGGTCAGGCGCGCAGCGTCGCCGCGCAATGCCTTCAGGTCGTAGGGGACGACGAGACTCACCGGACCGCCCCACGAATAACCGAGCTTGAATCGGCGCAGCGCGTCGACGAAGGCGTCGATGCGCGCCGCCGGCAGCGCCGGATCGATCAGCACCGAGAACAGACCTGCCGCGTCACGGCACAGTGCCGCCCAGTGGTCATGCCCGGGCGAACCCGGCAGCGCCGGATGCAGCACCTGCGTGATCATCGGCTGCCGCTGCAGCCACTGTGCCACCCGACGCGCCGACTGGTCGTGTGCCCGGTAGCGCAGCTCCAGCGACGGCAGCGAGCGCAGCACGAACTCGGCGTCGTTGCCTGCGACACCGGTGCCCAGGCGCATGTGCGCCAGCAGCAACTGGTGGTGCAACTTCTCGTCGCGAGTGACGACCGAACCCATCAGCACGTCACCGCCGCCCGACGGGTACTTGGTCAGTGCGTGCATCGACAGGTCGACCGCGAGCCCGTCGCCGAGGTCGAAGGCCTTGAAGGCGAGGCCGGCGCCCCAGGTGTTGTCGAGCGCGGTCAGCACGCCGCGCGCGCGCGCCGCCCGCACCAGCGCGCGCAGGTCCGGAAACTCCATCGTGATCGATCCCGGCGCCTCAAGCCAGACCAGCTTGGTGTGCTCGTTCAGCATCGCGGCGAATGCCGCCACGTCCAGCGGGTCGTAGAGGCGGTGCGTCACGCCCCAGTCGGCGAGCAGCGTGCGCGCCATCTCGCGTGAGGGCCCGTACACGTTGTCGGGCAGCAGCACCTCGTCGCCCCGCCGCAGCAGCGCGACGTTGACGGTGGCGATCGCCGCCAGGCCGCTTGGCGCCAGCGCGCAGTGCGTGCCGCCTTCCAGCGTGGCGAGCCGCTCCTCGAGCGTGAAGGTGGTCGGCGTGCCGTGCAGGCCGTAGGTGTAGCCGAACTTGTATCGCCAGTCGCGCGCGCGCAGCGCCGCCACGTTGGGGAAGATCACCGTCGAGGCCTTGTACACGCCCACCGATACGGCGTCGAAGCCAGCCGGCGGCTGGTAGTCGTGATGGATCAGTTCGGTGCTCAGGTGCGTGATCGGTTCGCTCATACGGTTCTCACATCGGCAACGCCACCAGGTCGTGTCCTTCCGCGGCGACCACACGGGCCTGCGTGAACTCGCCGACCACCAATCGCTTGGACGCCTTCTGCGGCGGCAGCAGGCGCACCAGCCCATCGATCTCCGGCGCATCGGCATAACTGCGGCCCACACCGCCTTTGCGGCCAAGCGCCGGCGCCGAGTCGATCAGCACCTGCAGTTGCGCACCGACGCGGCGCTGCAGCCGCTCGACCGACACCGCCTCGGCCGCCGCCATGAAACGTGCGCGGCGCTCCTCGCGCAGGGGTTCCGGCAACGCGCCGGGCAACTCGTTGGCCGCGGCGCCAGCCACCGGCGAGTAGGCAAAGCAGCCGGCACGATCGATGCCTGCCTCGCGCACGAAACCCAGCAGATCCTCGAACTCCGCTTCGGTCTCGCCGGGAAAGCCGGCGATGAAGGTCGAACGCACCACCAGCTGCGGGCACAGCTCGCGCCAGCGCGCCAGCCGCTCCAGGTTGCGCTCGCCGCTGGCCGGGCGCTTCATGCGCCGCAGCACGCCGGGGTGCGAATGCTGGAACGGCACGTCCAGGTACGGCAGGATGCGGCCGCTCGCCATCAGCGGCAGTACCTCGTCGACGTGCGGATACGGGTACACGTAGTGCAGCCGCACCCAGGCGCCGAAGGGCTCGGCCAGCTGCGCGAGTTGCTCGCACAGGTCGACCAGACGCGTCTTCACCGGCCGGCCGTCGAAGAAGCCGGTGCGGTACTTCACATCGACACCATAGGCGCTGGTGTCCTGGCTCACGACCAGCAGCTCCCTGACACCCGATTCGAACAACGCGCGCGCCTCGGCCAGCACGTCGCCGATCGGTCGCGACACCAGGTCGCCGCGCATCGACGGGATGATGCAGAAAGTGCAGCGGTGGTTGCAGCCCTCGCTGATCTTCAAGTAGGCGTAGTGCTTCGGCGTCAGCTTGATGCCGATCTTCGGCAGAGTCGGCGGCACCAGATCGACGAACGGATCGTGCGGCTTCGGGCAGTGCGCGTGCACGGCCTCCATCACTTCCTGCGTGGCATGCGGACCGGTGACCGCGAGCACCTTGGGATGCTTCTCGCGCACCACGTTCTGGCCATCGGCATCGGTCTTCGCGCCCAGGCAGCCGGTGACGATGACACGGCCGTTCTCGGCCAGCGCGTCGCCGATCGCGTCGAGGCTCTCCTGCACCGCGGCGTCGATGAAGCCGCAGGTGTTGACGATTACCAGGTCAGCGCCGGCGT
>CALMQI010000002.1 GCA_937871935.1 uncultured Burkholderiales bacterium
CCCAAAGCGCCGTCGTCGTATTCGCCGGTGTGCAGATAGACTTTGTGCCCGCCGACCACGGATTTCTGGATGTAGCCCTTGCGGCGCTCGGGCAGACGGCGGCGTTGAACATCGACCGGTGCGTCCAGCGGGGATGTGTTCGCAGCTGTTGGCGCAGGCGCTGGCGCGCTGGAATCCTCTTCGAGCGGCGGCAGCGTCAGGGCGATGCGCGGCGCCTCAACCTGGATCTGGACGAGAGCGGCGCCTGCTTGGCGCGCGGCGGCCAGCAAGGGCGTGCGCCGTTCCATGTCGGCGGCGCCTAAAGTGATGTCGAGGGCGACACGTGCAAACGGCGCAAGGCAGCCCGCCATGGCGATGCGCGCTTCCGGTGAGATATCGCGCGCGCCAGCGAACACGGCGCGATGTTCATGCTTCAACATCGCCGCCGTCTTCAAATCGTCGGAGCCGATGCAGAAAGCTTCCGCGGCGGCGATCTCGGCTTCGGTGAAGCCGAGCGTCATCAACAAGTCGCCGCGTTTTCCAGCGGCGACATCGGGGGGCAGGTTGAGCACGCCTTCGCAGAACTCTGGCCCAATCACCAACGGATGAATTGCGGCGCGCAGAGTGAAAGCGTCGGCGGCGGCTTCTTCGATCGCTTCCAGCGCGGGTTCGGTTAGGCCTTTGGCGGCGAGTGCATCCAAGCTCACGCCCGGCGCACCGCGCAATGTGCGGTGGCCTTCGATGTGACGCGCGAGCGTGGCGATGGCGTCATCGTCATAACCAAGCGCCGCCAAGCCCAAGCGCGCGTCGTTCTCGATCGAGGTCGAGGATCTGGTCGGGACCACGCCGCTCGACAAGCGCTGCTACTTCCTCAAGATCCCCGCCGCGAAGTCGCAGCGCACGAGCTATCGCCACACGTTCGTCCGCCGCGGCCTCTACAAGCTCACCGGGTACCGGCTCGCGACGAAGTTTCCGTTCGCGCTGTTCCGCAAGTCGCGCGACGTCGACGCGCCGCTCGAGGTGCTCGTGTATCCGGCGCGCGTCGCGGTGCCGAGCACCCGGCACACGAAGTAGCCCGCGTCCGAGACGAGGTAACGGCCGGGCTCGGCGACCACGCGCACGTCCGCGGGAAACGCCTTGAGGGCCTCGTTGACGACGCCGCCGATCACCTCGATGGACGGGATCGGCTTGACGTGGCGCACCGGGAAGCCGCCGCCGATGTCCAGCATGCGGGGCTTCAGGCCGGCCTTGGCCATGGCGTCGAACTGGACGCGCGCCTTCTCGATGCCGACGCGCCAGTTCTCCGGGTTGCGGCACTGCGAGCCGGCGTGGAAGGTCACGCCCGCAAGGTCGGCACCGATCTTGGCGGCGGTCTGGATGATCTCGCGCGTGTCGCCGGCGCCGGCGCCGAACTTTCCCGAGAGCGGCCAGTCGCTGCCGATGTTGGGCGTCGCCAGGCGCAGGTAGGTCTTGGCGTCGGCCTTGATCTCGTGCACGCGGCGCAGCTCATCGACGCTGTCCACCACGAACCATTCCACGCCCTTGGCGGCCGCGTAGGCGATCGCCTGGCGGGACTTCACCGGGTTCGAATAGAAGACGTCGGCGGGCTTCACGCCCAGCGACAGCAGCACGGTGTTGCCCAGCACCTGGGCGACCTCGCTGTGGGTCCGCCCGGCCAGCGCGTCGGCCACTTCGCGAAACGCCGTCTGCACGGCCTTGTCGTACTGCGACACCGCGATCTGCCGCGTGGCCTCGGCGGCGCGCTCGTTGGCGCGGCTGCGCCCCGAGTCGAACAGCGTGAACAACAGCTGCGGCGCCACGCCCCAACCCCACGATCCGCTCTTGAACAGACCGGACAGATCGCTGCTCAAGGTGCCCGCGCTCGCCGTCAACGTGACCGATGGAAAGAACGCCGCGCGCGCCACGCCCAGGTTGGCCTCGGCGGCGACGAGCTGCGCCTCGGCGGCGCGGATGTCGGGGCGGCGTTCGAGCAGCGCCGACGGCAGCCCCGCCGGCAGGTCCGACCTGAGCGCCAGCGACGACAAGGTCGGCGCCGGCGGCAAGTCGGCCGTCAGCCCCTGGCCGAGCAGCAGCACCAGCGCGTTCTCGTCGAGCGCACGCTGGCGCTGGCCCTGCGCCAGCGTGGCCTGCGCGTTGGCCACCAGCGACAGGGCCGCCTGCAGATCGAGCCCGGAAGCGGTGCCGCGGTCGTAGCGCAGGCGGATGAGCCGCAGCGACTCCAGCCGCGTGTCGAGCGTCTGCCGCGTCAGCGCGAGCAGTTCGTCGTCGGCCAGTGTCGCCAGGTAGGTGCCAGCGACCGCCGCGACCAGGCTGATCTGCGTGGTCTTGCGGCCTTCGTCGGCCGCCACCGCGGCGGCCTGCGCCGCATCGGTCAGGCTGCGCAGGCGGCCGAAGAAGTCGAGCTCGTAGGCAGGAACCAGCACGCCGGCGCTGTAGGTGGTCAGCGTGCCGCCGGCGGGCGTGGGCTGGCGGCTGCCGCCGACACCGGCGTTGAGCGTCGGCCACAGGCTGGCGCCCTGCGCCTGCGCGCGTTCGCGCGCCACCTCGACGTTGAGCGCCGCGGCGCGCAGGTCGCGATTGTTGGCCAGCGCCAGCTCGATCAGCCGCTGCAGCCGCGCATCGGCGAAGACCTGGCGCCAGTCGAGCTCGGCTGCCGTCGGACTGCCCGCCGCGTCGGCCACCGTCGCGCCGGGGAACTGCGCGGCCACCGGCAGCGGTGGCCGCTGATGCGACGGCGCCAGCGATGCGCAGCCGGCAACTACAACGGCGACAGCGCCCATGCTGAGCATGTGCAAGACCAAGCGGACACCGCGGATCCGGCTTCGCCGGTCCGCTGGTGTCGCCCCCTTGAGGGGGGGCGGCCGAAGGCCGTTACGGGGGTGGTCCATCATTCTCGTGCGCATACATGCGGCGCTGGCGTTCGCTGCCCTTGAACATGCGTCTGACGACGACGAAGAACACCGGCACGAAGAACACCGCCAGCGAGGTGGCGCTGATCATGCCGCCCATCACGCCGGTGCCGATGTCGCGCTGGCTGGCCGAGCCGGCGCCGGTGGCCACCACCAGCGGCAGCACGCCGAGAATGAACGCCAGCGACGTCATCAGGATCGGGCGGAAACGCAGATACGCCGCCTCGAGCACCGACTCGACCACGCCCTTGCCCTGGGCCACCAGGTCTTTCGCGAACTCGATGATCAGCACCGCGTTCTTCGCCGACAGGCCGATGATGGTGATCAGGCCGACCTTGAAGAACACGTCGTTGTCCAGGCCGCGCGAGGTGGCACCGAGGATCACGCCGAGCACGCCCAGCGGCACGACCAGGATCACCGCGAACGGGATCGACCAGCTTTCATACAGCGCCGCCAGGCACAGGAACACCGACAGCAGCGAGAAGCCGAAGAGGATCAGCGCGGTCGCGCCCGAGAGCTTCTCCTCGCGCGACAGGCCCGTCCACTCGTAGGCGAAGCCGGCCGGCAGCTGCGCGGCCAGGCGCTCCATCTCGGCGATCGCCGCGCCGCTGCTCACACCGGGTGCGGCCTCGCCGGCGATGCGCATCGTGGGATAGCCGTTGTAGCGCACCTTCTGCATCGGCCCGGTGATCCAGCGTGTGGTGGCAAACGAGGCCAGCGGCACCGCGTTGCCGGTGCTGTTGAGCACGTTGATGCGCAGCAGATCGTCGGGCTGCATGCGCGCCGGCGCATCGGCCTGCACCACCACGCGCTGCAGGCGGCCGGCGTTCTGGAAGTCGTTGACGTAGGCCGAGCCGAGCGAGGTGGACAACGCGCTGTTGATCGCCGCGAAGCTCACGCCGAGCGCGGCCGCCTTGTCGCGGTCGATGTCGAGCTGCAGCTGCGAGGCGTCTTCCAGCCCGTCGGGGCGCACGGCCACCAGCAGCGGGCTCTGTCGCGCCAGCCCGAGCAGCTGGTTGCGCGCGGCCAGCAGCGCGTCGTGGCCGTGGCTGGCGCGGTCTTGCAGGCGCATCGCGAAGCCGTTGGCGCGGCCGAGATCGCGGATCGCCGGCGGGCTGACCGGGAAGATGAACGCGTCCTTGATTGGCGCGAGGCCACCGAACGCGCGCGCCACCACCGACTGCGCCGACTGGCCGGGCTCCTTGCGCTGGCCCCAGTCCTTCAGCGTCACGAAGCCGAGCGCGGCGTTCTGGCCGCTGCCCGAGAAGCTGAAGCCGAGCACGCTGACCATGCTCTGCACCTCGGGCTGCGCCAGCATGTAGCGCTCCACCTGCTGCATCACCTCGAGCGTGCGGTTCTGCGTGGCGCCGGGCGGCAGCTGCACGTTGACGAGCAGGTTGCCCTGGTCTTCGTTCGGCACGAACGACGTGGGCAGCCGGTTGAGCAGCAGCACCACCGCGGCGATGATCGCGGCATAGATGATCATGAAGCGCCAGGCCCGGCGCACCATCACGCCCACCACGCCCTGGTAGGCCTTGGCGGTGCGCGAGAAGCCGCGGTTGAAGCGGCCGAAGAGGCCGCCCTTGGCCAGGTGGTGGCCGGCCTCCACGGGTTTCAGCAGCGTCGCGCAAAGCGCCGGCGTGAACGACAGCGCCATGAAGGCCGAGAACGCCACCGCGCTGACCATCACCGCGGCAAACTGGCGGTAGATGTTGCCCACCGCGCCGCTGAAGAACGCCAGCGGCACGAACACCGAGATCAGCACCACGGTGACGCCGACGATGGCGCCCGAGATCTGCCCCATCGCCTTGCGCGTGGCCTCGCGCGGCGGCAGGCCTTCGGTGCTCATGATGCGCTCGACGTTCTCGACCACGACGATGGCGTCGTCGACGACGATGCCGATCACCAGCACCATGCCGAACATGGTGAGCACGTTGATCGAGAAGCCCAGCGCCAGCAGCGCCGCCAGCGTGCCGAGCAGCGCCACCGGCACCACCAGCGTCGGGATGATGGTGTAGCGAAAGCTCTGCAGGAACAGGTACATCACCAGGAACACCAGCACCACGGCCTCGATCAGCGTCTCGACCACCTGGCCGATCGAGATGCCGATGAAGGTGGAGCTGTCGAACGGGATCGTCGCCTTCACGCCGGGCGGGAAGTACGGGCGCAGCTCCTCGAGCCGCTTCTTCACGAGCCGGGCGGTCTGCAGCGCATTGGCCGTGGGCGAGAGCTGGATGCCGATACCAGTGGAGGGTTCGCCGTTGAGTCGCGTGCGCACGCTGTAGCCCTGCGCGCCGAGCTCGATGCGCGCCACGTCCTTCAGGCGCACGGTGGAGCCGTCGGCGTTGGCGCGCAGCACGACGTTGCCGAACTGCTCCGGCGACTCGAGCTGGCCGCGCACCACCACGGTGGCCGCGATGCGCTGGTCGGCCGTGTTGGGCAGCTCGCCGATGGTGCCGGAGGACACCTGCGCGTTCTGCGCCGCGATGGCGGCGTTGACGTCGGTGGCCGAGAGCCGGAAGCCCACCAGCTTGGCGGGGTCGATCCAGATGCGCATCGCGCGTTCGGTGCCGAACAGCTGCGCCTGGCCCACGCCGGGCACGCGCTGCATCTCGGGCAGCACGTTGCGCGCGGCATAGTCGCCCAGCGCCACCGGGTCGAGCACGCCCTTGTCGCTCGACAGGATGATGAAGAGCAGGAAGTTCGGGTTCGCCTTGTCGACGCGCACGCCCTGCTGCGTCACCGCCTGCGGCAGCCGCGGCGCGGCGCGGCTGAGGCGGTTCTGCACGTCCACCTGCGCCAGGTCGGGGTTGGTGCCGGGCTCGAAGCTGAGCGAGATGCTGCCGCCGCCGTCGGCCTGCGCCACCGACTCGAAATACACCAGCCCCGGCGAGCCGTTCATCTCGCGCTCGATGACGGCGATCACGCTGTCCTCGAGCGTCTTCGCCGACGCGCCGGGGTAGCCGACGTTGACAACGATCGACGGCGGCGCCACCGGCGGGTACTGCGACACCGGCAGCTGCGTAATCGACACCGCGCCGATCACCAGGATGAACAGCGCGATCACCCATGCAAAGATGGGCCGGTCGATGAAGAAGCGGGCCATCGGCTGCGGCTCAGTTGCGCGCCGAGGCCGCCGCAGAGGCGGCGGTTGCGGCCGCTGCGGCAGCGCCTGTCGCCGCTGCTGCCGGCTGCCACGGCACCGGTTTCACCGGCGCGCCGGGCACGGCCATCTTCTGAAAACCCTCGACGATCACGCGTTCACCGGCCTTGAGTCCGTCGAGCACGATCCACTGCGCGCCCTGCGCCGAACCCACCTTCACCGTGCGACGCTCGGGCTTGTCGTCGGCGCCGACCACGAGCACCGCATCACCCTGGTTGTTGCGCGTCACCGCCTGCTGCGGCAGCAGCACGCCGCCGGGCAGCTCCAGCTGGGCCAGGCGCACGCGCACGTACTGGCCCGGCAGCAGCATGGTGTCGGGGTTGGGCACCTCGGCGCGCAGGGTCACCTGGCCCGAGGTGGCGTCGACCGACAGATCACTGAACAGCAGCTTGCCCGGACGCGGCAGCTCGCTGCCGTCGTCGAGCACGATGCGCACCTCGCCGGCGCCGGCGCCAGGCTGGCGCGCCGTCTGCGCGGCGACGGCCTTGCGCAGCCGCAGCACGTCGGTGCTGGGCTGCGTGAAGTTGACGTACACGCTGCCGATCTGCTGGATCGTCGCCATCAGCGTGCCTTCGCCCGCGCCGACGAGTGCACCTTCGGTCACCGCGGCGCGGCCGATGCGCCCGGCGATCGGCGCGGTGACGCTGGCGTACGCGAGATTGAGCTTCGCCGTCTGCACCGCCGCCTGGCCGGCGGCCACGTCGGCCTCGGCCTGCAGGCGCTGACCCTCGGCGGCCACGTACTCCTGTGCGCTGATGGCCTTGGCCTCGGCCAGCGGCTTGTAGCGCTGCGCCAGCTCGGTGAAGATCGAGCGGTTCGCCTGGGCCTTGGCCAATGTGGCCTGCGCACTGTCCAGCGCGGCCTTGTAGGGCGCGGGGTCGATCTGGAACAGCGCCTGCCCGGCCTTGACGTCGCTGCCTTCCCTGAACAGCCGCCGGAGCACCACGCCGTTGACGCGCGCACGCACCTGCGCCACGCGCAGCGCCTCCACGCGGCCCGGCAGCTCGGTGCGCAGCGTCACGGCCTGCGGCTGCACGATGACCACGCCCACCTCGGGCGGCGGTGGCGCCTTCGGGGCCGCGGCAGGCGATGCGTTGTCCTTCGCGCCGCAGGCAGCCAGCAGCAGCAGCGCGAGCAGCGCCGTGCCCTGCACGGTGCGCCCCACGCTCAGAACCCCGCGGCCAGGCCGTCGCGCCGCGAATCGCTCGCGGCGACGTAGCCCTCGCTGGCCGGATCGCCGAGCCGCCAGATGAACTGGCCGGCGCCGAGATCCTGGTAGCTGTCGACCAGCGGCACGATGCGATGCCCCAGGTCGAGGAGACCCTGCACCGTGGCGCGCGGCATCTCCGGGTCGACGTCGAGGCTCAGGCCCGCATCGAAGCGCCAGCGCGGTGCGTCGCAGGCGCTCTGCGGGTTCTGCCGGTAGTCGACCATGCGCACCAGCGTCTGCAGGTGGCCCTGCGGCTGCATGTTGCCGCCCATCACGCCGAAGCTCATCTGCGGCGCGCCGTCCTTCATCAGGAACGCCGGGATGATGGTCTGGAACGGCCGCTTGCCCGGCGCCACCACGTTGGGGCTGGCCTCGTCGAGGTGGAAACCGTGGCCGCGGTTCTGCAGGCTGATGCCGTACTCGGGGATCACCACGCCGGAGCCGAAACCCATGTAGTTGCTCTGGATGAAGCTCACCATCATGCCGCGCTCGTCGGCGGCCGTGAGATAGATGGTGCCGCCCTTGACCGGGTTGCCCGGCGCGAACTCACGCGCGCGCTGCGGATCGATCAGCCTGGCGCGTTGCGCCAGATAGGCCGGGTCGAGCATCTGCGCGGGCGTCACCGTCATCGACGCCGGGTCGGCGACGTAGCGGTAGACGTCGGCGAAGGCGAGTTTCATCGCCTCGATCTGCAGGTGCTGCGAGGCGGCACCGTCGAGCGGCAGCTCGACGAGGGGAAAGTGCTTCAGGATGCCGAGCGCGATCAGCGCCGCGATGCCCTGCCCGTTGGGCGGGATCTCGTGCAGTGCGTAGCCGTCGCGATAGTCCATCGACACCGTGTCGACCCATTCAGGCTCGTACGCGGCGAGGTCGCTCGCCCGCATCGCGCCGCCCTCGGCCCTGGCGTGGCGCTCGATCGCCTGCGCAATCTCGCCCTGATAGAACGCCGCGCCGCGCGTCTGCGCGATCGCGCGCAAGGCCTTCGCCGCGCCGGGCATGCGAAACAGCTCACCCACCTGAGGCGGCCGCCCGCGCGGCAGGAAGGTCCCGGCAAAGCCCGGCTGCGACACCAGTTCCGCCACGCCAGCGGCCAGCGTCCACTTGCCCTGCACCACCACCGGCACCGCGTAACCCCGCTCGGCGATGTCGATCGCCGGCGCCAGCAGGTCGGCGAACGGCAGCTTGCCGTAGCGCTCGCTCAGGCACACCCACGACGCCACTGCGCCGGGCACGGTGACGGAGTCCCAGCCACGCGGCAGCGGCCGTGCCGCCTGCGCGCCGAGCTTGCCGCGAAAGTAAGCCGGGTTCCACGCCCTTGGCGCCGGGCCCGACGCATTGAGGCCCTGCAGGCGCTGCCCGTCCCACAGGATGACGAATGCGTCGGAGCCCAGGCCGTTGCTGCACGGCTCCACGATCGTCATCACCGCGGCGGCGGCGATCGCGGCGTCGACCGCATTGCCGCCGTTGGCCAACATGCGCAGGCCGGCCTGTGCGCCGAGTGGATGCGAGGTGGAAACGACGTTGCGGGCGAACACCGGACGACGCTGGGTGGCGTAGCCGGCGGCGTAATCGAAGGGGTTGGACATGGGGCTGTGAGGGTACGGTGCGGAACGTGCCGCGCATCGTATGCGATTCACTCCACCAGCGTGTCGGCGACGTAGCGGCGCACCACCGGCGGCGCGTCGCCGACATGGAACGAGAGCCGCTGCTCGCGCAGGCCCGCGTCGCCGGCCGAGAAGCGCGCCAGCCGGCGCTGATGCTCGAGCCACGACTCGTCGACGAAGTACTCCACGTAGCGGCCGGGCTGCGCTGCGTCGCGAAACAGCCCCCACGACAACGCGCCCTGGCGCAGCCGCGCGCTGCGTGTGAGCTTCATCACCGCGGCGAAGTCGGCGGCACGCGCCGGGTCGATCTGGTACTCCACCGTCACCATCACCGGGCCGTCGTCGGGATCGATCGGGATCGCCGGCTCGGCGTACGGCGCCGGCGCGGCGACGATCTCATGGTCGTCGGGGTTGGGATGCTCTATCGAGAGCCGCCGCGTCAGCAACACCGCGGCCAGCCCGCAGCCCGCCGACAGCAGCACGGTGGTGCGCACGTCGGTCATGGCGGCGACCTGGCCCCACAGCGCAGCGCCCGCTGCAGCGCCGCCCATCAGCGCCATCTGGTAGAGCGCCATGCCGCGCGCACGCACCCAGTCGGGCAACGACAGCTGCGCCGACACGGTGATCGAGTTGGCCGTCAGCATCACCGCAGCGCCCGACAGCAGCATGCCCGGCAGCGTGAACCACAAGTTGGGCGCGAACACCACCGACGCCGCGGCCAGCGCATGCAGCAAGGCACCCGTGCGCACCGAGCGGTCGCGGCCGAGCCGTTCGCGCAGGCGACCCATGAACAGCACCACGCCGATCGCGCCGACACCGGTGGCGGCCAGCATCGCGCTGTAGGCGCCGGCGCCACCGTCGGGCAGGTGCTTGGCCACCAGCGGCGTCAGCGCGGTCAGGCCGGCGGCCTGCAGCATGAACAGCGTGATGCGCACCAGCGCGACCTGCAGACGCGGCGCCTGGCGCGCGTACTGCAATCCCGTGCGCATGGCGCCGATGAAGCGTTCGCCGGGCAGCGCGCTTTCCTTGCGTTCGGCGCGCCAGCGCACGATGACCACGAAAGCGGCGATCGACAACAGGGCGTTGACGGCGAACACCGCCGCGCTGCCGAGCGATGCCAGCAGCGCGCCCGCCAGCGCCGGCCCGACGATGCGCGGCAGGTTCATCGCCACACCGTTCAGCGCCAGCGCGGCGCCCAGGTGAGCGCGTGGCACCAGGCTCGGCACGATGGCCGAGAACACCGGCCAGCGCATCGCCATCGTGATGCCGTTCAGGAAGGTCAGCAGCAGCAGCAGCGGCGCCGTCAGGTGGCCCGTCAGCGACACCACGACCAGCACCACGGCGATCGACGCGGCCCACAACTGCGTGGCCGCGAAGTAGCGGCGCCGATCGACGATGTCGGCCAGCGCGCCGCTGGGCACGCCGAACAGGAACATCGGCAGCGTGGACGCCGTCTGCACCAGCGCCACCAGCGCCGGACTGGTGGTGAGCGAGGTCATCATCCACGCCGCCGCGACGTCGTTCATCCACAGCGAGATGTTGGCCGCCAGCCACGCCAGCCACAGCATGCGGAACACCGCGCTGCGCATCGGCGCCAGCGCGCTGGAGTTCACGATCGCCTGTAGCGCGCTCATCGGTGCGCGTGAGCATAGACGCTAACGAAATGGCGGCCGCCAGGCCGCTACGGGGGGGAGCCGATCAATCCGCTTCCTGGAAGGCGACCGCGCGCTTGGCCTTGATCGACGGCAGGGCCACCACCACGATCATCAACGTCGCGGCGATCAGCAGGCCGGCCGACAGCGGCCGGGTCATGAAGGTCGACCAGTCGCCGCGGCTGAGCAGCAGCGCGCGGCGCAGGTTCTCCTCCATCATCGGTCCCAGGATGAAGCCCAGCAACAGCGGAGCGGGTTCGCAACCGAGCTTGTAGAAGATGTAGCCGATGACGCCGAATGCGGTCGCGCCGTAGACATCGAAGCTGGAGTTGTTCAGCGTGTACAGGCCGATGCAGCAGAACGTCAGGATGGCGGGAAACAGGAACCGGTACGGCACGGTGAGCAGCTTGATCCACATGCCGATCAGCGGCAGGTTCAGCACGATCAGCATCGCGTTGCCGACCCACATGCTGGCAATCAGGCCCCAGAACAACTGCGGGTTGCTGGTCATCACCTGCGGGCCGGGCTGGATGCCCTTGATCGTCATTGCACCGACCATCAGTGCCATCACCGCGTTGGGCGGGATGCCGAGCGTGAGCATCGGGATGAACGAGGTCTGCGCGCCGGCATTGTTGGCCGCCTCGGGGCCGGCCACGCCACGGATGTCGCCCTTGCCGAAGCGGCCGCTGGCGCCGGCGAGCTTCTTCTCCATCGTGTAGGTGGCGAAGCTGGACAACAATGCGCCGCCGCCGGGCAGCACGCCCAGCAACGAGCCGAGGGCGGTGCCGCGCAGGACGGAGGGCCACGCATCGTGGAAGTCCTGCCGGGTCGGCCACAGGCCCTTCACGTCCTTGGTGAACACCTCGCGATGCTCGGCCGGGCGGCCCAGGTTGGCGATGATCTCGCCGAAGCCGAACACACCCATCGCGATGGCCACGAAGCTGATGCCATCGGTGAGTTCCGGAATGTCGAAGCTGTAGCGCGGCACGCCGGAGATGACATCGGTGTTGATCTGCCCCAGCAGCAGGCCCAGGATGATCATCGCGATGGCCTTGATGAGCGAGCCCGAGGCCAGCACCACTGCGCCGATGAGGCCCAGCACCATCAGCGAGAAGTACTCCGCCGGGCCGAACTTGAAGGCCAGCTCGGTGAGCGGCGGCGCGAACGCGGCCACGATCAAGGTGGCCACCGAGCCCGCGAAGAACGAGCCCAGTCCCGCCGCGGCCAGGGCCGCGCCGGCGCGGCCCTGGCGCGCCATCTGGTAGCCGTCGATCGCCGTCACCACCGACGCCGATTCACCCGGCACGTTGATGAGGATCGCGGTGGTCGAGCCACCGTACTGCGAGCCGTAGTAGATGCCGGCCAGCATGATCAACGCCGGCGTCGGGTCGAGCGCGTAGATCGACGGCAGCAGCATCGCGATCGTGGCCACCGGCCCCAGGCCCGGCAGCACGCCGATCAACGTGCCCAGCACTGCGCCGAAGAACGCATACATCAGGTTCTGCAGCGACAGCGCGGTCTCGAAGCCGAGTTGCAGGTTGTTCAGCAGGTCCATCGACGGCTTTCGGTTCGAGTCAGGCGGTGAGGAACGGTGGCCACAGCGGAATGACCAGCTTGAGACCGAGAATGAAGATCGCCCACGAGCCGATCGCGAGCACCACGCCGTTGATGAGCGCGCCACGCCAGTGGAACTCGTCGCCGGCCAGACTGGACACAAGCACGAGTATCGGAATCGTCAGCGCCATGCCCAGACGCGGCAACAGCACGCCGAACAGGGCCACCGAGGCCAGAATGGTGAGCAACGGCTTCCACGCGAATGCACCGACCGGCTCGCCGTCTTCGGTTTCGATGGTCAGCGACTCGAACAGCGTGAACGCGCCCAGCAAACCGAGAATGGCACCCAGGCCAAACGGAAAGTAGCCCGGGCCCGGCCGCGCGGAACTGCCGAAGCTGTAGTACGTGGCGCCCCAGGCAAAGCCCACGCCGGCGGCGATGAACATCAACCCCGACCAGAAGTCCTTCTGGCTCTTGATCTTCAAGCGATGTCTCCTCGCAGCCGCAGGCGGGCCCCTGCGAGCGATTCTAGGGAGAACCCTGGCGCGCGATGCTGTGGTTTCCACGTAACCGCCGCTGCCGGTGCAGCGGGCGACGAGACGACGAGACTACTTCTCCGACCAGCTCGGCGTGGAGCGCAGCACCTCGTCGAGCGTCGTCAGCCCTTCCGCGATCTTCATCGTGCCGGCCAGGCGCAACGGTCGCATGCCGTCCTTGAGCGCCTGGTGGCGCAGCGCGGAGATGTCATAGCTCGGATGCACGTGTTCGCGCGCTTCGGGTGTCAACGTCATCAATTCGTACAGTCCGACGCGGCCGCGAAAGCCCGTGTGGCGGCACTCGAGGCAACCCACCGGCTTGTACATGCGCACGCCGCCCGACAAGCGCCAGGGCTTGGCCACCTCGGCCAGCACGTCGCGCGCGTCGGTCTCGTCGGGCTGCTTGCACGACGGACACAGCGTGCGCGCCAGCCGCTGCGCCAGCACGCCGATCACGGTGGCGCTGATCAGGTACGGCGGCACGCCCAGGTCGGCCAGCCGCGTGATGGCCGAGGCCGCGTCGTTGGTGTGCAAGGTGCTGAACACCAGGTGGCCGGTCAGCGCGGCCTGGATCGCCATCTCGGCAGTCGCCAGGTCGCGGATCTCGCCGACCATGATGATGTCCGGGTCCTGCCGCATCAGCGCGCGCACGCCCTCGGCGAAACCCATGTCGATGGCGGTCTGCACCTGGGTCTGGTTGAACGCCGGCTCGATCATCTCGATCGGGTCCTCGATGGTGCAGACGTTGACCTCGTCGGTGGCCAGCTTCTTGAGCGTGGAGTACAGCGTCGTCGTCTTGCCGCTGCCGGTGGGGCCGGTGACCAGGATGATGCCGTTGGCCTGCGAGATGAGCTGCTGCCAGCGCTCGCCGTCGTGCGACGAGAAGCCGAGCCCTTCGACCGTCTTCACCGCGGTGCCGGGATCGAAGATGCGCATCACCATCTTCTCGCCGAACGCGGTGGGCAGCGTCGACAGGCGCATCTCGACCTCCAGGCCGGCGCCTTCGACGCCCTCGGGGCGCTTGGTCTTGATGCGGCCGTCGAGCGGACGACGCTTCTCGATCACGTCCATGCGGCCGAGCAGCTTGATGCGCGCGGTCATCGCGCTCATCACCGTCATCGGCACCTGGTACACCGTGTGCAGCACGCCGTCGATGCGAAAGCGGATCACGCCCATGTCGCGCCGCGGCTCGAGGTGGATGTCGCTGGCACGCTGGTCGAAGGCGTATTGCCACAGCCAGTCGACCACCTGCACCACGCCGGCGTCGTTGGCGTCGAGCTGCTTGTTGGTCTTGCCGAGCTCGACCAGCTGCTCGAAGTTGGCGCTCGCCGAACCACCCTCGCCGGACTTCTGCGCCGCCCGCACCGACTTGGCCAGCGTGAAGAACTCGGTCGTGTAGCGCGCGATCTCGAGCGGGTTGGCCACCACGATGCGCACGCTCTTGCGCGTGTAGCCCTCGATCTCGGCGATCCACGTGGTGTCGAACGGCTCGCTGGTAGCCACCACCACCTCGGCATTGCCCACCGTGACCGGCAGCACGTGCCGCACCTCGGCGTAGTGCACGCTCATCACGTCGGCGACGCGGCCGACGTCGACCTTCAGCGGGTCGATGCGCAGGTACTGCAGGTTGAAGCGCTGCGCCAGCCACTGCGTCAGCACCTCGGTGTCGATCTCGCCGCCCTGCCCGAGGCGTTTGAGCCCGGCAGCACCCAGGCGGACCAGCGGGTGCTGGCTCGAGTCGGCACCCCCGAAGCGCTTGACCACGCGCTCGGCGTCCTCGTTGGTGATCCAGCCGTCCTCGCGTAGCCAGCCGAGCAGCGCGCGCCATTCGAGCTTGCCGCGGGCCGGCGCGGAACGAACGGCGGCGGCGCTGCGGGCGCGGGAGGCGGTGGGGCTCATGTGAGGCTGTGGTCTGCGCGCCAGGGCCTGACCATGCGCAACCACTTGTGCGCGGGCAGCCCATAGCGGCTTTCAATGTTATCCGCGCGCAGCAGCAAGGTGTGACGATCGGGCACCGTCACGCCGTGTGTTGCTACCGCAATCGTGTTGCCTTCACGCGTCGGCTGCAGGTGCCACAGCTGGTCGCTGCCGAAGGCAGCGGCCATGCGCTGCATCGAGCGTTCGAAGCTGGCGCGGCGGCCGAACAGGTTCACCGTCATCACCCCGCCCTCGGCCAGCACCGCGCGGCAGTCGCGGTAGAAGGCCTCGTCGTCGAGCACCGGCGCGGCCGCCTCGTGGTCGTACAGATCGACACACAACACCGTCACCGACTCCGCCTGGGCCTGCTCGACCAGCCAGGCGCCGGCATCGGCGCGCACCACCCGCAGCCGCGCATCGTCGGCGGGCAGGTGGAACCACTGCCGGCAGACCGCAATGACCCGCGGATTGAGTTCGACCACCGTGGTCGGCATGCGCAGCACCTGATGCGTGAAGCGCGTGATCGCCGCCGCGCCGAGGCCGAGTTGCAGGGCCCGTCCGCCGGCCAGTGCCGCCGCCGGGCGCCACAGCATCCACGCCATCATGCGCTGCACGTACTCGAGCACGATGGTGCGCGGCTCGCCGATCTGCATCGCGCCCTGCACCCAGGGCGAGTCCAGATGCAGATAGCGCACGCCGTCGGACTCCGAGACCGTGACCTCGGGCAGATCGGCGCGCGTGCGGCTCGCCATCAGAGCAGCCCGTGGGCGGCGAACGCGGCCCGCCAGGCCGCCACCTTGCGCTCGAACGTCCAGCTCGCATTCGCCGGGCTGGTCGAGGGCAGCCGCACCACGGTAGGGCCCAGCGTGCGCGTCAGGCGCATCGAGCGCGCCGACTCGCCGCCGTTGTGCGCGATCGCACGCAGTGCGGGCAGCCGCGCCGCCAGGCCGGCCAGGTCGTTGGGCACCGCGTCCTCGATCGCCGAGTCGAGGCTGCCCGCGCGGCGGCAGCTGGCGTAGACGTCCCAGATGCCGAGACCACGCTGTACCACCTCGGCCAGCCGTGCCGGGTAGTCCATGGCCTGCAGATCGATGTGCCACAAGGCACCCAGCACGCGCCAGAACTGGTTGCGTGGATGGGCGTAGTACTGCTGCGCGGCCAGCGACGCCACGCTGGGAAAGCTGCCCAGCACCAGCACCCGCGTCTGCGGCGAAACCGCGGGCGCGAAGCCGACCCGCACGCTGGCGCGCTGGCGGCGTGGTGCCGTGGCAGAAGCAGCCGAGCTGCGGCGGATGACAGTGGCGGGCATCGGGGTGACAAGTGAGCGGGCAGCGCGGGTGCCCACCGGTGCGCGGTGCCGGACATTCCGGGCGCGATCGGCAGGCGAGCGCGGGCATTGTCTCAGCCGCGGGCCACGCGGCTCACCACAAGCCAGCCAGCCGCGGCAACGCCGCCGTGGCGTTGGCCGCGCTGATGCGCGCGGTGTCGTCGAGCGACCAGCCGCGCAGCTCGGCCAGCGTGAGGGCGATGCGCGGCAACTCGCTCGGCTCGTTGCGCGCGTGCTGCCCGCGCGCGCGGTCGGCCGCCTTGGTGTACAGCCACTGGGGAGGAATGTCGGGCGCGTCGGTCTCCAGCACCAGCGCATGTTCGGGCAGACGTTGCGCCAGACGGCGGATCTGCAGCGCGCGCTCGAAGGTCATCGCACCGCCGAAGCCGAGTCGGAAGCCGCGGGCGACGAATTCGTCGGCCTGCTGCTCGCTGCCGTTGAACGCATGGGCGATGCCGCCGGGCACCTCGATGCGCCTCAAGCCCGCCAGCAGCGCGTCCGCCGAGCGGCGCACGTGCAGGATCACCGGCAACGCGAGCTCGCGTGCCAGCCGCAGCTGCTCGAGATAGAAGTGCTGCTGCAGTTGCCGGTCGAGACCGGGCACGAAGTGGTCGAGTCCGATCTCGCCCACCGCCACCAGGCGCGGATCGTCGCGCTGGCGATGCAGCGCCTCGGCCAGGCGCTGCAGGTCGCCGTCGGCCGCGTGCTGCACGAACAGCGGATGGATGCCCAATGCGTAGGCCAGTGCCTCGCGCTGCGCGAGGCCGCGCACGATGTTGAAGTTCGCCACCGCCACGGCCGGCAGCACGATCCGGCGCACACCGGCAGCGCGGGCGCGCTGCAGCACCGCGTCGCGGTCGTCGGCGAACTCGCCGGCGTCGAGGTGACAGTGCGTGTCGATCCAGTTCAGGTTAGGGGTCATGACGCCACTGAAGGCCTGTGCTGCCTATCATCGCAGCCGGCTCGCTGCTCCATGGAGACCCCCTTGCGACACATCCGGCCCGCCCTGCTTGTCCTGACGGTCACTGCGGCAGCGCTCGCCGGCGGCGGCTGCGCGCTGTTCGAACCCGCCGCACCCAAGGATGGCGAACTGGTCGCGCCGGCCGACTACAGGCTCTGGCCGAAGTTCCTGTCGGCGGTGCAGCGGCCCGACGCGAAGCAGGTGCGCGAGATCTACATGAATCCGACCGCAAGGCAGGCCAGCGCGACCAGCGGATTCGCCAACGGCAGCGTCTTCGTGATGGAGAACTACGCCGCCCGTACCCGGCCCGACGGCACGCTGGAGACCGGTCCCGACGGCAAGCTGGTCAAGGGTGAGTTGCTGCGTGTGTTCGTCATGGGCAAGGGTGACGGCTGGGGCCGCGACGTGCCCGCACCGCTGCGCAACGGCAACTGGGTCTACGCCGCCCGGTTGCCCAACGGGCAGCCGGCGCCCGACGACATCAACACCTGCCGTGCCTGCCACCTGCCGCTGGCGGCGCAGGACTTCGTGCCCCGATACGCCGAGCACTTCGCCGGCCGCTGACGTTCGCGCGGCACTCGCCGCGGTCGCGCCGCACGCGTCGGCAACCATCGGCACCGCCGTCGCTCGGTCAAGGGTCGACCCGCCCGGACGAGGGGCGCGCCATTCGGCCATGCAAGGCGGCGCGCTCCGTGGTACCTTGGCGACTCGCGGCGTGAGCAGTGCGCCGCGGGAGCCGGTGAATCATGAAACGCGCCCCCCTGTACAGCCGTTCGTCGCAGCGCACGATGCGGCTGCCCACGCCGGCCGACGACGCGGAACTCGAACCCGAAGATCCGCCCGGTCCGCTGCGCCGTGGCGCTGGCCGCGTGCGCGGCTGGCTGTCCACCTACGAACGCGCCGCCTGGGCCATCGGCGCCGTGGCGCTGGCGCTGCTGGCCGGCTGGCCGGCCTGGACCCGGCACGATGCGCGGGTGCCGACCTTCGAACAGATCGACACGGCGATGCGCGAGTCGATCGCCAAGGAGCCGCTGCAGTCGGCCGCCGCCAATGCGTACGAGGCCGTGATCGGCTCGGTGGTGCGTGTCGTCGGCGAGCACGCGCTGGACAAGCCCGATCCCAAGGAGGGGCAGGACAGGCGCAGCGTCGGCAGCGGCGTCGTCATCGTCGACAAGGGACTGATCCTGACCAACCTGCACGTCGTGCAGGGCGCCACGCGCATCAAGGTCACCTACTCCACCGGGCTCGAGTCGGAAGCCACGCTGGTCAACGTGCAGCCGGAGAACGACCTCGCGGTGCTGCAGGCCGCCGACCGCCCCGACGAACTGGAGGCCGCGACCATGCGCTCCACCGGCGGGCTGCGCCCCGGCGACGAGGTCATCGCGGTCGGCTTCCCGTTCGGCATCGGCCCCTCGACGTCGCAAGGCGTGGTGTCGGGGCTGAAGCGCGAGTTCCGCTCGCCCGAGGGCAAGCGCGTCCTGACCAACCTGATCCAGTTCGACGCGGCGGCCAATCCCGGCAATTCGGGCGGCCCGCTGGTCACGCTCGACGGGCATGTGGTGGGCATTGTCACCGCGATCATGAACCCGACCGAGGCACGCACCTTCATCGGCATCGGCTTTGCCGTGCCGATCGAGAACGCCGCGGCCGCCGCAGGCCTGCCGCCGTTCTGACGACTTGTTCTTCTCCACTCCAACCTGCAGCCAGCCATGAGTTCACTGCCTGACGCGCCCCAAGCCGCCACCCTGATGGAGCGCATCCTCTACGAGGTCAAGCGCGTCGTCGTCGGGCAGGACCGCTTCCTCGAACGCGTGATGGTCGCCCTGCTGGCGCAGGGCCATCTGCTGGTCGAGGGCGTGCCGGGCCTGGCCAAGACGCTGACCGTGAAAACGCTGTCGCAGGCCATCCGCGGCACCTTCCGCCGCATCCAGTTCACGCCCGACCTGGTGCCGGCCGACCTGGTGGGCACGCGCATCTACAACCAGAAGACCGGCGACTTCGCCACCTCGCTCGGGCCCGTGTTCGCCAACCTGCTGCTGGCCGACGAGATCAACCGCGCGCCGGCCAAGGTGCAGAGCGCGCTGCTCGAGGTGATGCAGGAGCGCCAGGTCACGATCGCCGGCGAGTCGCACAAGGTGCCTTCGCCCTTCGTGGTGATGGCCACGCAGAACCCGATCGAGACCGAGGGGACCTACCCGTTGCCCGAGGCGCAGGTCGACCGCTTCATGATGAAGGTGCTGGTCGACTATCCGAGCGACGAAGAAGAGTTCGTCATCGTCGAACGTGTCATCGGCGCGCCGGCCACGGTGAGCGCGGTGGCCTCGACCGCGCAGCTGGCCGAGCTGCAGCAGGAGTGCCGGCGTGTGTACGTCGACCCGAGCCTGATCCAGTACGCCGTCAAGCTGGTCGGCGTGACGCGCCGGCCCGAACGCCATGGCCTGCCCGACCTGCAGCGTTATCTCAACTTCGGCGCCAGCCCGCGCGCCAGCATCTCGATGATCGAGGGCGCCCGCGCGCTGGCCTATCTGCGCGGTCGCCAGTACGTGCTGCCCGAGGACATCACCGACCTTGCTGTCGATACGTTGCGCCACCGGCTGGTGCTGTCGTACGAGGCGCTGGCCGAGGGGCTGGATGCCGACGGCGTGGTGGCCCGGGTGATGGCGCATGTGCCGGTACCCGACAAGCCGATGCAGCACGCCGAAGGCAACCGGAACAATGCCTGAACTGAACGCCGACGTCGCCACGCCCGACCAGCTGCTGCGCCAGCTGGAGTGGACGGTGATCCGGCGCCTCGACGGGTTGCTGCAGGGCGACTACCGCACGCTGTTCCGTGGCACCGGGCTCGACCTCGCCGACCTGCGCGAGTACCAGCACGGCGACGACGTGCGCCACATCGACTGGAACGTCACCGCGCGGCTGCAGCAGCCGCATGTGCGCCAGTACACCGAGGACCGCGAGTTGTCGGCCTGGTTCCTGCTCGACCTGTCGGGCTCGGTGCACTTCGGCTCCGACGAGCGCACCAAGCTGAGCGTCTCCGAGGGCTTCGTTGCGGTGCTGGCGCGGCTGCTCACGCGCCACGGCAACCGCGTCGGTGCGATGCTGTACCGCGAGCGCGTCGACAGCGTGCTGCCGGCGCGCGTCGGCCGCAACCACGTGCTGCAGCTGCTGACGCGCATGCGCGAGTCGGCCGTCGTCGAGGCCAAGGCGGCGCGGCGCAAGAGCCGTCGCGCTCGGCCGGGGCGGCAGACCGTGCTGGCCGACCTGCTGCGCAGCGCCGACTCGATGATCCCGCGCCGCTCGATGATCTTCGTGCTGTCGGACTTCATCAGCGAACCGGGCTGGGAAGACGCGCTCGGCCGCCTGGCGCGCCGGCACGAGGTGCAGGCGGTGCGCCTGTACGACCCGCTCGAGCTCAAGCTGCCGGATGTGGGCCTGGTCACGATCGAGGATGCCGAGAGCGGCGAACAGCTATTCGTCGACACCCACGACCCGGCATTTCGTGCACGCTTCGAGGCACTGGCCGACGCGCACGAGGCGCAGTTGCGTGCGGCGCTGGCCAAGGCGCAGGTCGACACGCTGGAGCTCGCCACCAACGACGATCTGCTCGCCGTGCTGCTGCGCTTCGTCGCACTGCGGCGGCAGCGGCTGCGCATGAGCCACGGCGTGCATCTGCCGGCGCACCTGCGCCATGCCGCCGCCCCGATGCAGGAGGCATTGACGACATCATGAAGTTCCTCTGGCCCGAGGCCCTGTGGCTGGCCGTGATCGCCGCACCGCTGCTGGTGGCGCTGTACCTGTGGCTGCTGCACCGGCGCAAGAAGAACACGGTGCGCTTCGCCAGCGTCGCGCTGGTCAAGCAGGCGCTCGGCAAGGGGCCGGGCTGGCGCCGCCACGTGCCGCCGGCCGTGTTGCTGATGGCGCTGCTGGTGCTGCTGGTCGCGGTGTCGCGGCCGACCGCAGTGATCCGCCTGCCGTCGCAGCAGGAGACGATCATCCTGGCGATGGATGTCTCGGGCAGCATGCGTGCCGCCGACATCAAGCCGAATCGCCTGGTCGCCTCGCAGGAGGCGGCCAAGACCTTCGTCACCGAGCTGCCGGCGTCGGTGCGGGTGGGCGTGGTGTCGTTCGCCGGCACCGCCGCGGTGGTGCAGGCGCCGACGCTGAGCCGCGAGGACGTGCTGGCGTCGATCGACCGCTTCCAGCTGCAGCGCGCCACCGCCATCGGCTCGGGCATCGTGCTGTCGCTGGCCACGCTGTTCCCCGATGCCGGGTTCGACCTGTCGCAGATCACCGGCGCGAGGCCGATGCCGCCTGGCTTCGGCGACAAGAAGGACGACAAGCCGAAATTCACGCCGGTCGATCCGGGCTCCTATGCATCGGCGGCGATCATCCTGCTCACCGACGGCCAGCGCACCACCGGCCCCGACACGCTCGAGATGGCCAAGCTCGCCGCCGACCGCGGCGTGCGCATCTACACCGTCGGCATGGGCACCAAGGAAGGCGAGATCATCGGCTTCGAGGGCTGGAGCATGCGCGTGCGTCTCGATGAAGAGACGCTCAAGCAGGTGGCGCTGCTGACCCGCGGCGAGTACTTCTTCGCCGGCACCGCCGAAGACCTGAAGAAGGTCTACCAGGGCCTGTCGAGCAAACTCGTCGTCGAGAAGCGCGACACCGAGATCACCGCGCTGTTCGCGGCGCTCGGTGCGCTGCTGGCGCTGGTGGGGGCAGGACTGAGCTTGTGGTGGTTCGGGCGGGTGTGAACGCAGACCCTAGCAGTCGACGATCTTGAACTCCACCCGCCGATCGAGCGCGTCGCTCACATCGTCGGTGCCGGTGCCGACGATGTTCTCGCGCCAACCCATGCCCGAGGCACGCGTGCGTGTCGCAAGCTGGGCCATCTCGGCCTCGAGCTTCTGCTTGATCACCGCCGCCCGCGCCTGAGACAGCCGGTCGTTCACCGGTTCCGATCCGGTGCGGCTGGTATGGCCCACCACATTCACGCAGACATTGGCGGCCCCGGCCTGGCGCGCGATCTGGCGCAACCAGATCGCATAAGGTCCGTTGATCTTGGGGTCCGACCAGAACTCGGTGCTGCCCGGATTGAACAGGAACTTCACGCCGAGGTTGCGGCTGGCCAGACCGTACGACACGACGCGACCGAAGGCCTGCTCGGCCTCGTCGGCGCGCCCGAGCTTCCAGCTTGCCAGGTAGACGCCGTTGAGCGCGCGCAGCTGCTCGCCTTGCGGAGCGGCGAGCACCTGGCGGTACTGCGTCAGGGCCTCGGTGTACTGGCCGGCGTTGTAGGCCGAGGTGGCGTCGCTGATCATCACCGCCGTCACGGTGCGTTCGAGGTAGTAGCCATCGGCGCCCTGGCCCGGCGCGGTCTGCGTGGTGCGGATGTAGCCGTCGATGACGCGGTCCTTCACCAGCACGGGACTGTCCTGGTAGTAGGCCGTGGGCCGCACGTCGAGCCCGTCGTCGCGCGCCCGTGCGCTGGCCTGCGCCACCACGGTCTTGGACGCCATCTCCACCAGCGACAGGTTGATCGTGTAGGGCCGGCGCGCGCCGGCACCCGGGCTGCGCGCCATGGTTCCGACCAGCAGGTACTGCGCCCGTGGCAGGTTCTGCGCCTGGAACGGCAACACCTCGAACTGCGGATGCTGGCTGCGCAGGCGATCGGCTGCGCGCTGTTCGAGCGCGCGGGTGGCAGCGGTCTGCTGCCCCGACGCGGCATCGAGCATCGGATCGATCAGCAGTGCACGCCGGGCGACCTTGGCTTCGACCTGGGCCCCGACCTTGGCCAGGAACGCCGGCAGCTTCTGGGTCTGGCCCACCAGGCCGTCGGTGGCGGCCACCACCGCCTCGTCGAACGGCAGCTCGGTGCTCACCACGGTGGGGCCGGTGCTCTGGCACCCGATGCCCGCCAGCAGCCACAACGCGGCACCTGCGGCCAGCAACCGCAGGCTCAACGAGCCGATCGTCGGCGTCGAACGGTGCGTGTTCATCGGCGGCACTCCTCCTGCAGCATGGCACGTTCGGCGGCCGACAGCAACTCGCCGAGCGACACACGCGCAATGATGTCCGCGCAACGCGGATCGGTCGAATTCAATCTAGGGGTCGAGCGCGCCGCCTTGGCCGGTGGCGCGGACTTGGCCGCGGCTTCGGCCGGGCCCTTCGGCCTCGTGGCGGGGGCGGCCTGCGCCGCGTCATCCTGCGTTGGCGACGCGGCCGGCGCGGCGGGCGTCTGCGTCGCAGTCGAGACCTGACCCTCGTCGGGCGCCGGCGCGAGGGCGGCATCGCCTGACGGCGACGACGGTGCTGCCATCGCGGTGCCGCCAGCGGGCGCGGGTGCCGGCCGCGACACCGGGCTCGGCAGGTCATTCGAGCGGAAGCCTTCGACTGCCGCCGCCGCGCCCACCGGCGCTGGCGTCGGGGCGGTGGACGCGACAGGGGCCGAAGGCTGCAGCGCCCACCAGCCGAGTGCCGCCACCGCGGCCAAGCCCGACGCGCCGGCCAAGCCGGCCACCCGGCGTCGCGCGGCCGAGGCGGACGCGCTCGCCGCAGCGCGCGGCGGCGGCCCACGCTCGTGCGCGGCCGGCGACAAAGTGGCATCGTCCAGCGGCGCCGGCCGCGAGTCGAAGGCCTGCGGCGCGGTGGGGATCGCGCCGGGCTTGCAGGCAGAGCCTTTCGGTGGTTGCAGGCCGAGCTCGGAGCGCATCTGCGCCACGCTTTGCGGCCGCTGCTCGGGCCGCACGCCCAGCGCGTGGTCGATCGCGCGCAGGAAGGCGTCGCTGTAGCGGCCCGCCGCAGCCTGCGCCAGCGGCACGGCGGTGTCGCTGAGCAGACGCGCCACCGCTTCCGGCGGCGTGTGTCCGGTGATCGCGTAGTGCACCACCGACGCCATCGCGTACAGGTCGGTCCATGGCCCCTGCTTCATGTGCGGCATCACGGCGTACTGCTCCACCGGCGCATACCCGGGCTTGAGAAACGCCGTCAAGGTCTGGGTGCGGTCGCTGAGGACACGCCGCGCCGCGCCGAAGTCCAGCAGCAGTGGAATGCCCTCGTCGAGCAGCAGGATGTTGTCGGGCGCGATGTCGCGATGGAAGCAGCTCGCGGCGTGCATCACTTCCAGTGCGTCGAACAGGTGGCCGAGCTGCTGCTTGAGCCACCCTTCCTCGGGCGCGGCGCCCAGCTTGGCCAGCGCCCGCTTGAGCGTGACGCCGCGATAGAACGGCATCACCATGTAGGCAGTGCCGTTGTCCTCCCAGAAGCGATAGACCTTCAGCAGCGACGGGTGGTCGAAACTGGCGAGCAGCTGCGCTTCGTTGATGAAACTGCGCAGGCCCAGCTCGAAGGTCTCGACGGCCGAATCGGAACTCGGCAACACACGCGAGCCGACGCGGCCGGCCAGCGACCACGGCACGTATTCCTTGATCGCCACCTGGCGTTTGAGCACGCCGTCCCAGGCCATGTAGACGATGCCGAAGCCGCCTTCGCCGACGGTGCCGCGGATCTGGAATTCCGCCAGTTGCGTGCCGTCGGGCAACGCATTGCCGCTGCGGCGCGCCGGCAGCGGCAAGGTGGGATCGTCGTCGGTGTGCAAGGCGTCATCGGGCCGCGGATCGGCTCAGGATACCGCGCTGGCCGGCTCGCCGATAGGGCTCGCGCCAACAACGCGCGAAGGCCCGGCGCGCGCGCCGATCAGTAGGTCTCGAGGTGCAGGCGCCCTTCGCGCTTGAGCGCGGCGGCAGTGGTCTCCCAATGGCCGCCCGAACGCTGCACCACGTCGCGCAGCGCGAGCACCACGCCGTCTTCCATCGCCTTCAGGCCGCAGACGTAGAGGCAGGTGTTCGGATCCTTCAGCACTTCACCCAGGTCGGCCGCGCGGTCGCGCATCAAGTCCTGCACGTAGCGCTTGGGGGCGTCGGGCGTGCGCGAGAAGGCGAAGTTGATGTCGATGAAGTCCTTCGGCAGGTTCATCAGCGGGCCGAAGTACGGCAGGTCGGCCTGCGTGCGTGCGCCGAAGAACAGCATCAGCTTGCCGCCCTCGAACTTGCCGCTGGCGCGCAGGCGGCGGCGCCATTCGGTCATCGCGCGCATCGGCGCGCTGCCGGTGCCGGTGCAGATCATCACGATGTTCGAGCGCGGGTGGTTCGGCATCAGGAAGCTGGTGCCGAACGGGCCGATCACCTGGACCGTGTCACCGACCTTGAGGTCACACATGTAGTTCGACGCCACGCCGCGCACCGGCTTGCCCTGGTGGTCCTCCAGCACGCGCTTGATCGTTAGCGACAGGTTGTTGTAGCCCGGCCGCTCGCCGTTGCGCGGGCTGGCGATCGAATACTGCCGCGCATGGTGCGGCCGGCCCTGCGAATCCACGCCCGGCGCAATGATGCCGATCGACTGGCCCTCGAGCACCGGGAACGGCATCGCGCCGAAGTCGAGCACGATGTGGTGCGTGTCGTACTCGCGGCCGACCGCCGTGACCCGCACGTTGCCGGCCACGGTGGCCGTGATCGGGCTCTTCGGACCGTAGAGGTTGGTGTAGGCATGCGCAGCCGACCAAGGCGGCAGCGTGGCGCCACAGGCCGCCGCGTTGAACACCGCCTCGCCGGCCGCGGCCTGCACCGCCGGCCAGTCGAGCTCGCGGTTGAGCGACCAGCAGTAATTCACCTCGAAGGGATCCGCCGCGCCGAGATGCACATGATAGCGGTAGATCTTTCCCTTCGCATTGAAGCGGGCGTGGAATTTTGCCGATACCGCCCGCAATGTCTTTAATTGAATACTGCGCGGGAGTCCGGTCTGCAAAGCCAGCCGCAGTTTGTCGGCCCCGTGTTTCCACGCTGCGTCAAAATGAAACACCTGCGCATGGGCATGGACCCCCGAGTCGGTGCGCCCGCTGCCCTCGATGCGGATCTGCCGGCCAACACCCTCACGTTTAGTGCGAGCGGCTTGCCGGCGGGCGCGACGTTCGAGGCGGCGACGCGAACGTTCAGCTGGACGCCGACGGAAGCGCAAGGGCCGGGGTTGTTCGCCGGGATCATGTTCTCGGTGAGTGAC
>CALMQI010000003.1 GCA_937871935.1 uncultured Burkholderiales bacterium
CGCCACCGCCCCCCAGGCGCGCCAGCGCGAGGCAGCGGCCAGCCTGCGCTGGACGCTCATCGCCGCGCCTCGCGCGTGAACAGCCCCTGCGGCCGCCACAGCAGGATGGCGATCATCAGCACAAAGACGATGAAGGCGCCGAGCTTGGGCACGTAGTACTTGCCCGCGACGTCGGCGATGCCTAGCAGCAACGCCGCGAGCAACGGACCGGTGATCGTGGTCGTACCGCCCACCGAAACGACGATCAGGAAATAGATCATGAACTTGAGCGGGAAGGTCGGGTCCAGCCCGAGCACTTCGGCGCCGACCCGCAGCACCCTCAGCACATGGACCCGCGCGACAACGCGCAGCACGCGCTGAAGGCGCGGATCGCGAACTTCAAGGTGCCCAAGCAGGTGTTCATCGTCGACGAGCTGCCGCGCAACACGATGGGCAAGGTGCAGAAGAACCTGCTGCGCCAGCAGCACCAGGGTCTGTTCGGTGCCTGATCCGGCGCCGCAGCCGCTCGACGCGACCTGCCCCCGCTGCGGCGCCGCGTTCCACTGCGGCATGCACGACGACCGGCCCTGCGCCTGCACCACGGTGACACTGGGCGCCGAACGGCTCGCCGCCCTGCAGCGCGAGTTCGACGGCTGCCTGTGCATCGCCTGCCTGCGCGCGCTGGCCAAGTCTTCATGACCCGGCGCGTCACGCCCGAGGAGGTGGTATCGGTGCTGTGCATGGCCGCGCTGGTGCTGATCACGCTGCTCAACGTGGTCACCCGCTACGTCACGGACCAGTCGTTCGCCTGGAGCGAAGAGATCTCGATCGTGCTGATGGTGGTGATGACGCTGGCCGGCGCCAGCGCCGCGGTGGTGCGCGACGCGCACATCCGCATCGAGGCGTTCTACGACCGCGGCGGCCCGGCGCGCCGCCGCGCGCTGCGCCTGCTGTCGGCCGGCACTACCGCGGCGGTGTTCGGCGTGCTGACCTTCCTGTTCGCGCGCATGGTGGCCGACGAGCTGCGCTGGGCCGAGACCTCGATGGGCCTGGGCGTGCCGCGCTGGTGGTTCACCGCGCCGGTGCCGTTGCTGACCGCGGCGTTGACGCTGCGCGCGCTGTGGCTCGGCTTTCGTGCCTGGCACGCCGACCCGGTGGACTTCGTCGCCACCGATCCGGCGCTGCCGCCGGGATGAACCCCGCACCCACGCCATGATCGGCACGCTGCTCTTCGTCGTCTTCGTCGTGCTGATGGTCGCCGGCGTGCCGATCGCGGTGGCGCTCGGTGCCGGCGGCATGCTGGCGATGGCGATCGCGGCGCCCGACGCGCCGTACTGGGGCCTGCTCGCCGCACCGCAGAACCTGCACGCCGGCATCGCCAAGTACCCGCTGCTGGCGCTGCCGATGTTCGTGCTGGTCGGCTCGATCTTCGACCGCTCGGGCGTCGCGCAGCGCATGGTGCTGTTCGCGCAGGCCTGCGTTGGCCGTGCGCCGGGCATGCTGCCGATGGTGGCGATCCTGGTGGCCATGGTGCTCGGCGGCATCTCGGGCTCGGGCCCGGCCAACGCGGCGGCGGTCGGCGGGGTGATGATCGCGGCGATGGCACGCGCGGGTTATCCGAACCCGTTCTCGGCCAGCGTGGTCGGCGCCGCGGCGGCCACCGACATCCTGATCCCGCCGTCGATCGCCTTCGTCGTCTACAGCGTCAACGTGCCCGGCGCCAGCGTGCCGGCGCTGTTCGCCGCCGGCATGGTGCCCGGCGTGCTGGCCGGCCTCGCGTTGATCGTGCCGGCCGTCTGGTTGAGCCGCCGCCACGGCTTCGGCCAGCACGAGCGCGAGCTGCCGCGCCCCGCCTTCTGGCGCTCGCTGGCCGGCGCGTCGTGGGGGCTGGCCGCCCCGGTGCTCATCCTCGGCGGCATGCGCGCGGGCTGGTTCACGCCGACCGAGGCTGCTGTGGTGGCGGTCGTCTACGGCCTCTTCCTCGGGCTGGTGGTGCACCGCTCGATCGGCTGGCGCGACCTGTGGAGCATCTTCCGCGAGGCGAGCGAAATCTCGGCGGTGATCATGATCGTCATCGCGCTGGCCGGCGTGTTTGCCTACGTGGTCAACACGCTCGGGCTGGCCGACCCGGTGGTGGCGGCGGTCAAGGGGCTCGGACTCGGTTCGACCGGCACGTTGATGCTGCTGTTCGTCGCGCTGACGATCGTCGGCATGTTCCTCGACGGCGTGTCGATCTTCCTGATCTTCCTGCCGCTGCTGTATCCGCTGATGCTGGCCTTCCAGTGGGACCCGGTGTGGTTCGGCGTGCTGCTGACGATGAACGTCGCGCTCGGCCAGTTCACGCCGCCGATGGCGGTGAACCTGATGGTCGCCTGCCGGCTGGCCGGCGTGCGCATGGAGCAGACCGTGCCGTGGGTCGGCTGGCTGCTGGTGTCGTTCGCCATCGCCGCACTCGCGGTATTGTTCGTGCCGGAGCTGGCCTTGTGGCTGCCGAGAAACCTGGGTTATTGAGAGGAGACACAGTAATGACGATGAATCGCCGTACCCTGATCCGCTGCGCCGCCCTGCTGGCACCCGCCACGCTGGGCATCCCGCGCTTCGCGCACGCGCAAGGCGCCTATCGCGCCGAATACAAGATGTCCACCGTGGTGCCGCCGGCCTTTGCCTGGGGCAAGGGCGGCGAGATCTTCGGCAACCTGGTGCGCGAACGCACGGCCGGGCGCATCAACATCAAGCAGTACCCCGGCGCCTCGCTGGTGCAGGGCCAGCAGGACCGCGAGTTCTCGGCCATGCGCCAGGGCATCATCGACGTGCTGTGCGGTGCGCCGATCAACTGGAGCGGCACGGTGCGCGAGCTCGGTGTGTTCACGCTGCCCTTCCTGTTCCCCGACCACAAGGCCTGGGACGCGGTGACCGGCAACGCCGCCTTCATGGACGAGTATTTCGCGCTCGTGCGCAAGGCCGGCGCCGAGCCGCTGGCCGTCGGCGAGACCGGCTACCGCCAGATCAGCAACAGCAAGCGGCCGATCGTCAAGCCCGAGGACCTGAAAGGCATCAAGGTGCGCGTGGTCGGCAGTCCGATGTACGGCGACATCATGGGCTCGATGGGCGCCAACCCCACCTTCATGAGCTGGGCCGACGCGCAGCCGGCGCTGGCCTCGGGCGCCGTCGACGCGCAGGAGAACCCGCTCGAGGTGTTCCTGGCCGCCAAGATCCACACGCTGGGCCAGAAGTACGTGACGAAGTGGAACTACTCGAACGACATCCTGTTGTTCGCGATCGCCGCGCCGATCTGGCAGAGCTGGACCGCCGCGGACCAGAAGACCGTTCGCGAGGCGGCGCAGGACGCCGCCAAGCAGCAGGTGGCGCTGGTGCGCAAGCTCTTCGCCGAGGACGTGCAGCGCGTCAGCGCCCTCGGCGTCGCGGTGCACCAGCCGTCGCCGGCGGAGACCAACGCCTGGCAGATCGCGACGCGGCGCACCTACGCGCAGTGGAAGGCGCAGATCCACCCCGGCCTGATCACCAAGGCCGAAGAGATCGTCGCCAAGTCGCGCAAGGCCTAGGCTGGCGGCAGCCAGGGCGGCCGGCGGGAGACGGGATCGAATGAACCGGCGCGGCTTCGCACTGTCCGTCGGCAGCTGCCTCTTGTCGATCCAGCGGCCGGCGTTCGCCCAGCGTGCGCCCGTGCCGGTCATCGGCTACCTCAGTGGCGTGTCGCGTACCGAGTCGGCCGACCGCCTGGTGGCCTTTCGGCGCGGGCTCGAGCAGGCCGGCTTTGTCGACGGCCAGACCGTGACCATCGAGTTCCGCTGGGCCGATGGCGACTACGACCGCCTGGCCGCCATGGCGGCCGAACTCGTGCGCAGGCCGGTCGATCTGCTCGTCGCGACCGGAGGACCCCGTGCGGCGCAAGCGGCCAAGGCGGCGACCTCGACGCTGCCGATCGTGTTCACGGCAGGAGGCGATCCGGTCAAGCTGGGCCTGGTGCAAAGCCTGAGTCGGCCCGGCGGCAACGTCACCGGCATCAGCTTCCTGACGGCCGACCTGATGCCCAAACGCTTCGAGCTGCTGCTTCAGCTGCTGCCAAAGGCGAAGCTGCTGGCGATGATGGTGAACCCCAACACGCCGTCCGCCGAAGACCAGGTGCGCGGGGTGACGGCAGCCGCCCGGGTCGCAGGGACGAAGCTGCAGGTCGCACGAGCGGGAACCGAAGCCGAGATCGACACGGCCTTCGCGGCGCTGATGCGCTCGCGACCCGACGCGCTGCTGATCGGCACCGACGCGCTGTTCGGCACGCGCCACCGGCAATTCGTCGAGCTGGCCGCCCGTCACGCGCTGCCGGCGATCTATGAGCAGCGCAATGCCGTCGTCGACGGTGGCCTGATGAGCTACGGCCCCAGCTTCACCGACGTCTACGTGCAGACCGGCCGGTACGCCGGCAGGGTGCTCGCTGGCGCCAGGCCGGCCGAGCTGCCGGTACTGCAGCCGACGACCTTCGAGCTCGTCATCAACATGAAGACGGCCAAGGCGCTGGGCCTGACGATTCCTCAAACACTGCTGGTGCGCGCCGACGAGCTCGTCGAGTGAAGCGCTCGGCGGAGCACCTCGCTCAGTGGGGCGTCCTGAAACTCAGGTACCAGGCCTGGCCGCGGCAGAGTTCGCGCGACTCGAGCTGCTCCATGCCGGGCGGTATCAACGCGATCGGCGCCACGATCGGCCGCCGCTGATGGCGGAACCAGTCGCGGATGCCCGGGATGTGCTCGAGTCGGCGCGCGACCTTTTCGGTCTCGTCCATGATGACGATCTTCGAGCCGGGCCGGGCCACGCGGACCATCTCGCGAATCGCCATCGCCTGGTCGCCGAAGAAGTTGATGCCCCCCATCTGATAGACCATGTCGAAGCTGGCGTCGACGAAGGGCAGGTTCTCCGCCTGACCGACGAACAACTCGGCGCTGAGGCCCAGCTTGAGCGCCTTCTTCTGGCAGATCCTGAGCATCTCGGGTGATTGATCGAGCCCGTGGAAGCGACAGTCCGGCGGCAGGAACGGCAGATCCGAACCGGTGCCGACCGACGTCGCCAGCACACGGTCACCCCGCTTGATGTCCAGGCTGCCGACGAAGTCCCGCCGCAACTTGACCTCCGACACACCCAGAACATAGAGCCCGACTCGGCTGAGCAGGTCGTAGAACGGCGCCCAATCGTCGTAGATCCGGCGGAAGCGGCCGTTGATGCCGGTGATCTGATGCGCTTCGACGAAGGTGGGAATGCCGTCTCGAATCGGGAAGCGCAGCCCGAGCGATGGATTGGTCAGCAGCTCGATCGCTTCACCGTTCGCCAGCAACTCGCGGGCCCATTGCAGGGGCGCATGTTCCAACGGGCTGCAGACGATGCTCTGGGTATCCGGGCTCACGAGGGTTCCCTTTCCCGGCTGGAGGCCCGACGGGCCATACCCATCACTCTAGCGGGCTATCCCATCACTCTAGCGGGTGGCGCTCAAGGTCTCGGCGCGCGGCCGGGCGAAATGTTCCATCGCCGCCGCCACGCCACTGCCGGCCAGTGGCACGCCCGACAGCCTGAGCCCCATCTCGACGCCGGCCAGTGTGGCCATCACGGTGAGGTCGTTGCAGTCGCCGAGATGCCCGATGCGAAACATCCTGCCCTTCAGCTTGCCGAGGCCGGTGCCCAGCGACAGGTCGAAGCGGTCATGGATGAGCCGGCGCACTGCGTCGGCGTCGATGCCGGGCGGCGTCACCACGCCGGTCAGCACCGGCGAGTGCAGTTCGTCATCGGCGCACTGCGTCGCCAGCCCCCAGGCGCGCACGGCGCTGCGCACGCCGGCCGCCCAGCGCTGGTGCCGCGCGAAGATCGCCGGCAGCCCCTGTTCGAGGATCATGTCGAGCGCCTCGCTCAGGCCGTACAGCAGATTCGTGTTGGGTGTGTACGGCCAGTAGCCGCCCGCGCTCATCTCGACGATCTCGTCCCAGCCCCAATAGGCGCGCGGCAGCCGCGCAGTCTTGCTGCGCGCCAGCGCCTTCGGTGACAGCGCATTGAAGCTGATGCCCGGCGGCAGCATCAGACCCTTCTGCGACCCGCTGATGGTGACGTCGACCCCCCATTCGTCGTGGCGGAAATCGGCACTGGCCAGTCCCGAGATGGTGTCGACCAGCAGCAGTGCCGGGTGGCGCGCGGCGTCGATGGCCTTACGCACGCGGGCGATGTCCGACGTGACCCCGGTGGAGGTTTCGTTGTGCACCACGCACACGGCCTGGATGCGGTGCGCGCTGTCACGGCGCAGCCGCTCCTCGATCAGGTCAGCCCGCACACCGTGTCGCCAGCTGTTGGGCAATCCCGTAGCCGGGTCGGTGCCCGGCAGGGCGAGGAACTCCGGCTCCAACCCGAGCCTGGTGGCCATCTTCTGCCACAGCGATGCGAAGTGACCGGTCTCGTACATCAGCACGGTGTCGCCCGGGCTCAACGTGTTGACCAGTGCCGCCTCCCACGCGCCGGTGCCCGAGGCCGGATAGATGACCACCGGATGGCGCGTCTGGAAGATCTGCTGCATACCGGCAACCACCTTCTGGCCCAGGCGAGCGAACTCGGGACCGCGATGGTCGATGGTCGGCAGGCTGATGGCGCGCAGGATGCGATCGGGCACCGGGCTCGGGCCGGGGATCTGCAGGAAGTGGCGACCGCTGGGATGGTTGTTCAGGGCAATCATGAAGACCTTCGAGTGGAGGATCGCGTCGGTCAGAGCCGGACTTCGGCCCGACCGATGCCGGGAAAATCGGCGACCACGTGGTCGCCGGGTAATGCGTCGAGCAGGCCGCACCAGGTGCCGGTGGTAACTACGGTGCCGCCTGGCACCTCGTCGCCGCCGCGTGTGGCATGGCGCAGCCAATGGGGCAGCACGAACAGCGGATCGGCCAGCGCGTGGCTGCCACGAAACTCGGCCAGGGGTCGTTCACCTATCGTCACGCGGCAGGTCTGCCGTGACCAGTCGCGCGATTCGAACGGGACCCATTCACCGAGCACCAATGCGCCGTGGGTCTGCAGATCGGCCAGCTTGTGCAGCGCTGGCGCGTCCAGGGCCTCGACCCAGCGCGAATCGACGATCTCGATCGAGACGCACATCGCGTCGACGAGGGCGGTGGCCGCCTGCAGGTCGAGGCGCGCGGCGATCGTGGCGTCGACATCTCGTCGCAGGCGTAGCGCCACCTCGGCCTCGATGCCGCGTTGCCGGAACGGCCAATGACGGGCATCGGCCGGGCTGGTCCACACCCCGTCGGGCGGCAGCGGCGCGTGCGTCAGCACACTCGCGCGAGAGGGGCCGCCGGACTTCCAGTGCGCGGGTCGATGCCCGGCAAACCAGCCCAATGCGCGCGCAACGCCGTCCTGGACTGCGTAGGCCGCCGCCGCGTCTTGCAGCGGCAGCTGCGCTGCCCCGGCCGGCTGCCGGCTGCGGCGCGCCTGCACCAGCGCCTCGACCACGCTGTCGACTGGCGTCACGCTGGCATCCTTCGTCACAGCGTGGGCCAGCGGTCGGCCCAGGGCTGCGCTGCTTCGTAGGCCTCGCCCAGGCCGAGCAGCAGGTCGTCGCTGCCGTAGCGGCCGATCAGCTGGATGCCGATGGGCAGGCCTGCCGACGACGGCATCGTCGGCAGCGCGAGCGCCGGCAGCCCCGCGGCATTGACCCAGCCGGTGTAGATGGCGTGGCCGCGCGGGCCGACCTCCCGGCCATCGATCTCACGCGGGAACGCCTCGTGCGCGGGCCACGGCAACGCCGCGGCCGTGGGCGTCACGATGACGTCGACACGTTCAAACAAGGACGCGCAGTCGCGGCGCAGCTGCGTCACGCGCTCGACGATCTGCCAGAGCCGGCTCGCCGGCAAGCGTCGCCCGACATCGGCCATCTCCCGGTACTTCGGCGAGGCTTGCGCCTGCCAATCCGGATGCTGATCGAACAGGCTGGCCATGCCGATCTGGCCGATCTGCGGCCAGGCCTCGGCAAAGAAGGCGAGGTCCAGCGGCAAGGGTCCTTCGTCGACGCGATGCCCCAGCGCGGCCAGTTGCTTCACCGCCTGGCGCGCGCGGTCGGCGATCTGCGGGTCCAGCGGCGCCTCACCCAATCGTTCGACGTAGAGCACGCGCAACGGGCCGCTCGGCAGTGGCTCCTGTGCGGCTCGCGCCGCCGCGAGTGACGATCGATCAGCAGCGGCGGGCCCGCGCAGCGCCTCGAACAGCAGTCGAGCATCGGCCACCGTGCGGGCGAGCGGCCCGATGACCTCGAAATCCAGCAGCAGGCTGGGCAGCACATGCTGGCGCGGCCACGCGCTCAGCGACGGCTTGAGTCCGACGATGCCGGTGTGCGAGGCCGGCCGCCGGATCGAGCCGCCGCCGTCCTGGCCGATCGCCAGCGGCGCAATGCCGGCCGCCACCGCCGCGACAGCGCCGCCGCTCGAGCCGCCCGGTGTCAGTTGCGGCGCCCACGGATTGCCGGTGACACCATAGACCGGGTTGGCCGTGTAGCCCTCGAGGGCGAACTCGGGGACATTGGTCTTGCCGATGATCAGCGCGCCGGCTGCGCGTGCACGGCCGACCGCGAATTCGTCGTGGCCGGGACGGTGATCACGCAGCGCAACCGTGCCCCAACTCGTGGGCATGTCGGCCGTCAGCAGGCTGTCCTTCACCGTCAGCGGAATGCCGTCGAGCACCGACAGCGGCGCTCCGCACGCATGGCGCTGCGCCGAGGCCGTGGCCTCGGCGCGCAGCGCCTCGTCGCGCCGAACCACCACCGCGTTCAGGCGCGGATTCACCGCGTCCAGGCGTTCGAGGCAGGCTTGGGCCACGGCTTGCGGGTTCAAGCTCCCGTCGCGATAGCGCCGCTGCAATTCGCCGGCAGACAACCGCCACAAGGGCTCGCTCATGTCCGCAGCACTCACATCTTGGCCGGCAGCCAGGTGGCCAGGCCCGGCACCGCGATCAGCAGCAGCGTGAAGCCGATCATGATCAGCACGTAGGGCAAGGCGCCCCAGATGGCATCCTCGATGCCACCTTTGTCGCGCCGGATGCCATGCACGACGAACAGGTTCATACCCACCGGCGGCGTGATCAGGCCGAGCTCGCACATCAGCACGATGAAGATGCCGAACCAGATCGGATCGACGCCAAGCGCAGTGACGATCGGGTAGGTGATCGGGATCGTCGCCACCTGCATCGACAGCACGTCCATGAACATGCCGAGGATCAGGTAGAAGACGATCAGCACCAGGATCATCGTCGTCGCCGACAGGCCGAGCGAGGTCACCGCCTTGGTCATCGCGTCGGCCACGCCGGTCAGGCTGATGGTCAGGTTCAGGATGAACGCGGCCATGATGATCAGCAGGATCATGCCGCTGACGCGTGCGGTCGAGATGAAACAGGTGCGCAGCACCTCCCAGCTCAGCTTGCCCGATTGCCAGACGAAGAGCAACGCGGCGATCACGCCGAGTGCGGCGCTTTCGGTGGTGGTGGCGATGCCGAAGTACAGGCTCCCCATGACGATGCCGAACACGACCAGCGGCGGCACCAGGAACTGCAGCGTGCGCAGCCGTTGATCGAGCGGCACCTTGTCTTCGCGCTTGACGGTCCCGCTGGCGACGCTGGAGACCCAGATCCACAGCATGAAGCAGCCGGTGAGCACCAGCCCCGGAATGATGCCGGCGATGAACAGCTTGCCGATCGAGTTGTTGGTCAGCGAGCCGTAGACGATCATGTTCACGCTCGGCGGAATCAGGATGCCCAGCGTGCCGCCGGCAGCCAGCGAACCGAGCGACGCGCGCATCGAGTAGCCGCGCTTCTGCAGCGACGGCAGCGCCACCGTGCCGATGGTGGCCGCGGTGGCCACCGACGAACCCGAGGTCGCCGCAAACAAGGCGCAGCTGCCGATGTTGGTGTGCAGCAGCCCGCCGGGCAGGCGGCCGAGCCAGGCCGACAGCGCGATGTACATGCGATCCGCGATGCCCGAGCGCAGCAGCAGTTCGCCCAGCAGCACGAACAGCGGTATCGAGGTCAGCAGGTTCTCGTTCTGCACGCCCCAGATTACCGGCGCGATCGAGTCCATGAACGGCACGCCGTAGGCAGCGATGCCGCCGACGATGCCGATCACCGCCATCGACACGGCGATCGGCACACCGATCAGCATCATGCCGATCATCAGCACGAACGCAGCGCTGAATACTCCGACGCTCATGGCTTGGCTCCTTCTTCGACAGTCTGGCGTTGCGCGAGATCCTCGAGCTCCTCCTTGAGCTCCTCCTTCGCACTCTTCGGGTGGAAATCGTGATTCAGCGTGTCGATCTGTCGGGTCAGCAGCAGTCGGGTGGCGCGCACGGCGTAGCCGAACGCCACCAGCGCAAACGTCACCAGCCCTGCGAACCACACGCTCTGCGGCCAGATCAGCGGCGTCGCCCATGGCGTCTGCGCCGTGCTGCCGTACTGGCGTGTATCGCCGATGACCTTGAACGCGATCCAGACGATGAAGATGCCGAGCGCCGCCAGCGAGACGATCGACAGCCAGTTCATCGCAGCCTGCACGCCACGCGGGAAGCGTTCGTGAAAGACGTCGACGCGAATGTGGTTGCGGCCCATCAGCGCCAGACTGAAGGCGATCGTCGAGCCCACTGCCAGCGCATAGCCGCCCAACTCGTCGGCGCCTTGCAGCGAGACGTTGAACAGCTTGCGGCTGACGGTCTCGACCACGACCACCACCGACAGCAACAAGAAGATGCCGCCGAACACATTGGCCAGGATGCTTTCGATGCGATCCTTCATCGTGGACCTCCGTTCACGGCTCACCGGCGCCGGGAGGGCTCCGGGGGCGGGCACCGAGCGGGTGCCCATCGCAGGCGCGCCCGGTGCCGCGCTCATTTCAGCCCCAGCACCGGCGCGACGGTGGCTGTCCACTTCTTCGAGCAGTCCGGATTCGACTTGTCGCAGACCTCGGCCCACACGGGCAGGCTGACCTTGCTAACGGCGCTGCGCACCAGCTCGCCGTCGGCGGGCGACACCGGCACGTTGACGAGCTTGAACTTCTTGCCGGTGGTGCAAGGGTCCTTGCCGGCGTTGCAGTTCAGCGCGTCCTGGAACAGCTCCTCGCTGTACTTCCAGATTTCCTCGGTCAGCCCGTCGATCGCGGCCTTCAGCTTGGCCTGCTGGTCGGGCTTGAGTGCGTTCCAGGTCTTCATCGAGATCGCGTAGCCGTTGAGCGCCATCTGAAAGCCCAGTGGCAACTGGTGCGTCGTCACTTCGGGCCAGCCGGCCGAATTGGCCGAGCTGGGTCCGGTGATGGCACAGTCGACGACGCCGAGCGAGAGCGACTGGTGCGTGTCGGCGAACGAGATCGGCACCGGTGTGCCACCGACCAGTTCGATGAACTTGGCCAGGTTCTGGTCGTACACGCGCACCTTCAGGCCCTTGACGTCGGCCAGCTTGGCGATCGGCTTCTTGCAGAACAGGATCTGCGGCCCGAACGGCCACACGCCGAGCAGCTTGACGTTGAACTGCTGCTGCAGCCGCGCGTCGACGGTATCGAAGTAGGCCTTGGCCACCTTGCGCCCGGTGGCGTAGTCGGGGCTCGCGCCGACGAGATCCAGCCCGAGCAGCGTCGGCTCGTCGCGCGAGTTCTGCGACACCCGCAACGAGACAATGTCGAACAGGCCGGCCTTCATGACACGCAGCTGTTCGGTGTCCTTGATGCCCAGCGTGTCGATCGGCTTGTAGTCGGCATCGATCGGCAGACCGGTCCTGGTTGCGAAGTTCTCGAAGAACGGCTGTTCCTTGTTCTTCTGGATCAGGCCGGTGGCCAGTGGCTGACCGATGATCTTGAGCTTGAGCCTGTCCTGCGCGTGGGCGCTTGCCATCAGGCAGGCGGCAAGCGCGAGGGCGCAGGCTGAGGTGACGATGCGGGGCATGGGCGGGGCTCCTGGTGGTGGTGGTGGTGGTGGTGGGTGATTCGGTTCAGGCCCGGCCGCGCTCGAGCAGTGCCGAGATGGCCGGTGGAAGACCTTGGTGAGGCTTGGCGGGTGGCGGGCCGAAGCTGCCGCGCAAGGCGCGTCCGGGCTGCATCGACACCAGGCTCTGTGCGTGGCGCATGGCGCTCGATACACCGTCGACCACTGGCACCGGCAACTGGCCGGCAAGTGTTCGCGCCAGGCCGGCCAGCGGCGCGCCGGCCAGCACGATGACCTCGGCGCCGTCCTCGTCGACCGCGCGTTCGGCCAGCGCCTTCAGCGCGTGGGCGTGCTCATCCTGCACGCCGCCGATGCGGGCCAGCGGCCGGTCGAGCGCGCGGATGCTGGCCAGACGCGAGGCGAAGCCATAGGCCTCGACGACCTCCCGGTACCAGGCCTGTATGCGCTGCGAGATCGCGATGATCGAGATGCGGTGGCCGAGCAGGTGGGCGCTGGCCAGGGCCGCTTCGGTGAGACCGGTCACCGGTACCGGCAGCGCCTCGCGCAACGCCGACAGGCCGGGGTCGCCGAAGGCGGCCACGATCACGGCGTCGAATCGTGCATGGTGCTCGGCGGCCAGCTGGGCGGTCGCGTAACCGCCGATCAAGGCCTCGAAGCGAGTTTCGATGTAGGCCACGCCGAACGGCGCGGTCAGCACCTCGACGACCGTGTCGCTGGCCGCGCTGCGGAGTGCCTCGGCGCGAATCAGCTCGCTGACGCTGTCGGAGATGTTCGGGTTGATCAGCAGGATGCGTGTCATGGGACCACCCTCGTGCGTGCCGGCGACAGCGACGGGGCGCCGCAGGCGAGGAACATGCCCCGCCCGGCGCGCGGATGGAACGAGCCGTCCCACACGACCTCGCCGCCGGCCAGGGTGATGCCGGGCCACGCGCGCAGGGTCTGCCCCTGGTACGGCGTGTAGTCGACGGCGTGGTGCAGCGCGGCGTTGTCGAGCACGAATTCGCGTTCGTTCCAGATCACCAGGTCGGCGTCGCTGCCCACGGCGATCGTGCCCTTGCGCGGATGCAGCCCGTAGGCCTTGGCGGGATTGGTGGCGGTCAGCTCGACGAAGCGGTTGAGCGTCAGGCGCCCGGCCAGCACACCCTCGGAGTACAGCAGCGGCAGGCGCGTCTCGATGCCCGGGATGCCGTTCGGGATGTGGCGGAACGGCACCTCCGCGCCGCCGGGCTTCTTGCCGTCCGGCGCGTCGAACTTGAACGGCGCGTGGTCGGAGCTGAAGATGGTGAACAAGCCGTCGTTCAAGCCGTCCCAGATCACCTGCTGGTTGCGCTTGTCGCGCGGTGGCGGACTGCACACGCACCGGGCGCCGTGATAACTGTCGTCGATACCCAGGTCGGCGGCGGTCAGGAACAGGTACTGCGGGCACGTCTCGGCGAAGACCTGGAGGCCCTGCGCCCGTGCCCAGCGGATCTGCTCGACAGCTTCGCGCCCGGACACGTGCACGATCAGGATGGGTACGTCGACCAGCTCGGCCAGCGAGATGGCGCGATGGGTGGCCTCGCGCTCGACCAGCATCGGCCGCGCCTGCGCGTGGAAGCGCGGTGCCGTGCGACCGGCAGCCTCGAGCCTCTTGGTCAGCCACTCGATGCAGTCGGCGTTCTCGGCATGAATCATCGCCATCGCGCCGTGCTGCCGCGCCACCGCCAGCACGTCGAGCATCTGACCGTCGTCGAGCTTCAGGTCGTCGTAGGTCATGTAGATCTTGAACGAGGTATAGCCCTCGCGGATCAGGCCCGGCAGCTCGTCGTGCAGAACCTGGGGCGTCGGGTCGCTCACGATCAGATGGAAGGCGTAGTCGACATGGGCCTTGCCTTCGGCCCGCCGGTGGTAGTCCGCCACCGCGGCGCGCAACGATTGGCCCTTGGCTTGTGCGGCAAACGGAATCACCGTGGTCGTCCCGCCGCAGGCGGCCGACCGGGTCCCGGTGTCGAAGTCGTCGGCCATGCGAGCTGGCGCTTCCATCGGCTGATCCAGATGGCAGTGAGCGTCGACCCCACCCGGTGTGACGACCCGGCCGGCGGCATCGATCTCGCGCAGGCCTGCAGGCAGACCGCGGCCCAGCAGCACGACCCGGCCTTCCTTGACGCCGATATCGGCTTCGAAGGTGTCGGCGGCGGTCGCCACGAGCGCGCGGCGCACCACCAGGTCCAGCTCGCTCATGTCCGACATGCCCTTGCACCAAGGGCGGTCGTGTTCTGCGCCGTTTGTGTCAACAATTGGGTCGACTTTCTGGTCATCATGCAGTGTCCTGGTGCATCCAGACTTCTTGACCTGGGCCCGCAGGGGTTCATCGCAATCTCCAGGCCAGGAAGAGCCAAGCTCATGTCGACATCTTCGTCAACAATCATATTGTTCGCTTCAGTGTTAACACTAATGTCGACAAACGTCACCGCGGCAGGCATGATGGGACGGTTGCTGGCGTTCAGCAGCTCCGGTCTGGAGGAATGGCAGTGTCCCGAACCGTTCGCCTGGGTGTGCTCACCCCCTCATCCAACACGGCCCTGGAGCCGTTGACCAGCTCCATGGCAACGTCAGTACCAAATGCGAGCGCACACTTCTCCCGATTCCGGGTGACCGAGATCGCGCTGTCCGACGCGGCGCTGGGGCAGTTCGACGACAGCAAGATCCTGGCGGCGGCCGAACTGCTGGCCGACGCGAAAGTGGACGTGATCGGCTGGAGCGGCACATCGGCCGGTTGGCTCGGCTTCGACACCGACCGGCGGCTCGTCGAACGCATCCGCGAGCGCACGGGGATCGTGGCGACCACGGCGGTGCTGGCTCTCAACGAACTGCTGGCGCTGCGCGGCATCACGCGTCTGGCACTGGTGACGCCGTACACCACGGACGTCCAGCAGCGCATCGTCGACAACTATCGCGCGATCGGCATCGAAGTCGTCGCCGAACGCCATCTCGGCATCCGCGTCAATCACGACTTCGCGTTGGTCGAACCCGGGCAATTGATGGGACTGATGCGCGAGGTTGCCCCGGCGGGGCCGCAGGCCATCACCACCTTCTGCACGAATCTGCGCGCGGCACCGTTGGCGCAGGCCGTCGAGACCGAACTCGACATCCCCCTGCTGGACACCGTGAGCACCACGGTGTGGGGTCAGCTACGTGCGGTCGGCCTCGACCCGGCGGTCGTCCAGGGATGGGGACGACTGTTCGGTTGGCGATGAGCGACGACCCTCTCGGCGCGGCCCTGGGGAGCAAGCGCATCCCTACAATCGGCGGCCATTCGGACCACGATGGCTGCCGCGCCCCGAGGCGGATCGCGTCCGATCCCCTTGGCACGCTGAACCCATCCATGCCGACTCGACCCGCGCGCAAGAGTGCCTCGCCTGCTCGCCTGCAGCGCGAGAACGCTCATGACGAGATCTACGAGAAGATCTACGTCGCGATCCTCGAGCACCGTCTGCATCCCGGCACCAAGCTGGTCGAGGAACGCCTGGCCGACATTTTCAACGTCAGTCGTGCCCGCATCCGGGAAGTGCTGGCCCGCCTGGCGCACGAGCAGATCGTCGAGCTGTACCCGCAGCGCGGGGCCTACGTGGCCAAGCCGACAATCGAGCAGGCGCTGGATGTCTTCGAGGCCCGGCGGCTGATCGAACCCGCCGTCATGCGGCGACTGATCGAGACGTTGACGCCCGAGAAGTTGGCCCAGCTGCGGCGCCACCAGGACCTCGAGGCGGACGCCCGTCGGCGGGACGACAAGCGTGCGGTCATTCGCCTTTCCGGCGAATTCCACTCACTGGCCGCGGAACTGGCCGGCAACACCGCGTTGGCGCGCAGCATGCGCGAACTCTCGGTATTGACCTGTCTGATGATCTTTCTCTACGACGCGCCGACATCCACCAGTTGTCGAGCCGACGAACACTCGCAGATCATCGATGCCGTCGCCAAACGCGATGCCGCGCGCGCGGAGCGCCTGATGCTCGAGCACCTGAACCACATCGAAGGCAGCATGAAGCTCGAGACGGCGACTGAAGAGGCCGATCTCGAGGCGATCTTTCGCGGGTAGGCGGGGCGGCACCTAGAAGCCAAACAGGTTCGCGAGGCCATTGCCTTCAGGCCAAACCTCGCGTCCCTCGGCCCAGGCCAGCACGCAGGCCCCGAACGGTGACTTCAGCGTGAGGGCCGCGCCCGGCTCGACCACGACGAAGCAGTTGGCATACGCCCGCTCGCCGTTCACCTCGAGTTCACCACCGCGCACCCACAGCTCGATCCAGTCGCCGGCGCGGCACACCGGCAACTCGCTGGTCGGCCGCAGCAGCCACTGCACCAGGCGGCGCGTGGTGCCGGTGCCGGCATAGTCGTAGATCGCCTGCCGGCGCACGCCGGCGATGCCGGTGGGCTGCGGCGCGAGTTCGTCGACCGTCACATTGATGTCCGGCGGCACGTCGGGGTCCGGGTTGACGAACTCGCGCTGCGCCGAGCCGGCGTGCACGCCGCTCGGCTCGCCCTCGCGCGGCGGGTACCACACCGGGCCTTCCAGCCGCGCCACCAGCGTCGTGTGCTCGTACGAGATCGCATCGTGCGTCGAGCCGAGCCGGTTGATGCCGACCTGGTGCCGCTTGATCGGGCCCTGGTAGTCGGTGAGGCCGCCGTCGAGCACGAAGCTGGTCGCCACACCGCGATGCTGGTGCAGCGCGCTGCGCACGAACGGCGCAAAGCTCACCAGGCCGAGGAACTCGCCACGCTCGTCGTCGTTGCGCACCGGCTTGAGCCTGAGGCCGGGGTTGGCCGTGTCCTGCCAGGCCATGGCGCCGGCGTCGAACACAAACACGCGGCCGGCGCGTTCGCGGTGGTACAGGGGCTGCAGGCGCTGCGGCGTCATCGTGAGTCCTTCGGGCATCAACGCTGAAACCACAGCGCGCTGTCGTCGATGCAACCGAAGCGCAGGCTCAGCAGGTCGGTCAGATAGTTCTGGTTCAGCTTCCAGGGCTTCACGCGGCCCTGCCGGGGCAGGCTGTCCAGATGGCGCTGGAAGTAACCCGACGAGAAGTCGACGAACGGGTCGCGCGGCATCGCCGCATCGGCCAGCGTGGGCGTGGCCACCCGCACACCGCCGGCCGCCATGTGGTTGAGCAGACGGCACACCCAGCGGCTGGTGAGATCGGCCTTCAGCGTCCACGACGCGTTGGTGTAGCCGAAGGTCGCCGCCAGGTTGGGCAGCCCGCTGTACATCACGCCCTTGTACGGCACCAGGTCGGCCGGCGTCACCACGTGGCCGTCCACCGTGGCCGTGGCGCCGGCCATCAGCTGCAGCTCCAGGCCGGTGGCGGTGACCACCACGCCGGCCAGCAGCACGCGGCCGCTGGCCAGCCGTACACCGTCGGGCACGAAACGATCGACCGTATCGGTCACGACCTCGGCGCGCCCAGCGCGCAGCGCCTTGAAGAAGTCGCCGTCGGGCACCAGGCACAGCCGCTGCTCCCAGGGGTTGTAGCGCGGCGTGAAATGCGTGGCGACATCGAAGCCCGGCGGCAGCTGGCGCGCGACGCGGCGGATCAGCGCATCGCGCACCCGCGACGGCCGGCGCCGGCAGAGCTGAAACACGGCGAGTGCCATCAGCACGTTCTTCCAGCGTGTCAAGGCGATCGCGGCGCGCCCGGGCAGCACCCGTTGCAAACCCGCCGCCACCGCGTCGCGCGCCGGCAGGCTGACCAGGTAGGTGGGCGAGCGCTGCAGCATCGTGACCTGCGCGCCGCGTTCGGCCAGCGCCGGCACCAGCGTCACCGCGGTGGCGCCGCTGCCGATCACCACGATGCGCCGGCCTACGACGTCCAGGTCCTCGGGCCAGGCCTGCGGATGCACGACGCGGCCGCGGAAGTCGGCCACGCCCTCGAAGGCCGGCGTGTAGCCGTGGTCGTAGCGGTAGTAGCCGGTGCACAGGTGCAGGAAGCGGCAGCGCAGCACCTGAGGCGTTGCACCCGGCGTGGATGGCGCGAAGCTCACCGTCCAGCACGCCTCGGCCGACGACCAGGCGGCCTGTGTCATGCGCAGGCCGTAGCGCATGTAGCGCTCGAGCCCGTGTTCACGCACCGTGTCCTGCAGGTAGCGCAGGATCGTCGGCGCCTCGGCGATCGCACGTGGGTCGCGCCACGGGCGGAAGGCGAAGCCGAGCGTGAACATGTCGGAATCCGAGCGCACGCCGGGGTAGCGAAAGAGATCCCAGGTGCCTCCGAGCCGCTCGCGCGCCTCCACCACGGCGAAGCGCCGGCCGGGGCACAGCGTCTGCAGGTGCCAGGCCGCGCTGATGCCGGCGATGCCGGCACCGACCACCAGCACGTCCAGCATCGCGTTGTCGTCGTCGGCCATCGTCGATGCTAGCGCGTGCGCGGCGCATCGGCCGCCGGGCCGATCTGCGCCCGGTAGTCGCGCGGGCTGGCCCCGGTGTGGCGCTTGAAGAAGCGGCAGAAGTACGCGGGGTCCTCGAAGCCGAGCTCGAACGCGATGCTCGACACCGGCGCGGCGATGTGCACCAGGCGGCGGCTCGCCTCGCGCACCAGGCGCGCATGCAGCAGCGCCTGCGCGTTGCGGCCGGTTTCGGCGCGCACCAGCCGGTTCAGCCGCTCGGCGCTCAGGCCCAGCTGGTGGGCGTAGCGCGTCACCGGCCAGTGCTCGCGGTAATGCGTCTCCATCAGCGCGACCCAGCGCGTGTACAGCGCCGCCACCGCGTGTGGCCGGCCGCGCTGCGCGGCGCCATCGGCGTAGTAGGCCCGCTCGGCCAGGCGCCACACCACCGCGCGCGCCAGCCACAGCGTCACCGGCGCCGGCGCGGCACTCTCGTGCTCGGCCACCAGCGCGGCGAACAACGCATGCAGTCGCGCCGCCTCGGGCGCCGTCATCACCAGCCGACGCGGGCTGGCGAACAACACGGTCAGTGCCTCGGCCAGGCCGAGGTCATCGCCCTCGGCGAGCGGGCGCGCGTCGAACGTGAGCACATGGCCGTCGGTGGCGGCCGAGAAGCGGAAGGCGTGCGCCACGCCGGGCGGCAGCGTGATGGCCAGCGGCCCGTGGTCGGCCGCACGCGAATCGTCCAATACCGACTGCACCGGCCCCTGGTGCACCCAGACCACCTGGTGCAGCCCCTGGTGCACGTGCGAGCCGATCTCCCAGTCGTACAGACGGCTGCGCGTCTGGATCGCCTCGACGTGCAGCAGCGGCAGCCCGGGCGCCGCGGCCTCGCCGTAGAGCGCGAAGGCGGGCAGATGGCGGCGCGCGCGGCGCCGGACGGGAGCAGCCGGCATGCGCACAATCGTACGTCAAAAGTGCAAGTACGCACCGCAGCATTCACCGCCTCGGCTTGGCCGGCGCCGCCCAGAATCGCGCCACAAACCGATCAGGAGACCGCGCCATGTTCCGCTTCGACCCGTTCTCGCCGGCGATCGGCGCCGACCCGTTCCCGGCCTACAAGGTGCTGCGCGACGAGTACCCGTGCTTCTGGAGCGAGGAGGCGCAGATGTGGATCCTCTCGCGCCACGCCGACGTGCTGGCCGCGGTGCAGGACTGGCGCACCTACTCGTCGGCCAGCGGCAACATGATGACCGAGCTGCCCGGCCGCGCCGGCGCCACGCTGGGCACCACCGACCCGCCGCGCCACGACCGGCTGCGTGCGCTGATCCAGCACGCCTTCGTCAAGCGCAACCTCGAGGCGCTGGCCGAGCCGATCCGTGCCATCGCGGCCGAGGCCGCCGCCGGCCTGAAGGGCAGGAGCAAATTCGACTTCATCGAGGACTTCTCGTCGCAGTTCACCGTACGCGTGCTGATCGCCGCGCTCGGCCTGCCGCCGGGCGACGAGGTGATCGTGCGCGAGAAGGCGGTGCTGATGGTGCAGAACGACCCGGTCACCCGCGCCAAGGGGCCCGAACACGTGGCCGCGTATGAGTGGATGCAGGCCTATGCCGCCAAGGTGATCGCCGAGCGGCGCGCCAACCCGCGCAACGACCTGATCTCGCACTTCAGCATGGCCGAGATCGACGGCGACCGGCTCGACGAGCGCGAGGTGCTGCTGACCACGACGACGCTGATCATGGCCGGCGTGGAGTCGCTCGGCGGCTTCATGAGCATGTTCGCGCTCAACCTGGCCGACCACCCCGACGCCCAGCGCGCGGTGGTGGCCGAGCCGTCGCTGCTGCAGGAGGCGATCGAGGAATCGCTGCGCTACAACACCAGCGCGCAGCGCTTCAAGCGCTGCCTGCAGCGCGACGTCGAGCTGCACGGGCAGACGATGAAGGCCGGCGACTTCGTCTGCCTGGCCTACGGCTCGGCCAACCGCGACGAGCGCCAGTGGCCCGACCCCGACCGCTACGACATCACGCGTAAGCCGCGCGGCCACCTCGGCTTCGGCGGCAGCGTGCACGTGTGCCTGGGTACGATGATCGCGCGCCTGTCGGTGAAGCTCGCCTTCGACGAGCTGCACAAGGTGGTGGGCGGCTACCGGCGCACGCAACAGCAGCTGAACTGGATGCCGTCATCCACCTTCCGCAGCCCGTTGCAGCTGCCGCTGGCGCTGGCCTGAAACGGCACACCCCGAGCGTTACTGCCAGCGCTCGGGCTCCATGTGCACGCTGCCGCGAGTGCTGCTGAGCGTGAGCGCGCCCTCCTGCACGGTGGCTTGCAGTTGCATGCTGCGCTCCGCGAGCTCGACCAGGCTCTGCGTCGCCGGCGCCGGCAGCCGCCACACCTGCAATCGGTCGAGCCGCGCCAGCTTGTTCTGGATGCCGCGCCACCACAGCTCGGCCGACGATGCGAAGGCGTAGACGATCACCGCATCGGCGCGGCTGCAGGCGCGCACCAGCGGCTTCTCCTCCGGCTGGCCGACCTCGATCCACAGCCGCTTGCGGCCGGTGAAGTCGGTCAGCGACACGTCGGGGTCGTCTGGGTCCGACAAGCCGGCGCCGAAGGCCAGCGTGCCGTCGCCGTTGCAAACGTCCTGCAGCGCGTGCGCGTTCAGCGCCAGCGCGGCGATGCGCACCATCATGCGTTCGTCGGTCTCGCTCGGGTGGCGCGCCAGCGTGAGGGCATGGTCGCCGTAGCAGCTGTGGTCGATGTCGGCCAGCTGCAGCGTGGCCTTGAATATGGTGGACTTCAGGGCCACGGTGTCTGCCGTCTCGTCTGGGAGCGCTCGAAGCGCGCGACTATAGGCCACTGCGCGACGGTCGAGCCGTGCGGCCGTCCGCTCAGCGCAGCGTCAGCACCCTGACTTCGCTCAGCGCCGAGGCCTTGTTGCCCCATGACTGCCGCACGTAGCTCAGCACCGCCGCGGCCTCGGCGTCGCCGAGCGCCTGCGCCGGCATGCTGTAGGGCCGCGGATTCGCCGCCGTGGCCGGCGCAAAGCTGCCGTGGTCGAGCAGCCGTACCAGGTTGCGCGGGTCGGGCTGCAGCACGCTCGGGTTGCCGGCCAGCGGCGGATAGACCCCGGGCACGCCCTCGCCCCGCAGCCCGTGGCAATCGGCGCAGTGTTTGTCGTACAAGCTGCGGCCCTGCTCCTGCAACGCGGGCGATGCCGCCGCTGCCACGTCAGCCGCTTCGCGCGCCGGCCGCGGCGGCGCGAGCAGATAGGTGGCCACGGCCTGCAGATCGTCGTCGCGCCAGTGCTGCGTGCTGCCGAACACCACCTCGGCCATCGGGCCCGAGGCACTGCCGAAGGCCGACCGCCCCGTGCGCAGCAGCTCGACGACGTGACGCGCCGCCGCGGCGGGGTCGGCCGGGTCTGCCGCATCGGGCAGCGGCGGCGCCCACCAGCGGCCACCGGGCAGCACACCGCCGCTCATGCTCGACGCGCTCGCGCCGAGCAGGTTGCGCGGCGCGTGGCACGCCGCGCAGTGGCCGAGGCCCTGCATCAGGTAGGCACCGCGGTTCCAGGCAGCCGGGCGCTGCGCATCGTCCACATACTCACCGGGGCGGAAGAACAGCGCGCGCCACACGCCGAGTGCCAGCTGCGTGTTGTAGGGAAAGCGCAGCGCGTGCGGCGGGTTGGCCTGCGCCACGGCGGGCAGCGCGCGCAGGAAGGCGAACAGCGCATCGCTGTCCGCACGCCTGATCCGCGTGAACGCGGGGTACGGGAACGCCGGTACCAGGCGCCGGCCGTCGCGCGAGCGGCCGTGGTGCAGCGCGCGCCAGAAGTCGCGCGCCGTCCAACGGCCGAGGCCGGTGTCGGCGTCGGGCGTCAGGTTGCCGGCGTAGACAGTGCCGAACGACGTGTGCAGCGCGCGGCCGCCGGCGTACGGTGCACCGCCACGCGCGGTGTGGCAGCCGGCGCAGTGGCCCAGCCGCGCCAGGTAGGCGCCGCGCGCCACTGCCTCGGCGACGGCCGGGCCTGACGCCGGGATCGACGGGACGATCGGACCGGCATCGCCGTCCGCGCCGTCGGCCCACCACGCCAGGCCGGCGAACACGCCCAGCAGCGTCGCCAGTACGACGGCCGTACCCACGAGGCTGCGCCGCCACCCATCGGCACTCATGGCGCGGTGCTGCCGCAGTCCATCGGCCAGCGCGCCGGCGGCGTGTCGGCCGGCTTGATGCGCAGCGGCACCGGCCGCGCGGCCAGCGCATCGGCGACGGCGGGCACGTCGGCAGCGCTCAGGCGCTGCGCGATGCGCGCCATGCAGTCCGGTGTCGACGCACGCCGCGTGCCGTTGCGCCAGGCGCCCAGCTGCGCGAGCACGTAGTCACGCGGCAGGCCGAGCAGCCCCGGCACGCCGGGCGCCACACCGGCCAGTGCACTGCCGTGGCAGCTCTCGCAAGCGGGCACGTCGAGCGCCGGGTCGCCGCGGCGCACCAGCGCCTCGCCGCGCTGCAACGCCGCTGGCGTGGCCGCGGGCCGCGCCCTGCGATCGGGCTCCACGGCGTAGGGCAGATCGAGCGAGGCGAAGTGCTGCGCCAGCTCGGCCAGGTAGTCGTCGGTCAGCTGTGCCATCAGGCGCGCCATGCCCTCGTGGGCGCGCCGGCCGTCGCGAAAGGCCAGCATCTGGCGATGCAGGTATCCAGCCGGCTTGCCGGCGATGCGCGGCACGTAGCCCTCGGCCGACACGCGGCCCCGCGCGCCGTGGCAGGTGGTGCAGGCGAGCGCACGCTGCGCCAGCGTGTCGGGCACCGTGCGCTGGGCGCGGGCCGGCGCCAGGAGCGCCATGCACACGGCACACCCGATCAAGACGGCAAAGCTCAAACGCATGCCCGCATTCTCGGGCGGGGCCTGCGGCTGGGCTGAAGGCTGTGGATGTGTGGCGCACGCGGCCTACACTGCACCCATGACGTCCATGCCGCACGACCGGCGCGTGCCCATCGGGGAGGTCGCCGACCTCATCCGCATCGGCGAGGCGTTGCCGTTCCGTGTGCTCGATGACCAGGAACGCCTGCTGCTCAACGAGGGCCAGGTGATCGCCAGCGAGCGGCAGATGGAGGCGCTGAAGGAACGCGGCGCCTGGGTCGAACGCGCGCTCGTGGTCGAGCGGCGCAAACACTTGTCGGGCGCGCCGGGTGCCGGGCACGAGGGCGCCTCGCGCGTGGTGACACTGTTCGACCGTTGGGAGCGGCAGATCTGGGAGCTCGACGCGCTGCTGCGCCGCACACTCAAGGGCCCGGGCGGCGTCGCGGCCGACTGGGCCGCCGAGGTCGATGCCGTGTGCGCCCTGGTCGAACGTGACACGGACGTGGCGCTGTTCATGGCGGTGCGTCAGGACGATCGTCGCTTCGCGCTGTATCCGCAGGCCCACGCACTGCACGCCACGGTGCTGACGCTGGTGGCGGCACGGCAATGCGGCTGGGATGCCGCGCGCCAGCACAGCGTGGCCGGCGCGGCGCTATCGATGAACGTGGCGATGGTCGATCTGCAGGCCACGATGGCCGAGCAGGACGACCCGCCCACGCAGAAGCAGCTCAGCGTCATCCGCGCCCATCCCGACGCCGGCGTGCGCCTGATGCAGGCTGCCGGCATCGGCGACAGCGTCTGGCTGCAGGCCATCGTCGAGCACCACGAGCGCACCGACGGCAGCGGCTACCCGCGCGGCGCGGTGCAGGTGTGCGACGAGGCGCGCCTGCTGCGCATGGCCGACGTCTACATGGCCAAGATCACGCCGCGCACCAACCGGCCGCCGCTGCCGCCGTTGACGGCGTCGCGGCAGCTGTTCCAGCAAGAGGGGAAATCGCCGCTGGCGATGGCGATGATCAAGGCCATCGGCGTGCACCCGCCGGGGGCGCTGGTCACTCTCAAGAGCGGCGAAGTGGCGGTGGTCAAGCGCCGCGGTACCGGCCCGGCGCCGCGCGTGTGCACGCTGAGCGACGCGCGCGGTCAGCCCAGCGTGAAGTCGCGCGAGCTCGACACCGCCGAGGCCGCGTTCGCCATCGCCGGCCCGCTGGCCGATGCCTCGGCCTACACCCGCGTGCCGGGCGAGCGCGTCTACGGGCTGCTGCTGGCCTGAGGCCTGCGCACCATGAACGAACTGTGGCGCTGGCCGGCCAGCGAACTGGCGCGCGGCATCCGCACGCGCCGCATCTCCAGCCGCGAGGCGGTGGCCGCCTGCCTGCAACGCACGCGCGAGGTGAACCCCACGCTCAACGCGATCGTGCAGACGCTCGACGACGAGGCGCTCGCCGCCGCCGACGCGGCCGACCGCGCGGTGGCGCGCGGCGACGTGCTCGCGCCGCTGCACGGCGTGCCGGTGACCACCAAGATCAACGTCGACCAGGCGGGCCTGCCCACCACCAACGGCGTGGTCGCGTTCAAGGACGTGATCGCGCGCGACGACAGCCCGGTGGTGGCCAACCTGCGCCGCGCCGGCGCGGTGATCTTCGGGCGCACCAACACGCCGGCGTTCTCGTTTCGCTGGTTCACCGACAACGACCTGCACGGCCGCACGCTCAACCCGTGGTCGAAGGGGCACACGCCGGGTGGCTCCAGCGGCGGCGCATCATCGGCGGTGGCGGCGGGCATGGGCCCGATCGCGCACGGCAACGACCTGGCGGGCTCGGTGCGCTTTCCGGCCTACTGCACCGGCGTGTTCGGGCTGCGGCCTTCGTTCGGCCGCGTGCCTGCGTTCCAGCCTAGTGCGACCGAGGAGCGGCCACTCTCCGCGCAGTTCATGTCGGTGCAGGGTCCGCTGGCGCGCACGGTGGCCGACATCCGCCTCGCGCTGCACGCGATGGCCGCCGGTGATCCGCGTGACCCATGGTGGGTACCGGCACCGCTGCAAGGCCCGGCGCCCGAGCGGCCGATCCGCGTGGCGATGACCGTCAGCGCCGCGTTCATGCCCGCCGAACCCGCGGTGGCCGACGCCGTGCGCCGGGCCGGCCAGTGGCTGGCCGACGCCGGCTACGTGGTGGAAGAAGTCGAGCCACCCGACATGGCCGAGACCGCGCAGCTGTGGGACACGCTCGTCCACGGCGAGGCGCGCTACTTCATGGCCGCGGCAATCGAGAAGCACGGCGACGCAAGCATCCGCCGCGCCTTCGGCGGCATGACGCGCGACACCCCGGTGCTCGATGCCGAAGGCCACATGCGCGCACTCGCGCGCCGCACCACGTTGATACGCCACTGGATGGCCTTCATGCAGCGCTACCCGCTGGTGCTGACGCCGGTGTGCGCCGAGCCGCCGTTCCCGTGGGGCCTCGACGTGGATTCACTCGAGAGCATGGACCGCGTGCTGCGCGCGCAGGGCGCGCAGTTCATGGTGCCGCTGCTGGGCCTGCCGGCGATCTCGGCGCCCGCGGGCTTTGCACAGGGCCTGCCGATCGGCGTGCAGATCATCGGCGCGCGCTTCCGTGAAGACCTGGTGATGGACGCGGCCGAGGTCATCGAGGCGCGGTGTCCGGCGACGACGCCGATCGATCCGACGTATTGAGGTGCGGGTCGGTTCGCTAATCGTGATGGTCAGGTCACGACCCGTTGCTGCCATTCGCGAACGACCGCTTTTGGCCGAGTACTGCGCGTCGCGGCAGGCGGTACCCGCCCGAGGCTCATACTGGGTCGGTGCTCGCCTGCGGCGAGCACTGCGCTGCGATGCTC
>CALMQI010000004.1 GCA_937871935.1 uncultured Burkholderiales bacterium
TGCGCCGACGCGTGCAACTGGGTGTCGCCTGGGGGCAATTCAGCTCCGATCCGATGATCAAGCTGTGGACCAGCTACAAGCTGTCCGAGACTCTCAGCCTCGAGGGCACCATCGGCCAGGTTCAGGGCGTGTTCTCCGGCACCGACATCTGGCACATCAACCTGATGTCCGAGCCGTGGTCCGATCTGCGGCTGTCGCCGTTCTTCGCCATCGGCGTGGGCAAGTTCAAGAACCTGCCGAGCCAGACGCTGGTCAGCGCGATCCCGGTAGACGCCAAGCTGTCGAACGCATCGATCGGCTTGCGCTACTACCTGACCGACCGCTTCATCGTGCGCACCGACTACACGCTGTACACCGCCTTCGTCGGCGACACCCGCACCGGCGAGTACCGAGCCAAGACGATCGGCCTGTCGTTCTTCTTCTGACTGTGACACCTATGCGAAGCATCGCCTTCCTTTCGATCGTCGCCGGCGCGGCCGCGCTGGCTCCGGCGCTCGCAGCAGCGCAGGCCGTCACTACGCCGCCGGCCTCACCCGGCGCGCCGACGCAGACGTCCAACGAGCAGGTGATCCAGCCGCAGGTCGAACGCCGGCCGGTCAAGCTGCCCAGGCACCCGTCCAAGGACTTCGAGATCGGCCTGTTCGCCGGCACCTATGCGGCGCAGAACTTCGGCAACAGCGTGGTCGGTGGGGTGCGCCTGGGCTACTACATCAGCGAAGACATCTTCGTGCAGGGTGTGTACGCGCAGACAAAGATCAGCGACGAGAACTTCCGCCGCATCCTGCCCAACGGCCTGTTCGCCAACCCGCAGGAGACGCTGAAGTACTACAACCTTTCGGCTGGCTACAACGTGCTGCCCGGTGAGGTGTTCTTCGGCCGCAATACCGCATTTGCCTCGTCGCTGTACATCATCGGCGGAGTCGGTAGCACCAACTTCGTCGACAGCTCGAAGATCAATCGCCGCAGCCGGCAGACACTGAACTACGGCGCCGGCATCCGCGTGCTGTTCCTCGACCGGTTCTCGGCGCAGATCGACATGCGCCAGCACGTCTTCACGCTCGACATCCTCGGCCGCAACGAGACCACCAAGAACCTCGAGTGGACCGGTGGCCTGAGCTACTACTTCTGACCACGACGCGATCATCATGAGCCACGCCCTCCTGTTCGCCCCGCGGCGCTTGTTGCGCACCGTCATCACGCTGCTGCTCTGCGCAGCGGCAGCGGTGGCCGTCGCGGCACCGTTGGCGCCGTCGAATCCGGCGCCGGACTTCACACTGCGCACACTCGAAGGGCAGAACCTGCGCCTGGGCGAGCAGCGTGGCCGCGTCGTGCTGGTCAACTTCTGGGCCACCTGGTGCGGGCCGTGCCGGCAGGAGATGCCGCACCTGAACAAGCTGTACGACAAGTACAAGTCCTCCGGCTTTGTGCTGCTCGGCGTCAACGTCGACGAGGACACCCGCACCGCCGCCGGCGTGGCCAGCAAGCTGGGTGTGCGCTTTCCCGTGCTGCCCGACAGCGACAAGCTCGTCAGCAAGAAGTACGACCTGAAGGCGATGCCCTCAACCGTGCTGATCGACCGCGATGGCCGTGTGCGCTACCTGCACCGGGGCTACCAGAGCGGCTACGAGGATACCTACGACAAGCAGATCCGGGAGTTGCTCAAAGAATGAACATGACTCCCCGCGAAGCGTCTGCGGCACCTCCCCCAGTCCCGGTAGCGGACCCTGTCGGGTCCTGGGGGCACCGCCAGCGGCCCGGCAAAGCCGGATCCGCGGCGGCCGCGTGGGAGCGGCCGCTCCCTGCGTTACTGCTATGCGCCGGCTTGCTGTCGATGCTCGGCGGCTGCGCCATGCCCGAGCCCTGGGTCAAGCCCTACGAGCGCGAGCGCCTGGCCGATCCGATCATGAGCCTGTCGCGCGAGTCGCTGCCGGGCAAGCACCGCGAGCACGTGCGCGAAGTGCGCGAAGGTGCCCGCGGCGGCAACGGCGTGCAAGGGGGCGGCTGTGGCTGCAATTGACACCCCCCGCCGGAGCGACCTGCGGTCGCCTCCCGCCCAGGGGGGCGCCGCCAGCGGACCGGTGAAGCCGGTTCCGCGGCGGCCACTCGGTGGCCCCGAGTTGATTGTGGCGATCGTGCACCGGCTGTGGCGCGCTCTGCGCACGGTCCAACACGCGCATATGGCACACGTCGCCGCGCCGGTGGCGGGCCTCGTCGGCGGCGCACTGCCCGCCGGACCGGCGGTCGCGGTCACGCTGCCGGAAGACCGCGCCGAGGCGATGGTGCACCTGTACGACGGGGGCGGCGTCACGGCGTCGGGCCCGGCGCTGCTGGTGCGCAAGAGCTTGTTCGACAAGGTCTCGCTATCGGGCAGCTACTACGTCGACATGGTCAGCAATGCGTCCATCGACGTCGTCACGACGGCCAGTCCGTTCCGCGAGGACCGCACCGAATACGGTCTCGGCGTCGACTATGCCTATCGCGACGCCCTGATCAATTTCTCGCTGTCGACCAGCAAGGAGCCCGATTACCAGGCCGACGGCGTGAGCCTCGACGTGTCGCAGGAGGTCTACGGCGGCATGACCACGCTGACGCTCGGCTTCTCGCGCGGCAACGATCACGTCGGCAAGAAGGGCGACATCGGCTTCTTCGAGCACGCCAAGCACTGGCGCTACAGGTTCGGCGCCACGCAGATCCTGTCGCCGCGCTGGCTCGCCAGCCTGAACCTCGAGGCGGTCTCCGATGACGGCTTCCTTGGCAGCCCCTATCGCGTGGCGCGTGTGTTCGGTGCCGCGGTGCCCGAACGCAACCCGCGCACGCGCTCGAGCCGCTCGATCAAGCTGGCCTCGGTGGCCGAGGTGATGCCGCGCACCGCGTTGCAGGGCAGCTACCGCTACTACTACGACACCTGGGACATCAAGTCGCATACGCTCGAAGGCGGCGCCAGCCGCTATGTCGGCGAGTCGTTCCTGATCGACGCGTACCTGCGCTACTACAAGCAGGGTCGGGCGCTGTTCTACAGCGACGACGCACCCGCGGAGACGACCTACATCTCGCGCAATCGGCAGTTGAGTGCCTTCCACAGCACCGCTGCCGGCGCCAAGGTGACCTATGTCTACAAGCAGGTGCCCGGCAAGTACGAGATCAAGGGCCACCTGAACTACGAGTTCATCCAGTTCAAGTTCGGCGAGTTCACCGACCTTCGCACCGGCAAGCCGTATTCGCACAACGCGCATGTACTGCAGTTGGTCGCCACCGGAACCTTCTGAGTCCGCATCGCATCCATTTCGAGAGTGAGCGCAGCATGTTTGTTCAACGCCTGTCATCGCTGATCGCCGCCAGCCTGTTGCTGGCCCTGGCCCAGACCGCCTGGGGCGCCGACGCGCCCGCTGCACCGGCCGCCCCGTCGGCGCCTTCCACCGTGGTGGTTGCAGCGCCGGCCACGGCGCCAGCCGCTGCGCCGGCCAGCCTGGACAACCGCATCCAGGATCTCAAGGGCGACGTCATCAAGCTGAATCGCGACCTGCTGGTGCTGGAAGAGGAACTGCTGTTCCCGGCCAATACGCAGGTGGCGCTGTTCGTCTCGATGGACGTCGGCAAGCTGTTCGAACTCGACTCGGTGCAGATCAAGCTGGATGACAAGGTGGTCAGCAACTACCTGTACACGGCAAACGAGGTGCAGGCGCTGCATCGCGGCGGCGTGCAGCGTGTCTATCTCGGCAACCTCAAGGCGGGCACGCACGAGATCGTCGCTTTCTTCACCGGCAAAGGCCCGCACGACCGCGACTACAAGCGCGGCACGACGATCAAGTTCGACAAGTCGACCGATCCCAAGTACATCGAGCTGCGCATCAAGGACTCCACCGGCAAGCTGCAGCCTGAATTCGACGTCAGAGTCTGGCAGTGACTGAATCTCCCCCGAAGCGACCTAGCGGCCGCCTCCCCCTTCCGGGGGCGACACCGGTGGACCGGCAAAGCCGGATCCACGGTGTCCGCTCGACCGTTCTGCGCTGCCTCGTGGTCGCGGTGGCCGTCTGGAGCGTGCCGGCGGTCGATGCTGCGGCCGCCGATGTGAAGCCCGGCGACGCCTACAAGGTGCGTCCGGTGCAGGAGCCTCATTACGGCGACACGCTGTTCCGCTTCTACCAGGACCAGTACTTCTCGGCCATCACGAGCCTGATGGTGTCGCAGCACTTCAGTCGCGTGGCGCAGCATGCCGATGACGCCGAGGTGCTGCGTGGCGGCATGCTGCTGTCGTACGGCATGCACCGTGAGGCCGGTCAGATCTTCGCTCAGCTGATCGAGAAAGGCGCGCCGCCGTCGGTGCGCGACCGCGCGTGGTACTACCTGGCGAAGATCCGCTACCAGCGCGGCTTCATCGCCGAGGCCGAGGAGGCCATGGCGCGCATCGAGAACGACCTGCTCGGTGCGCAGCAGGAAGACCGCGTGCTGCTGCAGGCGCAACTGCTGATGGCGCGTGCCGACTATGCCGGCGCGGCGGTCGTGCTCGAGACGCTGGCCAAGAGCAGCCACGTCGGCGCCTACGCGCGCTTCAACCTCGGCATCGCCTGGCTGCGCTCGGGCGACATTGAGCGTGGCGTGAAGATGCTCGACGACATCGGCAAGACCTCGGTGGCCACCGAGGAGTTCAAGGCGCTGCGCGACAAGGCCAACGTGGCCCTCGGCTTCGCTGCGCTGCAGGACGAAAAGCCGGAGGCCGCACGCGGCTACCTCGAGCGCGTGCGCCTGTCGAGCATGCTGGCCAGCAAGGCGCTGCTCGGCTTCGGCTGGGCTTCCTCGGCGCTCAGCGAGCACAAAAAGGCCCTGGTGCCGTGGCAGCAGCTCACCAGTGGCGAGCGTGAGGACGGTGACGCCGCCGTGCTCGAGGCCCGCATGGCCGTGGCGTATGCGTATGCCGAACTCGGCGCACATGGTCAGGCGCTGGATAGCTACAAGAGTGCCATCGGAGCTTACGAACGCGAGCATGTATCGCTCAACGAGTCCATTGCCGCTATCCGGGGCGGCAAGTTGCTGCAAGGGCTGGTCGACCGCAATCCGGGCGAAGAGATGGGCTGGTTCTGGACGATCGAGCAGCTGCCCGAGCTGCCGCATGCAAGCCACCTGACTCAGGTGCTCGCGCAGCACGAGTTCCAGGAAGCGTTCAAGAACTGGCGCGACCTGCGCTTCCTGGCCAAGAACCTGCAGGGTTGGTCCGAGGCGCTGTCGGTCTACAACGACATGCTCGCCAACCGTCGGCAGGCCTACGCCCAGCGCCTGCCCAAGGTGCGCGAAGCCGCGGGGCAGCTCGACGTGGCCGCTCTGGTCAAGCGGCGCGAGGCCGTCGCGACCGAGCTGGCGAAAGCCGAAGCCGAGCTCGACGGCGCCGCGCTGGCCGACGACGCCCGTCGCGCGCAGCTGGCACGGCTCGACGGCATCCAGGACGTGCTCAAGCGCGCCGGCGCCGACCCCGACGCCGCGGCTGCCGCGGAGCGGGTGCGCCGCGTGGCCGGCGCGCTGGCCTGGGAGCTGGCGCAGGCCCTGCCGGCGCGGCTGTGGGAGATGAAGAAGGCATTGCGCACCATCGACGCCGAGCTGGCGCAGGCGCAGGGCCGTGACCAGGCGCTCGTGCAGGCGCAGCGTGACGAACCGGCGCGGCACGAGCAGTTCGCGGCGCGCATCGTCGCGCTCGGTCAGCAAATCCAGGCGCTGATCCCGAAGGTGGCGGCGCTCACCAACGAGCAGCAGGGCCAAGTGCAGGAGCTTGCCGTGGCCGAGCTGCTGCGCCAGCAGGAGCGGCTGGCAGCCTACACCACGCAGGCCCAGTTTGCCGTGGCTCAACTCTACGACCGCGCCGCGCTGGCGCGCAGCCCCACCGATGCGAGCAAGTAGCCCGACCCTGATCTCGCTCGCGGTGGCGCTGGTGCTAGCCGGCTGCGCCGGCAAGCGCACGGTGCCCGAAGACACCGCGCCGACGCTGAAGACGCTGTCGGGCCGCGAAGCCGACGTGCCCGAGGACAAGGGCATCCAGGCCGACGTGGGCGACGCGATCACCGCGTACCGCAAGTTTCTCGAGATCTCACCGAAGGCCGCGCAGCGCAGCGAGGCGATGCGGCGCCTGGGCGACCTGTCGATGGACGAGGCCGACAACCGTCTGGCCAGCGGCAACGCGAACGCCGCCGACTACAAGGCCGCGATCACCCGCTATCAGGACTACCTGAAGGCCTACCCCAACGACCCGGGCAACGACCGCGTGATCTACCAGCTGGCGCGCGCGCACGAACAGGGCGGCGAGCTCGAGGTCGCACTGAAGACGCTCGATCGCCTGGTGGTCGAGTACCCGAAGACCGCGTACTTCGACGAGGCCCAGTTCCGCCGAGGCGAGCTGCTGTTCACCACCCGCGACTACGCCAAAGCCGAAAAGGCCTTCGCACTGGTGATGCAGGGCGACTCGGCCAATCCCTATCGCGAACGCTCGCTCTACATGCACGGCTGGTCAGTGTTCAAGCAGGGCCGGCTCGAGGATGGGTTGAAGTCCTTCTTCGGCGTGCTCGACCGCAAGCTCGCCGGCAAGAGCGACCCCGGCGGCGAGCTCGACGCAATCCCCGGTCTCACGCGCGGCGACCGCGAGCTGGTGGAAGACACTTTCCGCGTTGCCAGCCTGAGCCTACAGAATCTGCAGGGTGCCGACAGCATCGCGCCGCTGATCACGAGCGACGAGCGGCGCTCGTACGAGTTCCGCGTCTACCAGCAGCTCGGCGAGCTCTATCTCAGGCAAGACCGCATCAAGGACGCTGCCGACACGTTCAGCACCTTCGCGCGACGCCAGCCGCTGCATGAGCAGGCACCGCTGCTGCAGGCGCGCGTGATCGAGATCTACCAGCAGACCGGCTTTGCCATGCTGGCGCTCGACGCGAAGAAGGACTACGTGTCGCGCTACGGCAATGCGAGCGATTTCCGCAAGGCCAACCCAGAGGGTTGGCAGAAGGCGCAGCCGCTGGTGAAGACCCACCTCACCGAATTGGCGCGCCACTATCACGCCGCCGCGCAAAAGAGCAAGGCGAGTGCCGACTACCAGGAGGCCGTGCGCTGGTACCGCGCCTACATGGCGTCGTTTCCGAAGGACCCCGACACCGCGCAGAACAACTTCCTGCTCGCCGAGCTGCTGTTCGAGGACAAGCGCCTCGCCGAGGCCGCGATCGAATACGAGAAGGCAGCCTACGACTACCCTGCCCACGCCAAGAGCGCCGACGCGGGTTATGCCGCCTTGCTGGCCTACGCCGGGCAGGAAAAGCAGGTGGCCGCCGGCGACCTGCCCAAGCTGCAGCGCGCGGGCGTCGAAAGTTCGCTGCGCTTTGCCAAGGCTTTCCCGGCCGACACCCGCAACGGCCTCGTGCTGAGCAACGCCGCCGAGAAGCTGTATGCGCTCGGTGACGGCGAGCGCGCGGGCCAGGTGGCCAGGCAGGTGCTGGCACTCAACCCGCCGGCCGATGCCGCGCGGCGCCGCGTCGCCTGGACGGTGGCGTCGCACACCGCATTCGAGCGCGGCGCGTTCGCCGAGGCGGAGAAGAGTTATGCCGAGGTAGTCGCGCTGACACCCGAGAAGGATCCGCGCCGCGGCGAGCTCGTCGAGCGTCTGGCCGCGTCGGTCTACAAGCAGGGCGAGAAAGCTCGTGCCGACGGCAACCTGCGCGAGGCCGTGGGGCACTTCGACCGTGTGGCCGTGGTGGCGCCGACCTCCAGCGTGCGCACCAACGCGCAGTTCGACGCCGCCGCCGGGCTCATGGCGCTGAAGGACTGGGACCAGGCCACGCGCTCGCTCGAGGCCTTCCGCCAGCAGCACCCGAACCATCCGCTGGCCGCCGAAGTGGGCGCCAAGCTGTCGGTGGCCTATCTCGAGAAGGGCAACTGGACGCAGGCCGCTGGCGAGTTCGAGCGCCTGGCCGCCAGCAGCAAGGATGAGAAGATCGCCCGCGGCGCGTTGTGGCAGGCCGCCGAGCTGCACGAGAAGGCCCACGCACGGCCCGCCGCGGCCAAGGCCTACGAGCGCTACCTGAAGCTCTACCCGGACCCGCTGCAGACCAACCTCGAGGCGCGCTTCCGCCTCGCCCAGATGGCCAAGGCCGACGGCAACGTCGCCCGCGAGCAGGCGCTGATGCGCGAGATCTTCCGCGCCGACCAGACCGGCGGCTCCGCACGCACGGACCGCACGCGCCAACTCGCTGCGCTCGGCGCGCTGGTGATGGCCGAGCCGGCGCTCGAAGCGTATCGAAAAGTAGCGCTGGTCGAGCCGCTCGCCCGGAACCTCAAGCTGAAGAAGACGAAGATGGAAGAGGTGTTGAAGGCCTATGCGGTGGCGTCGCAGTACGGCGTGGCCGAGGTCACGACGGCTGCGACTTATCACACTGCCGCGGTCTATCACGACTTCGGCAAGGCTATGCTCGCCTCGCAACGACCGAAGAAGCTCTCCAAGGTCGAGCTCGAGCAGTACAACGTGCTGCTCGAGGAGCAGGCCTTCCCGTTCGAGGAGAAGGCTACCGAACTGCACGAGATGAACGCCAAGCGCACCACCGCCGGCATCTACGACAAATGGGTGAAGGAAAGCTTCGCTGCATTGGCGACGTTGCGACCTGTCCGCTATGGCAAGGCCGAACGCAGTGAGGGCGTGGTCGATGCAATCCGCTGACGCGCTGATGGCTCGTGTGACCCCGCTGTTGGCGGCGCTGGTGCTGGCCGGCTGTGCGTCGATCGCCGAGCCGATGCAGTACATGCGCGACTCGGTGGCCAAGGTCGGCGAGGCGCTGACACCTGCGCCGGCCGCGTCCGCGCCCGAACCCGCACGCCCGGCGGCCGCAGCGACGCTGCCCGCGGCCAGTGCTGCAGCCGTCGCGCCCGCGCCGGTGGTCGCTGCGCCCGTGATCGTGGAGGCGCCGGTCGACGCCCAGGCCCAGGCGGCGTTCGACCAGGCTCGTCGAGCGCTTCGCGCCGGCCGCATCGACGAGGCCGAGCGCGGCTTTCGCGCGCTGGCCGACAAGCACCCGGAGCTCGGTGGCGCGCACGCCAACCTCGGACTCATCTACCGCCAGCAGGGCAAGCTCGTCGAGGCGGTGGCGGCGATGGAGAAGGCCGTCAACGCCAGCCCGAATCAGCCGGTGTTCCGCAACCAGCTTGGCATCACCTACCGCCACGCCGGTCAGTTCACGAAAGCCAAAGACGCCTACGAGCGCGCGATCTCGCTGGATCCCAACTATGCCGCGCCGCACCTCAACCTCGGCATCCTGAACGACCTGTACCTGCGCGACAACCAGCGCGCGCTCGAGATGTACACGCGTTACCTCGTGCTGTCCCCCAGCGGCGACGCGACAGTCAACAAGTGGCTGGCCGAGATCAAGAACCGCAAGCCTGACCAAGCGCTCGTCAGCGTGAAGGAGCGCGAATGAAACCGGTCGTGACTGTGTTTTTCGCCATCAGCGTGACCGGTGCCACGGCGGCGTACGCGCAGGATCGCGCGGACATCGATCGCACGCAGATCATTGGCAATCGCGAATTGCCGAAGGTGCTCTACATCGTGCCGTGGAAGAAGCCGCTGCCCGGTGACCTGTCGGGTCGCCCCCTGGGCAGTGTGCTGGACGAAGTGATGGGTCCGGTGGATCGAGATGTGTTCCGGCGGCAGGTGCGCTACGACTCGCAGACGCGAGCGCAGCCAGCGGCAGCCAAGTGATGAATTCGAAAACAGGAGAGTGATCGATGAGTGCGTTTGACACGGCCGTCAAGTTCTTCCAGGACAGTGGACTGTTCATCTACCCGAGCATCCTGATCATGGCGCTCGGCCTGGCGATCGCGATCGAGCGGTTCATGTTCCTCGCCCGCGCTCGCGCCGAGAACCGCAAGCTGTGGGAGCAGATGCTGCCGATGCTGCAGAACGGCAAGTTCAAAGAGGTGCACCACATCACCGCCAAGAGCGATGCCGCGATCGGCAAGATCGTCTCCAACGGTCTGCAGCGCATGCAAAGCCCCGGTCGCCGCGAGGACCTCGACGCCGCGATGGAAGAAGGCATGATGGAGATCGTGCCGCGGCTGGAGAAGCGCACGCACTACATCGCCACCTTCGCCAATGTGATCACGCTGATCGGCCTGCTGGGCACCATCATCGGCCTGATCAAGGGCTTCACCGCGGTGGCGAACGTCAACCCCGCCGAGAAGGCCGAGATGCTCTCGGCGTCGATCTCGATCGCGATGAACAACACGGCCTTCGCGCTGATGGTGGCGATCCCGTTCCTGCTGATCCACGCCTTCCTGCAGGCCCGCACGGCAGAGATCGTCGACGGCCTCGAGGCCGCCAAGATCAGCTTCCTGAACCTGGTGCAACGCATCAAGGCCGAAGCCGCTCCCGCTCGCTAAGGCGGCTTGACGCGTTCCACCGGAGTTCGCACGACATGCGAGTCAGACGCCTGCGCAAGGAAGCGGCCGCGCTAGAGGTCACCGCGTTCATCAACCTGATCGTGGTGCTGGTGCCGTTCCTGCTGTCGACGGCGGTATTCACCCGCCTGACGGTGGTGGACCTGGCGCTGCCCGCCCAGTCTCAGAACAAGCTCGAACAGCTGAAGGGCAACGACCTCAAGCTCGAGGTCGTGATCCGCAAGGACGCACTGGAAGTCGGTGACCGCATCGGCGGCCTGATCCAGCGCATCGACAACAAGGACAACCTGCACGACGTGAAGGCGCTGTCGGCGCTGATGCAGCAGATCAAGCAGCGCTTTCCCGACACCAAGGCGGCCACCGTCCTGTCCGAGCCCGATACCTCCTACGAGTCGCTGGTGCACGTGATGGATGCCGTGCGCGCGGGACGCAGCACCAACGGTGGTACCAAGCTCGTGCGCGTCGAACTGTTCCCCGACGTGTCGGTGGGTGACGCGCCGGTGCTGCGCGTCGGCAAGGCGAACGCATCATGATGCTCACGCCCCTGCAGAAGCGCGCCGCCCGCAAGGAACGCAACAAGCAGCAGCTCGACCTGAATCTGGTCGCGCTGATCGACATCTTCACCATCCTGATCTTCTTCCTGCTGTCCAGCGCCACCGAGGTGGAGACGCTGCCCAGCTCCAGGGCCGTGAAGCTGCCGGAGTCCAACGCCGAGGCACAGCCGAAGGAGACCATCGTCGTCACCGTCAGCGGTGCCGAGATCATCGTCGACGGTCGCAAGGTGGCCGACGTGGCCGACGTGATGCGTGCCGATAGCGACGTGATCGCGCCGCTGAAGGCCGAGCTGGAGCTGCTGGCCAAGCGCCAGGTGATCCGCAAGGAGAACCAGGCCGCCCAGACGGCCGTGACGATCATGGGTGACAAGGACATTCCCTACAAGCTGCTGCGCAAGGTGATGGTCACCAGCGCGCGCGCCAACTTCACCGACGTGTCGTTCGCGGTGCGCCAGAGGCTCGACGTATGAGCAGCGCCGCCTTCGCCATCTCGTTCCGTCAGTCGGTGCTGCCTTGGGCGTTGTCGCCGCAGGACGAGGCGCGCTTCAAGCGCATCCGCAACCGGGTGCTGACGGTCAGTGCCTTGCTGTGCCTGCTGTTCCTCTGGCTCGACCGGCCGCAGGAAGACCGCACGCAGGTCGCCGAGCTGCCGCCGCAGCTGGCCAAGATCGTCCTCGAGCGCGAGGCGCCACCGCCGCCTGCGCCGCCACCGGCCAAGGTCGAGAAGAAGGCCGAGGAGCAGGTCGCCAACGCGCACCCCAAGAAGCCCGACGATCCGAAACCCGAGACGGTCAAGAACCCGGTGCCCGAGGCGCGCAAGCCGTTGCCGAACAAACCACCGGGTGAGATCGAGGGCGCGCGCCGCAAGGCAGCCGGCGTCGGGCTGCTGGCGATGAAGGATCAGCTCGCGGAGATTCGCGGCGCGCCGGTCGCCGTCCAACTGAACCAGGACATCAAGCCCGGCGCCGGGGTCGGCGCGGGCAAGGGGCCGGGCGTCGGCGCCGGCGACGAGCAGGGCATTCCGGTGCGCGCGCTGATCACCAGCAACGCCACCAACGGCTCCGGCGGCATCAACACCGCAGCCTTCAGCCGCAACACCGGCGGCGGTGGCCTGGCTGGCCGGGCCACGACGCTGGTCGAAGGCGTGGCCGGCGGCGGTGGCGGCGGCGGCGCGGGCGGTGGTGGCGTGCGCGGCGACGGCAGCGGGTCGGGCGCCGGCAAGGGCGGCACGCTGGCGCGCAGCGGCAGCGGCAAGGCATCGCGCTCGATCGAGGAGATCAAGCTTGTCTTCGAACGCAACAAGGGCGCCATCTACGCCATCTACAACCGTGCGCTGCGCGAGGATCCTTCGCTGCAGGGCAAGGTGGTGCTCGAGCTGAAGATCGCGCCGTCGGGCCAGGTGACCGACCTGCGCGTCGTCTCAAGCGAGCTCAAGGCCAAGGAGCTCGAGGCCAAGCTGCTTGCGCGCATCCGCCAGTTCGATTTCGGTTCGAAGGACGTCGAGCTGATGGTCGTGTCCTGGCCGGTCGACTTCCTGCCGTCGTAGCCGGCCGCGGCCTGTCCTGAAATCCAGCGGCGCCTCGGGGCGCCGCTGTCGTCTCAGCCCGAGCCCATAGCTTGCCGACGCGGCAGCACGCGTCGTGCGAGTGTCACCAGGCCGAGCACCAGAGCGCCGGCGGCGATGCCCACGCCGGCATCGGCCAGCAGCGGCCACAGCGCGCCGGCCACGCTGCCCAGCCTGTGCGTGATGGCCTCGATCGCGTGATGCAGCGCCGGCACCCCATGCACGAGGATGCCGCCGCCGACGAGAAACATCGCGGCGGTGCCGGCGATCGACAAGCCCTTCATCAGCCACGGCGCGGCGCGCAGGATGCTACGACCCAGCGCAGGGCGCCATCGCGCCTTCGGTTGCCGCTCGCCGAGCCGGCTCCAATGCGCGCCGAGATCGTCGAGCTTCACGATGCCGGCCACCAGGCCGTAGACGCCGGCCGTCATCAGCACAGCGATGCCGGTCAGCACGGCCACGCGCGTGCCGAACGGCGACGTCGCCACCGTGCCGAGCGTGATCGCGATGATTTCGGCCGACAGGATGAAGTCGGTGCGCACGGCGCCCTTGATCTTGTCGCGCTCGAAGGCCAGCAGGTCGGTTGCTGGGTCGGCCAGTGCCTGCACCAACTGGCCGTGCTCGCGCGCGTCGTCCCGCCGGCTGTGCAGCGCGCGGTGGGCGAGTTTCTCGAAGCCCTCGAAGCACAGGAATGCACCGCCGACCATCAGCAGCGGCGTCACGGCCCATGGCGCCCATGCGCTGATGGCCAGCGCCAGCGGCACCAGGATCGCCTTGTTGACCAGCGAACCCTTGGCCACCGCCCACACCACCGGCAACTCGCGATCCGCCTGTACGCCGGTGACCTGCTGCGCGTTGAGCGCCAGGTCGTCGCCGAGCACGCCGGCGGTCTTCTTCGCGGCGACCTTGGTCAACAACGCCACGTCGTCGAGGACGCTGGCGATGTCGTCGATCAGGGCGAGCAGGCTCGTGGCCATCGGGCATCCCTTGGCAGGACGCGGTCCAACCTGGACCGCGAAGCAGAGATTGCCACAAGCCGGTCATGCGCCGGCAGCGCGCGCGGAGCTTGTTGCCGATTCAGGAGCCGCCGGCCGGCGCCGACTCGCGCAGGAAGATCTCGACGCGCCGGTTCTGCGCGCGTCCGGCCAGCGCGTCGTTGGGCGCCACCGGCTCGCGTGATCCACGGCCTTCGGTGACGACACGCAGCGGGTTCACGCCCTTCGTCGTCAGGTAGTTGCGCACCGATTCGGCACGCGCCACCGACAGCGGGTAGTTGATCGCATCGCTGCCGGTGCTGTCGGTGTGGCCGACCACGCGCACCACCATCGACGGATCGAGTCCGCGAGTGAACTCGTCGAGCACCGGCCGCATGACCGGGCGGATCTCCGAGCGGCCGATGTCGAACGAGAAGTCGCTCGGCACGTTGACCTTCAGCTCGTTGTTCTCGGTGCGACCCACGCCGATGCCGGTGCCCTGCGTCGCCTTCTCCATCGCGGCGCGCTTGTCTTCCATGCGCTTGGACCACAGGTTGCCGGCCACCGCGCCGACGGCGCCGCCGAGCACCGCACCCTTGCCAGCGCTGCCGCCGGTGACCGAGCCGATCGCCGCGCCGGCGACGGCGCCGATGGCGGCGCCCTGTGCAGTGCCCTGCTGGCGTTCCGACATGTTCTGGCAGCCGGCGAGCACCAGCAGGCTGGCCATCATCACGCCCAGCAGCGGGTGCTTCGACCGGTGAAGTCGATCACGGACAGCAGATCGCATCGGCAATGTCTTCACGGTGCATCAAGCCTTGTGCAGGGCGCCCTGGTCGATGCGCACCCGATCACCGACCTTGAGCCCGCCGAGCTGCGAAGGCTCGAAGGTTCTAGTGTCGCCGTTATCGAGATGCACCTTCACCCGGTAGCCGATCACTTTGCGGTTCTGCGACTTTTCGATCTGGTGCCCGGCCACCGCACCGCCGACCGCGCCGACCACGGTCATCGCCTTCTTGCCGTCGCCCTTGCCGAACTGATGCCCGACCACGCCGCCCAGCAGGCCACCCACCACGGCCCCGGCCCCGCTCGGCGCGGCCTCGGTGAGGGTCTCGATCTCCTGCACGGCGCCGAGGTTGGCGCTGGCTACCGCCACCGGCTTGACGGCGGCGACCGGCTGGCGCGCCGCGGCCTTGGCCTGCGCATGCACCGGCGTTGGTCTCGCAGCGGGCTTGACCACCGGCGCAGGGGCTGGCTGCGGCAACGGCGCCGCCTGCACAGCGGGCTGCGGCGCCGGCGCTGTCGCCGGCGCCGGCTCGACCACGGCGACCACTGGCGCGGCGGCGACGGGGGCCTTGGCGGCGGCAGTGTTGCCGTCCTGCGGACCGCAGGCGCTCAGACCGGCACCCAGGCCGGCCAGCAGCAGCGGAGTGGCCCACAGCAGGCGGTGATTCGTCGTCATCATGCGTACTCCTGTTTGAAAAGATGCGTCCGCGCGGGCGGCCGTGCGACGTCGATCGACACCTTACGGGCAGCGGCAGAGATGTGGTGTTTCGTGAGGTGACGGCCGCGCACGACTGCACGAAAAGCCCCTGGGTTTTGCCGCAATGCGTGTCGGGGCGTCACGTGCTCGAATGCGTCCCCACATTGCGACAAGCACGAGGAGGTCCGACATGTCGGCTGCAACGAATCGACGAGGATTCCTGTTGGCGGGCGGTGCGCTGGCCGCGACGGGATTGGGCACTCCTGCGCAGGCGGCGATGGGGCCGAACGACAAGTTCGACTTGCTGGTGCGCAACGCCAACGTGCTCGACCCGAGCCAGAAGCTATCGGGCAAACGCGACATCGGCATCCGCTACGGCGTGATCGAGGCGATGGAGTCGGGCATTGCGCCGGAGCGTGCCAACCGCGTGCTCGATGCGGCGGGCAAGCTGGTGACGCCGGGTCTGATCGACCTGCACGCGCACACCTATCCGTACGGTTCGTCGATCGGCATTCCGGCCGACGAACTGGTGGCGCACCAGTGCACCACCACGGTCGTGTCGGCGGGCGACGCCGGCGCCAACAACATCGCCGCCTTCCGCCGCTTCATCGTGCCGGGCACGCGCACGCGGCAGTACGCGTTCGTGCACATCGCGGTCGGCGGCCTGGTCGGCTTTCCGGTGCCCGAGCTGTTCAACATCGACTACGCGCGGCCGGCGATGGCGGCGCGTGCCGTGGCCGAGAACGCCGACCTCGTGCTCGGCGTCAAGGTGCGCATGAGCGAAAACGTGATCGCGCGCCACGGCATCGAGCCACTCAAGCGCGCCATCTCCGCCTGCGAGCAGTCGGGTGTGCCGGCCAAGGTGATGTGCCACATCGGCGGCGTGGCCACCGGCGACCTGATGTCGCAGATCCTCGATACGCTGCGTGCCGGCGACATCCTCACGCACTGCTTCTCCGGCGCGCTCAACGACGCCAACCAGGGCACCAACATCGTCCAGAACGGCAAGCTGCTGCCGGCGGCGCTGGCGGCCAAGCAGCGCGGCGTGGTCTTCGACATCGGCCACGGCGGCGGCAGCTTCGACTTCACGATCGCCGAGGCGGCGATCGCGCAGGGTTGCCCGCCCGACACCATCTCGTCGGACATCCATGTGTTCTCCGGCAACACCCCAGGCATGCCGTACCTGCCGTGGGTGATGAGCAAGTTCATCGCTCTGGGCTTCACGCTCGAGCAGGTGGTGGGCATGGCCACCATGGTGCCGGCGCGCGTGATCGGACGTGTCCCCAAACTCGGCACACTGCAGATCGGCGCACCCGCGGATCTGTCGCTCTTCGACGTCGTCGATGGCCCGGTGTCGTTCGTCGACACGCGCAACAACAAGCGCGACGGCAAGACCTATCTGCGGCCGGCCGGCACCGTGATGGCCGGCGTCGCCTACGGGCGGCCGTACCAGGCGCCGTTCAGCAACCGTTAGCCCTGCTCAGGCGCGCGCAAGCCTTCGCCCAGGAACGCGCGCCGGATCTCGGTGCGGGCCATGATCGCCTCCGGCGCACCTTCGGCGACGATGCGGCCCTCCTCCAGCACGTAGACACGCTGTGCAATCTGCAGCGCCGTGGCCACGTTCTGCTCGACGAGCAGGATCGTCATGCCGCCGGCGGCGATGCGGCTGATGGCCGCGAACATGTCGCGAACCACCAGCGGCGACAGGCCAAGCGACGGCTCGTCCAGCAGCAACAGCTTGGGCCGCGCCATCAGGGCGCGCGCGATCGCCACCATCTGCTGTTGGCCGCCCGACAGCGCCGCGGCCGGCGCGTGCAGCTTGGCCTTCAGCATCGGGAACAGCTCGAACGCCTGTTCGAGCGATTCGGCGCGTCTGGCGCGCGCAGCCGGCAACAGGCTGCCCACCTGCAGGTTCTCCAGCACCGTCATCCCGCCGAACAATCGCCGGCCCTCGGGAACGAGGGCGATGCCCTCGGCGCAGAAGCGGTGCGGCGGCAGCCGCGTGATGTCTCGACCGTCGAGCTCGATGCGCCCGGCGCGCGCCGGCAGCAGGCCGGCGATGGTGTTGATCAGCGTGGTCTTGCCCGCACTGTTGGGGCCCACCACACTGAGCAGTTCACCCGCGCGCACCTCCAGCGACACGGCCCACAGCGCACGCGCCGCGCCGTAGGCCACGTCGAGGTCAACCAGACGCAGCATGGACAGGGTCTCCCGGCGATGGGGCGCTGCCGGCGCCGGTGCCGAGGTAGGCCGACATCACCTCGGGTCGCCGCATCACCTCGGCCGGCGCACCTTCGGCCAGCAGCAGGCCGTGGTTGAGCACCACGATGCGGTCGGCCAGCGCCATGACCGCGCGCATCACGTGCTCGACGAACACCACCGTCGTGCCGGCATCGCGGATGCGGCGCACCAGCGCCACTGCCTCGTCGATCTCGGCCGGGTTCAGGCCGCACAGCACCTCGTCGAGCAGCACCAGGCGCGGCCGTGCCGCCAGCGCGCGTGCGAGCTCGAGGAACTTGCGCTGGTGCAGGTTCAGCTCGTCGGGCAGCACATCGGCCTTGGCCGCGAGGCCGGCGAACGCGAGCCAGTGCCCGGCCTCGCGCCGCGCCTGTGCGGCGGGCAGCGTCGCACTGCCGAACATCGCCGCCGCGGCCACGTTGTCGCGCACGCTCAGGTGGGCGAACGGTCGCGGGATCTGGTAGGTGCGAGCGATGCCAGAGCGTGCGATGAGGTGCGCCGGCAGCTGCGCGATCTGGCGGCCCTCGAACTGCACCGCGCCGCCGGTGGCCGGGTAGTGGCCGCTGATCACGTTGATCAGCGTCGACTTGCCCGAGCCGTTGGGGCCCAGCAGGCCGAGGATCTCGCCTCGGCGCACCTGCACGTCCACGCCGGCGAGTGCCTGCACGCCGTAGAACGAACGCGCCACGCCCCGGGCCTGCAACAGCACCTCGCCGGGTATGCCGGTCGCGGCAGCCGCTGCTGCGGGCGCCAGAGCGGGTGTCGCCGGCGGATCGGCGGCCACCGCCATGCGCGGGCGCCGCCGCGCCAGCAGCCGTGGCACGATGCCATCGGGCATGAACAGGATCGCGGCGATCAGCACCGCACCGGTCGTGGCCCTGCCGGCTAGCGCTAGATCGCCCTTGGTGAATGCGTAGAGCAAGGCGGTGATCGCTGCCGCTCCCACCGCTGGTCCGGCCCAGTGGCGTGTGCCGCCGAGCACGCTCATCAGCACCACCGTGAGCGGCACCGTGATCGAGAACACCTCGGCCGTGGTGACATACGAGATGAAGAGGGCGTGGATGCCACCGGCCAGCCCAGCGAGGGCGCAGGAGATCGCCAGCGCGATCAGCTTGTAGCGATAGGTCGGCACGCCCATCACTTCGGCGGCGTCCTCGTCGTCGTGGATCGCGAACAGGCCCACGCCGAGTCGTGAGTTCTGCACCGCGTAGGCCGTCAGCAGTGCGGCCACCGCGCCGGCCAGCGCGAGCAGGTAAAAGGTGCCGGCCTGCGTGGGCGCGAGCCCGGGCACCGGCACGCCGCTGAGGTAGATGCCGGGTCCGCCGTCGATCGGCGTGTTGAGCACGATCGTGGCCAGCACGAAAGTCACCGCGAGCGTGAGCAACGCGAACAGCTCGCCACGCACCGAGCGCACGCGAAACACCACCGCGCCGAGCACCACGCCCAGCAGCGCGGCCAGCAGCGCGGCCACCGGCAGCGTGGCCAGGAACGGCCAGTCGAACTTGGCCGTGAGCACGGCGCTGGTGTAGACGCCGGTGCCGAAGTACGCACCGTGCCCGAACGAGAAGTAGCCCGAGAAGCCCGACAGGATGTTCCAGCTCGTGGCGAGGATGATCCAGTGCAGCACCAGATACAGGATCGACTCGTAGAACGCCGGCATGCGCAGCAGCGGCACCAGCGCCAGCAGCGTGCCGCCACCGAGCAGGGCGATGACGACGCGCCGGTTCACACCTTGCCCGGCCGCACGAGCAGCAGCACGATCAGCAGGGTGAACGAGACGATCGGCGCCCACGACGGTGCCGTGACCGCCATCGTCAGCGCCTCGCTGACACCGATCACGATGCCGGCGACGAGCGGCCCCACCGGACTGCCGAGGCCACCCATCATCACCGCCGCGAACACCACGCCCACCCAGGCGTAGATCTGCGCCGGCGCGAGCGTGAAGCTCAGGCTGAGGCACACGCCTGCCACGCCGGCCAGCGCCGCGCAGGTGCCGGCCAGCAGCAGCGAGAGCCGCTTCTGGTTGACGCCGAACGCGGCGGCGATCGGCGCATCCTGCGCCGCCGCGCGCATGGCCTTGCCGACATCGGTGCCGCGCAGCACGCCCCACAGCGCGAAGGTGGCCGCCAGCGCCATCGCGAGCGTGATCAGCTCCGGCAGCGGCACGAAGAGCTCGCCGACCTTGAACTTCACATGGCCATACGCCCACTCCAGGCGCCGGAAGTCGGCGCTCCAGATCGCCTGGATGGTCGCTTCGATGATCGCCGTGAGGCCGAATGTGACCAGCAGTGTGTTCAGCGGCGAGACCTCGAAGCGCGTGATCACCGCGTGCAGGGCGACGCCGGCGGCGAAGAACAGCGGCACGATCACCACCAGCGTGAACAACGGATCGATGCCGGTGCTGGCGTTCAGCTGGTAGGCGACGTAAGCGCCGCCGAACACGAATCCGAAGTGCGCGAGGTTGATCGTGCGCAGCAGCCCCCAGCTGAGACCCAGGCCGAGGCCGATCAGGCCGTACAGCGAGCCGACGAACAGCCCGGAGAGCGCAGACTGCGCGAGCAGGTTCGCGCTGGGCCAGCTCACCGGGGCCCCTCGCGCCGCAGGCGTCGACTCACTTGGCGATCAGCTTCGCGCCGGGCGCGGCCACCTCGGGCGGGTACACCACCAGCCACTTGCCGTTCTGCACCTGCTTCACGCGCATCAGGTCGTCGCCGTAGTTGCTCGGCCCGTCGAAGCGCAGCCTGCCCTGGATGGTGTCGACCTTGTTGGCCTTCAGCCAGTCGGCCATCTTCTTGTCGTCCAGGCTCTTGGTGCCGTTGACGGCGGCCTCGAGCAGTTGCCACGCGGTGAACGACGCCGCGGCCTGCACCTCGACGTTCGTTTCGGGCAGGTTGGCCTTGGTGGCGCGCTCGTGGAACAGTTTGGTGAACTCGGCGGCCACCGGATTGTTGGTGTACGGCGGGTGGTCCTCGAAGATCGAGACGCTCAACGCTCCGTTCGCATCGGGTGACTTCACCATCGGTCCCGGCGCCGGGTAGAGGTGGAAGTGCAGCGGCGGCGCATAGTCGACCTTCTTCATCGCGTCGAGCAGCAGGTTGCCATCGAGGCCGATGGCGCCGACCCACACGAAGTCGGGCTTGGCGTCCTTCACGCGGGCAGCGATCGGGCCGAAGTCGCGGTTGCCGAACTCCCACTCGAGGAACAACACCTCCTGCACCCCGCGCTTCTTGAACACCTCGCGCGCGCCGAGCGACATGAAATGGATCGACGGGAACTTGCTGGTCACGATGGCCACCGTCTTCGGTGTCTTGCCGGCCGCGCCGAGTGCAGCCAGCACCGTGGTGGGCACCGTCGTGCCGGGCTCCGACCCGAGCGACCAGGCCGGAAAGTGCCGCTCGTACTTCGCCATGCTCGGGATGCCGAAGGTGTGGTGGATCAGGATCTTCTCGTAGCGCTGCGCCACGCCCATCGCCGACAGGATGGCGCCGGTGGCATACGGGCCCATCAGCAGGTCGACCTTGTCGGCGGTGACGAGCTGTTCGTACAGCGTGCGCGCCACATCGGGCTTGGACTGGTCGTCCTTGACGATCCATTCCACCTGACGGCCGAGCAGACCGCCGCGCTTGTTGAGCTGCTCGACGTAGATCTCGCCGACCAGCTTGTGGATCTGCGCCGTGGCCGACAGCGGGCCGGTCAGTGCCAGCGTGCTGCCGATGCGCACCGGATTCTGCGCACTGGCGCTGCCGATCACCGCGAGCAGACCAAACCCCGCGGCAAGGCGGGACAGCCAGGACAAGAGGGTGCGCATGGTGTTCTCCGTCAGATTGAACGCGACGGACAGGTTATCAAGCGAGCGGCGTATTCACGTCGGGTTTTGCCCTGTGTGCGACGCTCGGCCGCGAACGTCCCGCGGCATTGGGGTCAACCCGGGTCGGCCTCGCGCGGCCGCGGCCACGCGCCTACACTGAAAGCGCCCCGCAACCCCCGGAAAGAGCAGATCCCATGGCTCACACAGGCTCTGCCGCCACCCGCCGGCCCGGCGTGGTGGGCGTGCATTCGATCGATCGCTTCGTGTTCACGGTGCCCGACTTGGGCGTAGCCGAGAAGTTCTACAAGGCCTTCGGCCTCGACGTGCGCCGCAGCGGCCCACGGCTCGACCTGCGCACCTTCGACCATCCGCACTGCTGGGGAACGGTCGTCGAGGCCGGCACGACGAAGAAGCTGCAGTACGTCAGCTACGGCGTCTTCGCCGACGACCTGCCGGCTTTTGCCGAGCGCGTGCAGCGGCTCAAGCTCGGCTGCGAGCCGCACCCGCTGGCGGCGGATGCCGGCGGCGTCTGGCTGCGCAACCCCGACGGCGTGGCGGTGCAGTTGCGCGTGGCCGACAAGAGCTCGCCGGCGCAGAAGTCGGCGCACACCGTCTTCCCGGTGGTGGCGCCGGGCGCCGGCGCATCACCGGGGCGCAGCAAGGTGGCACCGGTCCATCCGCGGCGCCTGAGCCACCTGCTGATGTTCACGCCCGACGTGACGCGCATGATCGCGTTCTGCCGCGACGTGCTCGGCATGCGGCTGTCCGACCACAGCGGCGACGGCATCGCCTTCATGCACGGCGTGCACGCGAGCGATCACCACCTGGTGGCGTTCGCCAAGTCGCATGCGCCCGGCCTGCACCATTCGAGCTGGGACGTCGGCAGCGTCCACGAGGTGGGCCTCGGCTCCGAGCAGATGCGCCATGCCGGCTACGCACGTGGCTGGGGTGTCGGTCGCCACGTGCTGGGCTCCAACTACTTCTACTACGTGAAGGACCCATGGGGCAGCTTCGCCGAGTACTCCCACGACATCGACTTCGTGCCGCACGACCTCGACTGGCCGGCCGCCGACCATCCGGCCGAGGATTCGTTCTACGTCTGGGGGCCGACGCCGATCGAGGAGTTCATCGAGAACCACGAGGTGCCGGCCTAGATCGATCGCGACTCATCGCGAAACCTGCCCCGGCCAAGGGGCGATCGCGGGCATCGCGGGTCGGCGCCGAGCCAGCCCGAACCAAGGGCGCAGCCATGCCATCCGGCGCACGCACTCATAGACGGCCAGGCTCAGCGCGAACGTGAGCGCCACCAGCAGGGCGCCCTCTGTGCCGGCGCCGAGCGCGGCGGGCCGCAAGGCCATGGCCAGCCCGATGAGGATCGTCTGGTGCACGATGTAGACGGGAAACACCGCGTCGGTGAGATACCGACGCCAGGCGAACTCGCGATTCCAGTGGCGGTGCGCGAATCCCAGTGCGGCCAGCGCACCGCACCATTGCATCGTGCCGAAGCCCGCGCGGGCGAGGTTGCGGGCGGCCGCTGGCCCGACGGCCTCGGCGGCCAGCGGTGCGGCCAGCATCACCAGCCAGGCCGCGAGCGCCAGGCCGAGCGAGATCCAGCGCACCGCGTCGAGCCGGGGCCACAGAGCCGGTGAGCGTGCCATCGCCGCGCCGGCGGCGAACACGCCGGCGTAGCAGATGTGCAGGTACACGTCGCCGACCAGCGCGTGCGTCGGTGGGTAGCGGTCGATCAGGGTCACGCGCGCCAGCGCCAGCAGCGCGCCGGACTTGCCGGCGGCCGCGACCGTCCACTCGTAGGGGCTGGTACACGGCTCGAGCTCGCGGGCTTGACCGCGGACCGTCTCCTCGGCACGCTCGACGATCGCCCGGGCCAGGCGCCAGCGGATCCCGTCGTCCACCCGGAGCCGGGCGGCGCCGAGCGGACCCCCCGCCACGACCTCGACCAGCTTCGGCGGGCACGCGTTGCCGATCTGCCGGTACACCGACTCGGACGTGGCGCCGCGGAACACGTAGGTCGGCGGGAACCCCTGGATCAGCGCGCACTCGACCTCGGTGAGCCGCCGCCGGCCAGTCCCCAACTGCAACGCGTCCGACGCTCGCTGCAGCCCGCCCTGTGAGGTCCGGACGCCCTCGGCCGACATCGCTGCGCCCTTCACCTCGGTCGCAGAGACGCAGGGTGCGGGTGCGTCGAGTAGCGCCTGACGGGCGGTCTTCGACAGGGCACCGGCGCCATCGCTCGCGAGGATCGCGCCGCTCGGCACGTCGAGCAGGATGGACGCGTTCGCCTTCCGGCCGACGGTGCGCGACGGTTCGTCGGGCGGGCTCGCTCGGTGCCACCACGGCGCGTGCTCGTCGGGATCGACCGCATCGGTGGCGACGAACGGCGCGCGATAGCCCCCGTCGGTCGCCCCCGCGTTCAGCGTGTGCGACGGGTCGTCGAGCTTCTCCGTGCGCTGCGACTGCGACAGGGACAGCCCGGTGCCCTGCTGCCCACGAACCGTCGGCGACGGCTCGTCGACCTGGACGCGATGCAGCGGCCGAGATCCATCGGGCGCGGTGGTTCGTTGGCCGGTCTCGACCCACGGGCCCCCGCTGCCGTCGTGCGGAACGGTGGTCGGACCGGGCGCGTCCGTCAGGTCGCGGTGGATCCGCGCCTCGCCGGCGGCATGCGGTCGGGTCCCACCGCCCACCACCCGCGCGTCGAGCGGGATGCGCAGGGCTTGCCGCATCGTGACCCACGGTCGGTCGGAGCGGTGCCAGAACGGGTTTTCCATCACACACGCCGGACCGCACGCCATGTCGTGCCACGGGTCGCCCATGACGCGCTCATGGAACTCGCCGCGCTCCATCCGCGCCCAGTACCCGTCGCGACCCGCGTGAGCCTTGTCGATCTCGAGCGCCTCGCCGCTGTGCGTTGGCCATGGCCAGGTGATCGGGCTCGGACCGCAGACGATGAACACCCGCCGCCGATGCTGCGGCACACCGAAGTCAGCTGCGTCGAGCAACCGCCAGTCGACGACCGGGAACAGCTCCGCGAGCTCGGCGAGGATCCTCGCCAGATAGCAACCCGGGCAGCGCATCGTGTCCGGGTGACCGTCCGTCGAGTGCGACAGCAACCCGGCCACGTTCTCGATCACCAGCCACCGCGGCCGGTACAGCCGCACCAGCGCGAGCAGCGGGGGGAACCCGTCGCGGTCGTCGGCCGCACCCTCCCGGTCTCCGGCGTGGCTGAACGGCTGGCACGGCGGCCCCGCCGACCACACGTCGGCCTCGGGTAGCTTCGGGACGCGTCGGGCGAACGGCAGCGCCCCCGCCCGCGGCTCGCCGGGCACGAGGTCCTCGACGTTGCAGTTCAGGACACCGGCCCATCCGTTCGCCCGGAGGGTCGTGCACGCGTCCTCGTCGTGGTCGACGTGCGCCACCACGTCGAGCCCGGCGGACCGCAGACCGATCGAGGCACCGCCCGCCCCACTGAAGAGGTCGATTGCCTTCACTCGGGGCCCCGCGCGAGCACGACCCGCACCGCATCCATGACCTTGTCGTCCTTCGGCGGGATCGCGTACACCACGACCGGCTCGCCGACCGGCGCGTTCTCACCGGCGTTGATCGTGATGTCGAACCTCATGCAGCCCGGATCCCGGAAGCGACCATCCCGCACCCGAACCCACACGAACGCCGGCCACCACTCGTCGCCGTCGGCGCGTTCCAGCAGCTGCGCCATGCCGAACTCGATCTTCCGCAGCAGGCTCACCCGCAGCGCGTCGGCCATCTCGTTCAGTTCACTCGCCATCAAGTCCCGCATCCGACACCTCCGAGTTCGAGCTCGAGCTGCTCCTCGATCACCACCGGCCACGACGCCGTGACCCACTCCCGGCGCTTCCCGGGCAGCCGCCGCATCGTCCACCCGTCGAGCGGCAGCGGTTCGGACTCGGACACCAGCACTCGACATCCCGCGTCGGACCACCGACGAGCGACGGAGAGCACGTCGACCCGCGGCAGCGTCATCGCGTAGCGCGGACAGCCGAGGTACGGCGGGTCGAAGTACACCCGCGCGCCCGGGATCGGGCGGACCTTCCGCACGTCGCCGTGCACCACCTCGACGAGGTCCCACGGCAGCAGGTCGAGCGCTAGGATCCGCTGCGCGATCGTCCACGGCCGCTGGATCCCCCTCGACCCGTAGCCCTTCGGCGCTGCTGCGCCGCCTCGGGTGTCCCGTCGCTGGTTCGTTCCGCCGGCCTTCCGCGAGCCCTCCTCGCGTCGCCGCTCGAACCCCCCGGCCTCGTAGGGCGGGCCCTCGTGCCGCGAGGCGCGGCCCTTCTCCCTGTGCTCGAGCGAGGTCCCGTTGCCCCGCGCGTGCGCCGCCTCGGTTCGAGCTCCGGTCGGCGACTCCCACCGGGTACCCGACCACCACACGGGGATCGTGCCGGCAGACCTGGCCTGCAGCCACAAGAAGTAGGCGACGCGACGGACCGGGTCGAACGACGGCGGTTCGAGGCACTTCTGCCACGCGGCCGGCGTGCCCTTCGCCACCACCACCGCGTCGAGATCGAGCAGCACCTCGGCGACCGCCTGTCGGAGCTCGCGCCGCTGCAGCACGGTCCACACGTCGCCCCACGGTCCGCCGTCGACGAGCACCACCCGATCCGGGTCGTCGGCACCGAGAGCCTCGGTCAACAGGCCCGCCCACCGGCGCTTGCTCCCCATGTACCCGGTGAGCGGCACGACGCGGCCGAGCGCCCACAGCGACAGCGACGCGGTCCCGGCGCACAGCTCAACGAGCGTGACGGTCATCGGGACGGCTCGCGCGTCGGGACGGGCCCGTAGGGGACGACGATGTCGTAGCCCGGGAAGTCGCGCGGGCTCGGTCGCAGCTCCACCCACTGGATCGGCTCGCCCTCCGACGGGACGGTCGGCGACCACG
>CALMQI010000005.1 GCA_937871935.1 uncultured Burkholderiales bacterium
CGTTGCCGCCGTGCATGTCGCGCGCCATCCGCGCGATGTCGAGCGCCTTGCCGCAATTGTTGCGCTTGATCAGGCTGATCGCCTCGGGCGCCGCCTTGCCCTCGTCGATGAGGCGCCCGACCCGCAATGCCGCCTGAGTTCCGAGCGCGATTTCGGTCTGCATGTCGGCGAGCTTCTTCTGGATCAGCTGGTTGGCCGCCAGCGGCCGGCCGAACTGCTTGCGGTCCAGCGTGTACTGCCGCGCGCGGTGCCAGCAGTCCTCGGCCGCACCGAGCGCGCCCCAGGCGATGCCATAGCGGGCGCTGTTGAGGCAGGTGAACGGGCCCTTCAGGCCGCGCACCTCGGGAAACGCGTTCTCCTCCGGGCAGAACACCTCATCCATCACGATCTCGCCGGTCAGGCTGGCGCGTAGTCCCACCTTGCCGTGCACGGCAGGCGCCGACAGGCCCTTGGCGCCCTTGTCGAGAATGAAGCCGCGGATCGCGCCTTCATCGTCCTTGGCCCAGACGACGAACACGTCGGCGATTGGCGAGTTGGTGATCCACATCTTGGCGCCCGACAGGCTGTAGCCGCCGGGCACCTTCTTCGCGCGGGTGATCATGCTGCCGGGGTCGGAGCCATGGTTGGGCTCGGTCAGGCCGAAGCAGCCGATCCACTGGCCGGTGGCCAGCTTGGGCAGGTACTTCTGCTTCTGCGCCTCGGTGCCGAACTCGTTGATCGGCACCATCACCAGCGAGCTCTGCACACTCATCATCGAGCGGTAGCCCGAGTCGATGCGTTCGACCTCGCGAGCGATCAGGCCATAACACACGTAGTTGAGCGCGGCGCCGCCATAGGCCTCGGGGATGGTCGGGCCGAGCAGGCCGAGTTCGCCCATTTCGCGAAAGATCGAGGGGTCGGTCTTCTCGTGGCGAAAGGCCTCCAGCACCCGGGGCGCCAGCTTGTCGCGGCAATAGTCGGCCGCCGCGTCGCGTACGGCACGCTCGTCGGCGTCGAGTTGGTCGGACAGGTGCAGCGGGTCGTCCCAGCTGAAGCGGGCGGCTTGGGCCATGGCGGATCGGTCCTTTCGAGCGAAGGGCGCGACAACGCGGCCCAAGGGAGCGATCCTAGCGCCACCGCATGGGCGGAGGGCTTGTCCGGGCGCAGGCGGCGCTGCGACGAGCCGGCCGACGCGGCCTACTTCTTGCCGTGCGGCGCCGGGGCCGGGGGCGCCACCGCCACGCTGGCAGCGTGGTTCAGCTTGGCCTCGCGCATCAGCACCCGATGGAAGCTCTCGGCGCGGTCGAGCCAGTTGAGGAACGGCTCGCCGGTCATCACCGTCTGCTTGAACGCACCCTGGGCCATGAAACTCTTCCACTCCGGCAAGGCGCGCACCTTGTCGAGCAGTTGCTGGTAGTAGGCCACCTGGTCCGGCGTGGCCCCCGGGGTCATGAAGATGCCGCGCATCATCAGGTACTGCACCGGAATGCCGAACGACATGCAGGTCGGCAGGTCGCTCCAGCTCTGCGTGGCGGTGATCTTCGCGGCGTATTCGAGCTGTCTACCGTCGAACACGCACAGCGGCCGCACCTTGCCCTCGCGCCACAGCTTCTCGGCCTCGATCGGGTTGTTGACCGTGATGTCGACCTGCCTCTCGGCGAGCGCGCGGGCCACGTCGCCACCCCCCTTGAGCGCCTGGTAGGAGATCCGGGTGCTGGCGGCGGTCTCCAGCAGCACGCTGATGATCTGGTCTTCCTGCTTGCTGCCGGTGCCGCCGAGCTTGACGCTGTGGGGCGCGCCGGAGCGCATGGCATCGAGCAATTCCTTCGCCGACTTGTGCGGCGAATCCACATTGACCCACAGCACGAACTGGTCGAGCGCCATCATCTGCACCGGTGTGATGTCGCGCCAGGAGAAGTCGGTACCGGTGGCCAGCGGGGTGGTGAACAGGTTGGACAGCGTGATGATCAGCTTGTGTGGGTTGCCGCGCGCACTCTTCACGTCCAGCAGGCCCTCGGCGCCGGAATTGCCGGCCTTGTTGACCACCGTAAGAGGCTGCTTCATCAGCTGGTGCTTGGTCACCATCTGCGCCACGAAGCGGGCCATCTGATCAGCGCCGCCTCCGGTGCCGGCCGGGACAATCAGCTCCACCGGCGCGGTGGGTTCCCAGGCTGCCCAGGCAGCCGGCATCGCCAGCAGCGCAAGCGTCATGGCGGCCAGCGCTCGGCCGATTCGACCGGTCGGCTGCGCCGAGCGGCGGCGTCGCACCGGGCAGTGAGGGACGCGAAAGAGGTACTGGCTCATGGGACTGCTACCCGGCGATGGGCTGAGCTGAGGATGACGGACCGCAGCTTAAGCCCGTGCGAGGGCAATGGCACGGCAATTCCGTGCACGGGTTGACGGGAAGCGCGACGATAGAATTGACGGCTTGCTTTTTGTCATGCAACAGCCACGCCGGCTCCCGTCGGTGCCGGGCGGTTGATGCGCCCAGGGCCCCCGATGAAAGCCGCCGAGATCCGCAGCACGTTCCTGAAGTTCTTCGAGTCCAAGGGCCATCAGGTCGTGGCCTCGTCGCCGGTGGTGCCCGGCGACGACCCGACCCTGCTGTTCACCAACGCCGGGATGAACCAGTTCAAGGACGTCTTCCTCGGCTTCGACAGGCGGCCCTACAGCCGGGCTGCGACCAGCCAGAAGTGCATTCGCGCCGGCGGCAAGCACAACGACCTGGAGAACGTGGGCTACACGGCGCGCCACCACACCTTCTTCGAGATGCTCGGCAACTTCAGCTTCGGCGACTACTTCAAGCGCGATGCGCTGAAGTACGCGTGGGAACTGCTGACCGTGAACTTCGGGCTGCCGGCCGACAAGCTGTGGGCCACCGTCTATGCCGAGGACGACGAGGCCTACGACATCTGGCTCAAGCAGATCGGCCTGCCGGCCGAGCGCATCGTGCGCATCGGCGACAACAAGGGCGCACGCTTCGCGTCGGACAACTTCTGGATGATGGGTGACACCGGCCCGTGCGGGCCGTGCTCGGAGATCTTCTACGACCATGGCCCCGAAGTGGCAGGCGGCCCGCCGGGCAGCGCCGAGCAGGACGGGGACCGCTATATCGAGATCTGGAACAACGTCTTCATGCAGTTCAACCGCACTGAGGACGGCGTGATGCACCCGCTGCCCAAGCCGAGCGTCGACACCGGCATGGGGCTGGAGCGACTGGCGGCGGTGCTGCAGCACGTGCACAGCAACTACGAGATCGACATGTTCGTGCGCCTGCTGGCGGCGGCGAAGAACGCGGTCGACTTTGCGGCAGGCGTCGGCTCGGCTGCCGGCTGCGACAAGGATTCACCCTCGCTGAAGGTGATCGCCGACCACATCCGCGCCTGCACATTCACGGTGGCCGACGGCGTGATCCCGGGCAACGAAGGCCGCGGCTACGTGCTGCGGCGCATCGCCCGGCGTGCGATTCGTCACGGCTACAAGCTCGGCGCGCGCAAGCCGTTCTTCCACACCCTGGTCGCACCGCTGGCGGTCGAGATGGGCGAGGCCTACCCTGAGCTGCGCCGCGACATGGTGCGGGTGACCGAGGTGCTGAAGGCCGAGGAGGAGCGCTTCTTCCAGACCATTCAGAACGGTATGGAGAACCTGGAGAACTCAATAACGTTGCAGCTGTCTGGCGTCGAGAGCAAGGCTCATGCTGGCCAGTTGGCGCCCGTGGCGCTTGATGGTGAGGTGGCATTCAAGCTGCACGACACCTATGGATTTCCGCTCGACTTGACCGCAGATGTCCTGCGCGAGCGGGGAATGACGGTCGATACAGTTGGCTTCGATGCGGCAATGAATCGCCAGCGCGAGCAGGCGCGCAGCAAGGCCAAGTTCAAGATGGCGCAGGGCCTGGCCTACGACGGCGGCTCGACCACCTTCCATGGCTACGAGCACCTGGTGTGCGAGCACAGCCGGGTGACCGCGATCTACATCGACGGCACGCCGGTCAGCCACGCGAAGGCCGGCGACGATGTCGTGATCGTGCTCGACCATACGCCGTTCTATGCCGAGAGCGGTGGCCAGGCCGGCGACACCGGCGAGCTGCGCAACCTGCGCAGCCGGGTGCTGGTGGAAGACACCATCAAGGTCCAGGCCGCGGTGTTCGGCCACCAGGGCCGCGTGCTCGAGGGTGAGGTCGAGGTCGGCGACGTCTTCACTGCGCGGGTCGATGCCGACAAGCGCGCCAAGACGATGCGCAACCACAGCGTGACCCACCTGATGCACAAGGCGTTGCGCGAGGTGCTGGGCGCGCACGTGCAGCAGAAGGGTTCGCTCGTCAACGCCGAGCGCACGCGCTTCGACTTTGCGCACAACTCGCCGGTCAGCCCCGCCGAGATCGCCAAGGTCGAGGCCATCGTGAATGCCGAGATCCTGGCGAACGCGGCCACGCAGGCGCGCGTGCTGAGCATGGACGAGGCGCAGAAGCTCGGTGCCGTGATGTTGTTCGGTGAGAAGTACGGCGACGAGGTGCGCGTGCTCGACATCGGCTCGAGCCGCGAGCTCTGTGGCGGCACGCACGTGCAGCGCACCGGCGACATCGGCCTGTTCAAGATCGTCGCCGAAGGCGGCGTCGCCGCCGGCATCCGGCGCGTCGAGGCAGTCACCGGCGACAACGCGCTGAACTATCTGCAGCGGCTCGAGGGCACCGTCGACGGCGTGGCCGGCGCGCTGAAGGTCACGCCGGCCGAGGTGGGCGAGCGCGTGAATGCGATGCTCGAGCAGGTGCGCTCGCTAGAAAAGGAAGTCGCCGCCTTGAAAGGCAGGCTCGCCAGCTCGCAGGGCGACGATCTGCTGTCGATGGCGGTCGACGTGAAGGGTCTGAAGGTGCTGGCCGCGATGCTGCAGGGCGCCGACGCGAAGGCGTTGCGTGAAACGATGGACAAGCTGAAGGACAAGCTGAAGAGCGCGGCCATCGTGCTGGCCACCGTCGACGGCGGCAAGGTGCAGCTCGCCGCCGGCGTGACTGCCGACGCAGTGGCGCGCGTGAAGGCGGGCGACCTTGTCAATTTCGTCGCCGGCCAGGTTGGCGGCAAAGGCGGTGGCAAGCCGGATCTGGCCATGGCCGGCGGCACCGACGCAGCCGGGCTGCCCCAGGCGCTGGCGTCCGTGCAGGGCTGGGTCGCCGAGCGGGCTTGAGGCCGGTCGGCCCCGATGACGCCACGTCGGCACAACCGACGCCGCCCATGAGTTCCATCACCGTACGTCGAGCCGGTACCGGCGACGCCGAGGCGTTCGCTCGTCTGATGGGCGATCCGCAAGTGCTGCCCGGCCTGCTGCAGCTGCCGTTCCCGAGCGTCGAAGGCTGGCGCACCCGGCTGGCCGAACACGACACGCCCGGCCGGGCCGATCTGCTGCTGGTGGCCGAGGTCGCCGGCACCGTGGTCGGCAACGCCGGATTGCACGCGGCTGGCGCCGCGCATCGGCGTCGCCATGCCATGAGCCTGGGCATCGCGGTCGCGCACGACCATCAGCGCCAGGGTGTGGGCTCGGCGCTGATGGCGGCGCTGATCGACGCGGCCGACCGCTGGCTGGGGTGCCTGCGCATCGAGTTGACCGTCTTCAGCGACAACGGCCCCGCGATCGCGCTGTACCGCAAGTTCGGCTTCGAACTCGAGGGCACGCACCGCGCGTACGCCTTGCGCGATGGCGTCTACGCCGACGTGCATGCGATGGCGCGCCTGCACCCGAACCCGCCGCGCCTGCAGGGTTCTTGAAAGGCATCGCCCTGCGCCGGCAGCGGGCCTGACGTACAGTGTGATCTGCTCGCGCTGACCCATCACCTGTCGCTGGTTCCAGGCCGTCTTCAAGTTCGCCTCGTCGTGCCGATGTCTACTGTCTCGTTCACCCGCCGCGGTTGGCTCGCACTGGCTGCGCTCTGGCCGCTCGCGTCGGCGGCGGCCTACCAGGTGCGCGACTGGCCCGCCGGCCAGCCGGTGCCGGCGCTGAAGCTGAACGACCTCGACGGCAAGGCCTGGAGCCTGGCCGACTTGCGCGGGCGTGCCGTGCTGCTCAACTTCTGGGCCACCTGGTGCGAACCCTGTCGCGCCGAGATGCCCTCGCTGCAGTCGATGGCGCGCCGCCATCACGCGGACGGGTTGATCGTGCTGACGATCAACCATCGGGAGGCCGAGCCGACCATCCGGCGCTTCCTCGACCAGACGCCGATCGCGCTGCCCGTGCTGCTGGATCGTGACGGCGCGGCGTCGAAGGCGTGGACACCGCGTGTCTTTCCGAGCACGGTGATGATCGACCGCAGCGGCCGGCCGCGCCGCCTGGTGGTCGGCGAGGTCGATTGGGACGGCCACGACGCGCGACCTTGGCTGGCCGACCTGCTGAAACCCGCCGGTGGCGGATGAAATTCGAGATCGAATCGCGTAGACAGCGGTTCGATGGCTGACCCTGCAATCAACGGAGGACGATCCATGCTGATGAAACGACGCTCGCTCGTGCTGGCCGGCGGTGCCGCCGCAGTGTCAGCGAGCCTGCCGCTGAAGGCGCAGGAGCGCCGGTTCGCACCGCGACCCGGCGGCTGGCGCGAGTTCGAGATGACCACGCGCATCGAGATCAAGCAACCGAAAGGCGCCACGCGCGTCTGGGTGCCGCTGCCGTCGATCGACAGCGAGTACCAGAAGTCGCTCGACGACAGCTGGAGCGGCAACGCTGCGTCGACCCGCGTCGCCTCGGACCAGGCCTATGGCGCGCGCATGCTGGTGGCCGAATTCGCCGCCGACAACCCCTCGCCGGTGATCGAGGTGGTCAGCCGCATCCGCACGCAGGACCGTGCGGTGGACTGGAGTCGCAAGACCGCGGCGGTCGCCATCGATCCCGCCGCGATGAAGGCCTGGGTGCAGCCGACTGAGCTGATGCCCACCGATGGCATCGTGCGCAAGACGGCGCTCGAGATCACGCGGGGTGCCCGCACCGATCTGGAAAAGACACAGCGCGTCTACGACTGGGTGGTCGACAACACCCACCGCGAACCCAAGGTGCGCGGCTGCGGCGTCGGCGACATCAAGGCGATGCTCGAAACCGGAAACCTGAGCGGCAAGTGCGGCGACATCAATGCGCTCTTCGTCGGCCTGATGCGCGCGGCGGGCGTGCCGGCGCGCGATGTCTATGGCATCCGGCTGGTGCCGTCGGCCTTCGGCTACCGCGAGCTCGGCGGCAACCCCGCCAACCTGAAGGGCGCGCAGCATTGCCGCGCCGAGGTCTTCTTGAAGGAGTACGGCTGGGTGGCGATGGACCCGGCCGACGTGGGCAAGGTGATGCGGCTGGAAACGCCCGAGTGGCTGAAGGACTCGACGCACCCGGTGGTGCGGCCGGTCAAGACGGCGCTGTTCGGCGGCTGGGAAGGCAACTGGCTGGCCTACAACACCGCGCACGACGTCGCGCTGCCGGGCAGCCCCGGGCCGAAGTTGGGCTTCCTGATGTATCCGCAGGCCGAGAACGCGGCCGGCCGCTACGACTCGCTGGACCCGGACAACTTCAAGTACACCATCTCCGCGCGCGAGATCAAGGCTTGACCGGCGAGCCACTCGCCGCAGAGGCCGTCGCCAGCGACTTCGAGCAGGTCTGCTGGCGGCTCGGCGGCTTCGATGCCCGGGTCTCGCCCGAATGGGTGGACGGCTATCTGGCCGCGGTGCTGGCCGGCCCGCGCGCGCTGCCGGTGGACGAGTGGCTGCCGGCAATGCTGGGTGACGCGTTCGACCGTGTTTTCGCCGATCCGCTGGATGCGCGCCACGCACGACGCGCGCTCACCTCGCGCTGGCGCGAGCTGGCAAGCCTGCTCGATGCCGAGGCGCTGCTGGCCGAGCCCGATCTGATCCGCCTGTCGCCGTGGGTGCTGGCCTACGACGAGGCCGATCGCGCCGACTTTGTGGCCCAGGGCCTCGGCGACGAGGCGCAGGCGCTCGACGAATTGCAGCCCGGCGTGGCTTGGGCGCGTGGTTTTCGCCGCGCGCTGGCCGACTTTGCCGCCGACTGGGTGACGCCCGATCCGGCCAGCGAGGCGGAGCGCGGCTACCAGGCCGCGATGCAGCGCATTGACGCATTGCAGTGGCCGAAGGCGACGCTCGAACCCTACCTCGATGCGCACTATCCGCAGGAGCGCCCGACCCGCGACGAGCTGATCGACGAAGCCTGCCTCGCCGCCCAGGACCTGCGCTGCTATTGGGTGGAGCATGCGCCTCGACCGCAGACGCGCCGGGTGGCCGACCAGCCCGGACGCAACGATCCCTGCCCGTGCGGCAGCGGACGCAAGTTCAAGAAGTGCCACGGCGTCTGAATACACCGCTGCTACATTGCGCCCCATGTCGACCGTGCCGTCCCTGCAAGACCGCCGCATCGTCCTCGGACTGACCGGCGGCATCGCCTGCTACAAGGCCGCCGAACTGGCGCGCGAGCTGGTCAAGGCCGGCGCCACCGTGCAGGTGGTCATGACCGAAGCGGCCGAAGCCTTCATCACGCCGGTGACGATGCAGGCATTGAGCGGCCGGCGCGTGTTCACCAGCCAATGGGATGCGCGCGAAGCCAACAACATGGCGCACATCAACCTGACACGCGATGCCGACGCGGTGCTGGTGGCGCCGGCCTCCGCCGACTTTCTGGCCAAGCTGGCGCACGGCGGCGCCGACGACCTGCTGAGTCTGCTGTGCCTGGCGCGGCCACGCGATCACTGTGCGCTGCTGGTGGCGCCGGCGATGAACCGCGAGATGTGGTCGCACCCGGCGACGCAACGCAACGTGGCGCAACTGCGCCACGACGGCGCGGTGGTGCTCGGACCGGACACCGGCGACCAGGCCTGCGGCGAGGTCGGCGATGGCCGCATGCTCGAGGCCGACGAACTGCGCGACGACCTGATCGCCCACCTGCAGGCCAAGCTGCTGGTCGGCAAGCGGGTGCTGGTGACCGCCGGTCCGACCTTCGAGGCGATCGATCCGGTGCGCGGCATCACCAACCTGTCGAGCGGCAAGATGGGCTTCGCGATCGCCCGTGCGGCGCAGGAGGCGGGCGCCCAGGTCACGCTGGTGGCCGGGCCGGTGAGCCTGTCGACACCGCGACACGTGCAGCGCATCGACGTGCACAGCGCGCAGCAGATGCACGACGCGGTGCTGCCGCTGGCCGCCGCACACGACGTGTTCGTCGCCACCGCTGCGGTGGCCGACTGGCGGCCGGCCACCTTTGCCCAGCGCAAGATCAAGAAGGATGGCGCCCGCAGCGCACCGACCTTCGAGCTGACCGAGAACCCTGACATCCTGGCGGCCGTCGCGCGCCTGCCCGACCGCCCGTATTGCGTGGGCTTCGCTGCCGAGACCGACGATCTGGCCCGCAACGCGCGCGACAAGCTGGCCCGCAAGAACGTGCCGCTCATCGTCGGCAATCTGGGCCCGGCCACCTTCGGGCGCGACGACAACGCGCTGCTGCTGGTCGATGCTCGAGGCGAACGTCAACTGGCCAGCGCCGACAAACTGACGCTGGCGCGCGAGCTGGTGCGCGAGATCGCCGAGCGGCTGCAGGCCAGCACATGACGGTTGTGAGTCTGAAGGTGCTCGACCCACGGATGGCCGAGCATGTGCCGGCCTATGCCACGCCCGGCAGCGCGGGCCTCGACCTGCGGGCCTGCCTGGATGGGCCGGTGACGCTGCAGCCCGGGCAGGCTGCGCTCATTCCGACCGGCCTGGCGATCCATATCGGCGATGCGGGCCTGGCGGCGATGCTCCTGCCGCGCTCGGGGCTCGGCCACAAGCACGGCATCGTGCTCGGCAATCTGGTCGGCCTGATCGACAGCGACTACCAGGGCCCGCTGATGGTCAGCTGCTGGAATCGCAGCGATACCGAATTCACCGTGCGGCCGATGGAGCGCATCGCGCAGATGGTGATCGTGCCGGTCGTGCAGGCGAGCTTCCGGCGCGTCGAAGAGTTCTCCGCGTCCGGCCGCGGCGAGGGCGGCTTCGGTTCGACCGGGCGGCGCTGAAACAGCCGAGTCAGTGCAGGCTCGACTTGTCGAACCCGGCATCGAGCACGCTGACCGGGGCGCCGTCGACGCTGCCTTGATCGACTTCTTCGGCAGTCGCCGCGCGCACGTCGATCACCTTCACCTGCAACCTGAGCGCGACGCCGGCCAGCGGGTGGTTGCCGTCCAGCACCACGTGCGACGGATAGACCTCGGTGACGATGTAGATCGCGTCGTCCGGCATGCCGGTCGTGCGGGCGCCTTCGGGCAGCCCGTCGAACTGCATGCCGACCTCGAGCTGTTCGGGAAACAGCGCGCGGTCCTCGAAGCAGACCCGGCTGGCGTCGTACTCGCCGAAGGCATGCTCGGGTTCGAGGTGCAGCGTGGTCTCGAAGCCGGCTGCCTGGCCGTCGAGCGCCTCCTCGACCTTGGCGAGCAGGTCGTCGCCGCCGAAGAAGAACTCCATCGGCTCGGTCAGCTCGTCGATCGCCTCGCCCTGGGCATCCGTCAGGGTCCAGGTCAGGCTGACGACGCAGGGACTGTTGATCTGCATCGAAAGATGATCGCACATCCGCCTCGTGCCGGCGGGGCCGGGCCGACCCGGCGGTGACAATGCGCGGCATGGCGTCGCCGACCCCTCCTGCGTTGCTCGGCGGCCTGTCGCCGCAGCAGTTCATGCGCCGCCATTGGCAGCGCAAACCGCTGCTGGTTCGCCAGGCCTGGCCCGGCGTGAAACCACCGCTGACCCGCGCCGCGTTGTTCGCGCTCGCTGGTCGCGACGACGTCGAGTCGCGGCTGGTCACGCACGTTGGCGAGCAGTGGACCTTGCGACGGGGCCCGATGCCGCGGCGTGCGCTGCCGCCGTTGGCGCAGCCGCGCTGGACCCTGCTGGTCCAGGGCGTCGACCTGCACGACGAGACGGCGCACGCGATGCTGGCGCCGTTTCGCTTCGTTGCCGACGCGCGCTTCGACGACCTGATGGTGTCGTACGCGACCGATGGCGGCGGCGTCGGTGCGCATGTCGATGCTTACGACGTGTTCCTGCTGCAGGTGCACGGTCGCCGCCGCTGGCGCGTCGGCGCCGTGCGCGACCGTCGATTCGTCGAGGGCGCGCCACTGAAACTGCTGCGCCGGTTCGAGCCGACCGAGGAGTGGCTGCTCGAACCGGGCGACATGCTCTATCTGCCGCCGATGTGGGGCCACGACGGCATCGCCGTGGGCGAATGCATGACTGCATCGATCGGCTTTCGCGCGCCGACGCAGGCGGCGGTGCTGCGCGAACTGATGGAACGCGTCGGCGAGTCGCTCGACGAATCGGCGCACGACGTCTGGTACCGCGACGCCGGTGCCGCGGCCGTCGGCGCAACGCCCGCGCGCATTCCGAGCGGCCTGCAGCAATTTGCCCGCACCGCGTGTCGGCAACTGCTGCGCGATCCGCGACCGCTGCAGCACGCGCTCGGCCAGTGGCTCACCGAGCCGAAGGCCGAGGTGTGGTTCGAGGCAGGCAGGCCAAACCCTTCGCGCGGGTGCGGCGCCGTGCGCCTCGATCGGCGCAGCCGCATGATGTATGACGCACAGCGCCTCTATCTGAACGGCGAATGCGTGGCCGTCGCCCCCGCCGATGCCAGAATTCTGCGCATGTTGGCCGACCACCACAGACTCAGCGCGTCCGATGCCAGGCGCCTTGGCAGGGCTGGGCGGGCGCTGATCAATCAGTGGCTGACACACGGGTGGTTGCGCGGTGACTGAGCCTGCTCCCCGTGCGCTGCTGCGGTCGCGCAGTGAATTCCTCGACGGTGTACGGCAGGTGCTGCTCGGCTTGCCCGAGATCAAGCCGCGCGACCTGCTGATTGCCGATGCCGACTTTTCGCCGTGGCCGCTTGGCGACGCCGATGTCGTGGAGGCCCTCACCCGATGGGCCCGCCTGCCGGGTCGTCGATTGCGTCTGCTGGGTAGTCGCTTCGACGTGATCGAGCGCGACCAGCCGCGCTTTGCTGCCTGGCGGCGTTCGTTCGCGCACGCACTCGAGTGCCAACTGCCCGGTGAAGTCGAGCCGACCGACATGCCGTCGCTGCTGCTGGCCGACGCGGTCTGCATCGAGTTGCTCGATCGCGAGCGCTGGCAGGCCCGCTGTTCCGATGAGCGTCGATGGCTGGTCGAGCAACGCGAGCGCATTGACGCGATTTTGCAACGCAGCGAACCGGCCTGGCCGATGACTGCGCTCGGCCTCTAAGACAACCGCACTCGCCGGCTATACTCATAGGCTGTGACGGCGCCCCCAGCCGAGCGTCGCGGCACTTGTCTCGGACAGGTCTGCCTGCGCGAATTCATCGACGCGGCGGCGCCTTCCAACCAAATTACCCACTTTCCCAATGCACTGAGAGGATTCTCATGACCAAGTCGCTTCTGCTTGCTTCCCTGGTTGCCGTCGCTGCCCTTACGGCTTGCGGCAAGACCGAGGCTCCGGCTCCCGCTGCCACGCCTGCTCCGGCCCCCGCACCGGCGCCTGCGCCGGCACCTGTGGCGCAAGCCGCGTCGGCCGTGATGGCCGCCGCCTCCGGCGCCGCCACTTCGGCGGCTGACGCGGCCGCGTCGGCTGCCGCCGGTGCGGCCGACGCTGCTGCAAAGGCCGCTGCCGCCGCCGCCTCCGCGATGAAGAAGTAAGCTTTCCTGCGCGAGAGCAAGAAGAGGAGCCGCCCGATGGGCGGCTTTTTCGTGCGCGATCGAATCGTGAACCTGGCCCCGGCGCTGCTGCGCCGGACAGGGTGACGCTACTTCAACTCGTCGACGAGCAGGGCCACGATGCGCTGGCCAGCCTCGCCGGCCTCGGGAGCGCCCTGCGAGGTCTGTACGCTGATCTGCGTCTTGTCGCCGGCCGTCTTCACGGCAACGCGAAAACGCTGCAGCGGAGCAGCGCTGTCGCCGCCACCGAACAACTTCGAGAAGAAGCCGGGCTCTTCCTTGCCGGCGAGCTTGGGATCGACATAACGAACGAAATAGAGTCCGCTGGCCCGATCACGGTCCTCGACGGTGAAGCCGCTGCGGTCGAGCGCCAGGCCCACCCGGCGCCAGGCCCTGTCGAATGCTTCGTCGAACTCGAGCATCGCCGCCGGCTGGCCGCTGACGGCTCGCGCCCGCGCCGGCGCCGAGGGCACGTTGGCCACTTGCGTGCGCACGGCGGTCTCGTCCTTGGTGCCACTCAGGCGAGCCAAGACGCGCGACAGCATCTCGGCCTCCAGTTGCGGATCGGTCGGCCGGTAGCGCCAGCCGGGCAGATCCTGCGCCTGGCCCTGCATGAACTCCTCCAACCCACGGTGGCTGATGTAGATCTCGCTGCCTTCGGCGGTGCGTTCGACACGTGTCCTGAACTTGTCGCGCTCGCCGGTCGAGTACGCCGATTCGATGATGGCGCCGAGCGCGCGTCGCACGAAGTCCATCGGGATCTTGGCGCGGTTCTCGGCCCAGTCGGTCTCCATCACGCCGGTGGGCGCGTCGTCGACGACGAGATTGAAGCCACGTTCTACCCAGAACGTGCGCAGGAGCGGAAAGACCTGCTCGGGCGGCTGATTCGTCACCAGCCAGCGCTGTGAGCCCTGCCGCTCGATGCGTACGTTGCTCGCGACGTTCTGCGCCACCACCGGTTGCGCAGCGGCGGTGCCCGCGGCGGGTGTGGCCTGCAATCCGCTGGCGCTCACCACGCCCGACTGCGGCTGATAGCGGCTGTCGCGGGCCAGCTGCGTCAGGTCGGGCGGCACGTCGAGCGGTGTGACCTTGGTCGCGCGGCTGCGGTAGTCCACCTTGTCGCCGCCGAGGAAGCCTTCGACGCTCGAGCAGCCGGCCAGCGGCAGCAGCGCGACGCAGACGATCACCAGCGGCAGACGGTGAGAGGGTTTGTCGATCACGGGCGGTTCTTTCGGCTCGGCGGCACGAGCCCGAAGGCTCACGCGCAGGTTGCGCTCACGCGCAGGGCGTGAGCGGTTCGTCGGGTCTGTCAAAGCAGGCCGCTGTCGCGCAGCGCCTGCTCGACCAGCGTCTGGCCCGCCGACGTCAGCGCCACGATCGGCAGCCGCACAGCGGCGCCGCACAGACCCAGGCTCGACATCGCCCATTTGGTCGGCGCCGGGCTCGGCTCGCAGAACAACTGGCGGTGCACCGGCAGCAGCCGCAGATGGATCTCGCCGGCGCGCTTGGCCTGACCCTCGATGGCGGCCATGCACAGCTGGTGCATGAGTTTGGGCGCCACGTTGGCGGTGACGCTTACGTTGCCGTGGCCGCCCAGCAGCATCAGCGCGATCGCGGTGCCGTCGTCGCCCGAGTAGATCGAAAAACCCTTGGGCGCGTGCTTGACCAGCCAGGCCGCGCGTTCGATGTTGCCGGTGGCCTCCTTGATGCCGACGATGCGATCCACCTGCGCCAGCCGCATCACCGTGTCGTGCGCCATGTCCGCGACCGTGCGGCCGGGCACGTTGTACAGCACCATCGGAATGTCCACCGCCTCGGCAATGGCGCGAAAGTGCCGATAGATGCCTTCCTGCGATGGGCGGTTGTAGTAGGGCACCACCTGCAGCGTGCAGTCGGCTCCCACCTTTTTGGCGAAGCGCGAGAGTTCGATCGCCTCGTGCGTCGAGTTGGCACCGGCACCCGCCATGATCGGCACGCGGCCCGCCGCATGCTCGACCGAGACACGGATGATCTCGCAGTGCTCCTCGACGCTGACGGTCGGCGATTCGCCGGTGGTGCCGACGACACCGATGCAGTCGGTACCTTCGGCGATATGCCAGTCGATCAGGCGACGCAGCGCGGGATAGTCGACGTCGCCGTTGTCGAGCATCGGCGTGACCAGCGCGACGATGCTGCCTACGATGGGTTTCATGGCTGTTCCTGCAATCTGGCGCAATTTTAGGCCACCAGCGGGTAGCACCCACCGCCGGGGGTGGCGGCCGGCGATTCGCGCACGGCCACGACGCGCTGCACCTGCCGCGGCGGAGCATCGATGAAGCCGTCCTCGAACGCCACCACGCGCAGCGGCGACACGGCCTTCAGCAGCTCGCCGCTGCGCAGCAGGAAGTCGGGGTTCGACGGCCGGCCGAGGCGGGCGTTGCCGATGGCGAAGGTCTCGTAGATCAACACGCCGCCGGCGGCGACCGCCGACACGATCGCCGGCAGCAGCGGTCGCCACAGATAGTTCGTCACGACGATCGCATCGAAGCGGCGCCCCGGCAGCGGCCAGTCGCCGCCCTCGAGATCGGCTTCGATCAGCTCGCCCAGGCCCTGGCACTGCGCCAGCGCCGCTGCGTCGCGGTCGACACCGGTGACACGGTATCCCTGGGCCGCCAGCCAGCGCAGGTGTCGGCCGCTGCCGCAGGCCAGGTCGAGCACACCGCCACCCGGCGCGATCAGGTGGTGCCAGCGCGTGACCCAGCTCGAGGGGGTGTCGCCGCCGTGCACGTCAGAAGCACGCCCACAGGCGATTGGCGAGGTCGACCACGAGGTGTGGATCGCGATAGGCCATGAATACCGCGCCGAGCAGCGCCGCGGCACCGATACCCAGTGCCAGGCGTCGCCAGCGGCCGGGTCGGTGCGCGCCCATCGTCGCCGTCCCTCAGGCCGCGGCCGGGGCGTGCCGCACGATCGGCGACTCGCGCACAGGCAGATTGATCAGCCCGGCGAAGATGCCGAGCGCGATGGCGATCCACCAGACGACGTCGTAGCTGCCGGTCGCGTCGTACAGCTTGCCGCCGAGCCACACGCCCATGAAGGAGCCGAGCTGATGGCTCAGGAAGACGAAGCCGCTCAGCATCGACATGTACTGCACGCCGAAGATCTGCGCGACGGTGGCGTTGGTCGGCGGCACGGTCGACAACCACAGCAGACCCATCACCGACGCGAACACATACACGCTCCACGGTGTCAGCGGCAGCACGATGAAGACCGCGATGGCCACCGCGCGCAGGAAGTAGATCGCCGACAGCAGGAAACGCTTCGGCCAGCGCTGGCCGATCTCGCCGGCGAGATAGGTGCCGATCACGTTGAACAGGCCGATCAACGCCAGCGCCATCGTCGCGACCTCGGGGCCGAGACCTTTGTCCTTGAGGTAGCTCGGCATGTGTACGCCGATGAACACCACCTGGAAGCCGCAGACGAAGTAGCCGGCGGTGAGCAACTGAAAGCTGCGGTAGCCGAAGGCCTCGCGCAGCGCGGCGTGCACGCCTTGCTGCACACCGGTTGGCGCGGCGCGGGGCAGCTCCTTCAAGCCGAAGGCGAGCGGTACGATGGCCAGGGCCAGACAGCCGAGGATGACGAGCGCGCTCTCCCAGCCGAAGTCGGCGATCAGCCAACTCTCCACCGGCACCATCAGGAACTGCCCGAACGAACCCGCCGCCGCGGTGACGCCCATCGCCCAGGAGCGCCTGGCCGGGTCGACATTGCGGGCGATCACGCCATAGACCACGGCGTAGGTGGTGCCGGATTGCGCCAGGCCGAGCAGCAGCCCGGCACTGCCGGTGAAGGCAGCGCCCGATGTGGCCAGCGCCATCAGCACCAGCCCCGCGGCATAGAGCAGCGATCCGGCGACCAGCACCCGCAGCGCACCGAAGCGGTCGGCCAAGCCTCCGGCCACCGGTCCGGCCAGGCCCCAGGCCAGGTTCTGGATGGCCAATGCGAAGGCGAAGGTCTCGCGCGTCCAGCCGCGGTCCATCGTGATCGGCTGCAACCACAAGCCGAAGCCGTGTCGGATCCCCATCGACAGGGTGACGATCGCGGCGCCGCAGACGAGCACCTGCGTCATCGACAAGGTCTTTGCGGGGGCGCCGGCTTGCATCACCGCAATCTAGCGTGTTTCGACCGACCCGGCCGATACACGGGTCGGCGATACAGCGGCTACGCCCGGGGGCTAGAAGTGCAGCCCGACGCGAAACCCGTAGCTGCGCGCGTCACCGGTCCGGTCGGTCTCGACGGCCAGATGGGTCAGGCCGAGCGAGAAGTCGACCCCGGCGAACCACTTGTCGAGGTCGAAGCTTTCCGGCGTCAAGGTCGAGACACCCGGCGCCGACGATCGGCCATGCACGCGGCCGACGCCGACATAGGGCGTGACGAAGGCAAAGCCCTTGGAGATCGACACGTCGTAGCCGTGCGTGCGGATACGAAGGTTGTCCACACCGCTGAGCGACGCGGCGGTCGCGCGCAATGCGATCGCGGGCAACACCACGCTACCGGGCAGCACGGCCCAGCGGATCTCGCCGCCGGTGGCGCGCACGCCTGTGCCCGGCAGCGTGTGGTAGCTGACGCCGACGTCGAGGTTGAACGGCAGACCCTTGTGCAGCCGCACGCCGGCGTACGGGATCGCTGCCGGCACGTCGTCGCCGCCGGCGGCCTTGACCAGCACGCTCTCGTTGCCGATGCGCGTGGCGCCGACGTTGAAGCCGAGCGCGAAGCCGGCCAGGCCGGTCGCCTCCGACGCATTGAGCGGCTTGAACGACACCGCGGCGGCGATGTCGCGGCTCAGCGTGCGGAATTCGGCCTGTGCCAGCTGGTCGATCGAATCGATCTCGGCTGCTCGCGCCAGGCCGGGCGCCAGCAGCACGGCGATGCACGCGAGGCGATGGACAGGGTGATTCATGGTTGACCTCTCGATCGGGGCGATGTTCGGCTGACGCTAGCACCGGCTGACCGGTGTCGCGATGCGTCGACAGGTCGCTGACACGTTCGCTCACGCTTGAGTGCCACGGTGTGGCGGGCCTGTGGTCCGCGGCCAACGCGGCACGAGGCGTGCCCGCCTGGCATGCATCCCTACAATCGCGCGCCATGGCAACCAAGCAGGCACGCTACGCGGAGGAATCGATCCGCGTCCTCAAGGGGCTGGAGCCGGTGCGCCAGCGCCCCGGCATGTACACCCGCACCGACAACCCGCTGCACGTGGTGCAGGAGGTGATCGACAACGCCGCCGACGAGGCGCTCGCCGGCCACGGCCAGCGCATCGCGGTGACGCTGCACGCCGACGGTTCGATCACGGTGGAGGACGACGGCCGCGGCATCCCGATCGGCCAGCACCCCGAGGAGCGCGTGCCGGTGATCGAGATCGTCTACACCCGCCTGCATGCCGGCGGCAAGTTCGACAAGGGTGCTGGCGGTGCCTACAGCTTTTCCGGCGGGCTGCACGGCGTGGGCGTCAGCGTGACCAACGCGTTGGCCCAGCGGCTGCAGGTGACGGTGTACCGCGACGGCCAGGTCGCGACAATGGCCTTCACCGGTGGCGACGTGGCCGAGAAGCTGGCCACGCGCAAGGCCAAGGCGGGCGAGCGGCCGCACGGCACCACCGTGCGCGTGTGGCCCGACCCGAAGTACTTCGACTCGGCCGAGCTGCCGCGGCAGGACCTGATGCACCTGCTGCGCAGCAAGGCGGTGCTGATGCCCGGCGTCACCGTGAGCCTCGCGCACGAGAAGTCCGGCGACACGCAGACCTGGGCGTTCAAGGGCGGCCTGCGCGACTACCTGACGCAGTCGCTGCCGGCCGAACCGCTGATCCCGCTGTTCGAGGGCGAACAGTACGCCTCCGGCAGCGAAGCCGAGAACGTGGCCGAGGGTGAGGGCGCGGCCTGGTGCGTGGCCTTCACCGAGGAGGGCAATCCGCTGCGCGAGAGCTACGTCAACCTGATCCCCACGGTGGCCGGCGGCACGCACGAGGCGGGGCTCAAGGACGGGCTGTTCGGCGCGGTGCGTGGTTTCATCGAGGTGCACGCGTTGCTGCCCAAGGGCGTGAAGCTGATGCCCGAGGACGTGTTCTCGCGTGCCAGCTTCGTGCTCAGCGCCAAGGTGCTCGATCCGCAGTTCCAGGGCCAGATCAAGGAACGGCTGAACAGCCGCGATGCGCTGCGCCTGGTGGCCGGCTATGTGAAGCCGGCGCTCGAGCTGTGGCTCAACCAGCATGTGGACCTCGGCCGCAAGCTGGCCGAGCTGGTGATCCGGCAGGCGCAGACCCGCCAGCGCGCCAGCCAGAAGGTCGAGAAGCGCAAGGGCTCCGGCGTCGCGGTGCTGCCCGGCAAGCTGACCGACTGCGAGAGCCGCGACTTGTCGCTCAACGAGCTGTTCCTGGTCGAGGGTGATTCGGCCGGCGGCTCGGCCAAGATGGGTCGCGACAAGGAAACGCAGGCCATCCTGCCGCTGCGCGGCAAGGTGCTCAACGCCTGGGAGGTGGAGCGCGACCGCCTGTTTGCCAACACCGAGATCCACGACATCGCGGTCGCCGTCGGTGTCGACCCGCACGGCGCAGCCGACGAGCCCGACTTGTCCGGATTGCGTTACGGCAAGGTCTGCATCCTGAGCGATGCCGACGTGGACGGCTCGCATATCCAGGTGCTGCTGCTGACGCTGTTCTTCCGCCACTTTCCCAAGCTGATCGAACGCGGCCATGTCTACGTGGCCAAGCCGCCGCTGTACCGTGTGGACGCCAATGCGCGCGGCAAGAAGCCGGCCGCCAAGATCTATGCGCTCGACGATGGCGAGCTCGAGGCCACGCTCGACAAGCTGCGCAAGGAAGGCGCCCGCGAAGGCGCCTGGAGCATCAGCCGCTTCAAGGGCCTGGGCGAGATGAGTGCCGAGCAGTTGTGGGAAACCACGCTGAACCCCGACACGCGGCGCCTGCTGCGCGTGGTCTTCGGCGATTCGGGCTTCGACGGCACCACGCAGCTGCTGACGCGGCTGATGGGCAAGGGCGAGGCGCAGGCGCGGCGCGAGCTGATGGAACTGCACGGCGACTCCGTCGAAATCGATGTCTGAGAAGTCCCATCGGGTGCGCCTGCGCCCGACGATGCTGAGTGACCTGGACTTCGTGATCTCGGTCGAGACCGACGCGCACAACCTGCCGTTCATCACACCGTGGGAGCGCACGCAGCACGAGGGTGCGGTGCGCTTTCCGGACTTCCGCCACTTCGTCGTCGAGGTGGGCGCAGGCACCGAACGCGGGGGCTTCGTCATCCTGCAGGGCTGCCGCAACCCGCATGGCAGCGTGGAGCTCAAACGCATCGTGCTGCAGGCCAAGGGGCAGGGCCTCGGCCGCGAATGCGTGCGCCTGCTCAAGCGCATGGCCTTCCGCGACCTCGGGGCGCACCGCTTCTGGCTCGACGTGAAACAACTCAACCAGCGGGCGCTGGCGCTCTACGCGAGCGAGGGTTTCGTCGAGGAGGGGCGACTGCGCGAGAGTGTGCGCGTCTGGATCGCCGATCCGGCCGGCCACGGGCCCGCGCGCGCGGCCGGCTACGACTCGCTGGTCGTGATGAGCATGCTCGATCGCGAGTACCACGCCCGCCTGGCGCTCGGGCACGAGCTGCCATGAGCCCTCGCGCGGCGGCGTTCGCCTCGGCGCTGTGCGGCGCGGCAGGCCTGGCCCAGGCAGCGCTGTGGGGTTATGTCGACGGCAACGGCGTCGCGCACTTCGCGCCGCAGCAGATCGATTCGCGCTACAGCCTGGTGCTCGGCGACGACGGCGCGCCCGCTGCGCCTGCGCCCAAGGTGCCGGGCAAGATCACCGCGTCGAGCAGCCTGCTCACCTGGCTGGAGATCGCGCCTGAGGTCAAGCGGCTGCAGCCCTGGGTGCGCGAGGCCGCCCAGCGCCACGGCGTCGATGCCGAACTGCTCACCGCGCTGATCGCGGTGGAATCGGGCTTCGATGCGAAAGCCGTGTCGGCCAAGGGGGCTGTCGGGCTGATGCAGCTGATGCCCACCACCGCGCAGCGTTACCTGAAGCCGCTCGACGGCGGGCCTGACCTTGTCGAGCGTCTGGCCGAGCCGCGCACCAACATCCTTGTCGGTGCACGATTGATGGCCGACCTGATCAAGCGCCATCGCCGCATCGATCTCGCACTGGCCGCCTGGAGCGCCGGTGAAGGCGCCGTGCGCCGCAGCGGCGGCCAGATCCCGCCGTTCGACGAGACGCGCGCCCATGTGCACCAGGTGCTCGAGCTGTACTGGGCGCTGCTGCAGCGCGCGCAATCGCGCGACACCCAGGGCATGCGCTTGCACCGCTGAACCATTCGTCAACGTCTTCGATTGCCATGTCTGAACAACTCACCCTGATGCCGCCGCTCGATGACGATGCGGTCGGCCTGGCGCAATACGCCGAACGCGCCTATCTCGAGTACGCGCTGTCTGTCGTCAAGGGCCGCGCACTGCCCGACGTGTGCGACGGCAACAAGCCGGTGCAGCGCCGCATCCTCTACTCGATGCAGCGCATGGGGCTGAGCTTCGCGGGTAGCGCCGGCGCCAAGCCGGTGAAGAGCGCGCGGGTGGTCGGCGACGTGCTCGGCCGCTTCCATCCGCACGGCGACCAGGCGGCCTACGACGCGCTGGTGCGCATGGCGCAGGATTTCTCGCAGCGTTATCCGCTGATCGACGGCCAGGGCAACTTCGGCAGCCGCGACGGCGACGGCGCCGCGGCGATGCGCTACACCGAGGCGCGGCTGAGCCCGATCGCGCGGCTGCTGCTCGACGAGATCGACGAGGGCACGGTCGACTTCGTGCCCAACTACGACGGCTCCACCGAGGAGCCGAGCCGGCTGCCGGCGCGGCTGCCGTTCATCCTGCTCAACGGTGCCTCCGGTATCGCCGTCGGCCTGGCCACCGAGGTGCCGAGCCACAACCTGCGCGAGGTGGCGGCCGCCGTGGTGGCGCTGATCCGCAACGACAAGCTGCCCGACGACGAGTTGCTCGATCTGCTGCCCGGGCCGGACTACCCCGGTGGCGGCCAGATCATCAGCAGCGCGGACGACATCCGCGCCGCCTATGCCGGCGGTCGCGGCACGCTGCGCGTGCGGGCGCAGTGGAAGATCGAGGACCTGGCACGCGGGCAATGGCAGCTGGTGGTGACCGAGCTGCCGCCGTTCACCAGTGCGCAGAAGGTGCTGGAGGAGATCGAGGAGCTCACCAACCCGAAGGTCAGGCCCGGCAAGAAGGCGCTGACGCAGGAACAGGGGCAACTCAAGCAGACGGTGCTCGGCGTGCTCGATGCCGTGCGCGACGAATCCGGCCGCGACGCGCCGGTGCGCCTGGTGTTCGAACCGAAGACACGCACCATCGATCCGGCCGACCTGGCGGCCACGCTGCTGGCTCACACCAGCCTGGAGACCAGCGCGCCGATCAACCTGACCATGGTCGGCAGCGATGGCCGGCCGACGCAGAAGGGCCTGCGCCAGGTGCTGACGGAGTGGATCGCCTTCCGCCAGGCCACCGTGCAGCGGCGCTCGCAGTTCCGCCTGCACAAGGTGCTCGAGCGCATCCATGTGCTCGAGGGCCGGCAGCTGGTGCTGCTGAACATCGACGAGGTGATCCGCATCATCCGCCAGTCCGACGAGCCGAAGCCGGCGCTGATCGCGCGCTTCAAGCTCAGCGAGAGGCAGGCCGACGACATCCTCGACATCCGGCTGCGCCAGCTGGCGCGGCTGGAGGCGTTTCGGATCGAACAGGAGCTGAAGGACCTGCGCGACGAGCGCAAGAAGCTCGAAGAGATCCTCGGCAGTCCGGCCGCCCTGAAGCGCCTGTTGATCCGCGAGATCGAGGCCGACGCCAAGCAGCATGGCGACGAGCGCCGTACGCTGATCCAGGCCGAGAAGAAAGCGGTGGCCGAGATCCGCATCGTCGACGAACCGGTCACCGTGGTGGTCAGCCTGAAGGGCTGGATTCGCCGCATGGCGGGCCACGAGGTCGACGCGGCCGGACTCACCTTCAAGGCCGGCGACGCGCTGTACGGCACCTTCGCCTGCCGCAGCGTCGACACCCTGCTGGTCTTCGGCAGCAATGGCCGCGTCTACAGTGTGGCGATCGCCTCGTTGCCGGGTGGCCGCGGCGACGGGCAGCCGATCACCTCGCTGGTCGAACTCGAGGCCGGTACGCAGCCCGCGCATTACTTCGCGGGTTCGGGCGAACACACGCTGCTGCTGGCCAACACCGGCGGCTTCGGCCTGATGGCGCGCGCGCAGGACATGCAGAGCCGTCAACGCGGCGGCAAGTCGTTCCTGTCGCTGGAGCCCGGTGATCGTCTGCTGCCGCCAGTGACGGTGCTGCCCGACCACAAGGCCGTGGCCTGCCTGTCCTTGGCGGGCCGGTTGCTGGTGTTTGCCCTCGATGAGGTGAAGCTGCAGGCCAACGGCGGCCGTGGCTTGACGCTGATGGACGTCGATGCGAAAGACCCGATGCTGTCGGTGGCCACCTTCGCCGACGCGGTGACTGTGTCGGGCGCCGGCGGCCGAGGCAACAAGCCACGCGAAGAGGTGCTGCAAGGCGCTGCGCTTGCGGTGCATCAAGGAAAACGGGCTCGCAAGGGGCGCAAAGTCGAGGGCATGAAGACCGTCGTGCGGGTGATGGCCCGGTAGCGGGCAGTCCTATCACGCGAGCCGCACAATTGCACATCGATCACGCTGTCCCGGGTTGTTCCGGGTCAGACGTGCCTGGGCGGCGTGGAGGCAGGCGGTAGACTGCCGCGCGCACCGCCAGCAGGCTGCAGGAGACAAAGCCCGTGTTGCCGACGAACGTGTCCGACCCGGCGTACTTTCATAAAGTCGTCGATTGCCAGTTGGCCTGTCCGGCCCACACCCCTGTTCCCGAATACATCCGCTTGATCGCGCAGGGGCGTTACGACGATGCCTACATGGTCAACTGGGTCAGCAACGTCTTTCCCGGCGTGCTGGGTCGCACCTGCGACCGCCCCTGCGAGCCGGCCTGCCGGCGCGGGCGCGTCGAAGAGGGCAACCAGCCCGGCGCCAAGCCCGAGGCGGTGGCGATCTGCCGCCTGAAGCGCGTGGCCGCCGACTTCAAGGGCGACGAAGTGCGCGCGATGATCCCGCGCCCCCAACCGAAGAACGGCAAGCGCATCGCCTGTGTCGGCGGCGGGCCCGCGTCGCTGACGGTGGCGCGCGACCTGGCCACGCAAGGCTACGCGGTCACCGTGTTCGACGGCGACGCCAAGGCCGGCGGTTTCATGCGCACGCAGGTGCCGCGCTTCCGTCTGCCCGAGGAAGTGATCGACGAGGAGGTCGGCTACATCCTCGGCCTGGGCGTCGAGTTCCGCGGCGGGCAGTACATCGGCTCGATGAAGGCGCTGCTGGCCGAAGGGTTCGACGCCGTCTTCGTCGGCTGCGGCGCACCACGTGGCCGCGAGCTCGACGTGCCCGGCCGCCAGGAAGCCAAGGCGAACGTCCACATCGGCATCGACTGGCTGGCGTCGGTGTACTTCGGCCACGTCACGAAGGTGAAGCCGCGCGTCATCGTGCTCGGCGGCGGCAATACCGCGATGGATTGCTGCCGCTCGGCGCGGCGGCTGGGTGCCGACGACGTGAAGGTGATCGTGCGCTCGACCTTCGAGGACATGAAGGCTTCGCCGTGGGAGAAGGAAGACGCGATGCACGAGGGCATCCCGATCCTGCCGTGCCATGTGCCGGTGGCCTTCCTGCACGAAGACGGCAAGTTGACCGGCATGCGCTTCCAGATTGTCAAGTCGGTCTACGACGCGAAGGGCAAGCGCAGCCTGGTGCCCACCGGCGAGCCCGATGTCGACTTCGGCTGCGACGAGGTGCTGGTGGCGGTGGGCCAGGAGAACGCCTTCCCCTGGATCGAGCGCGACAGCGGCGTCGCCTTCAACCAGTGGGGCCTGCCGGTGCTCGACGAGAAGTCGTTCCAGTCGTCGCTGCCGCACGTGTTCTTCGGCGGTGACGCGGCTTTCGGCCCGAAGAACATCATCACCGCGGTGGCCCATGGCCACGAGGCGGCGGTGTCGATCGACCGCCTGCTGCACGGCGAGGACGTGTCGCTGCGCCCGCCGCCGCACGTGAACCTGATGTCGCAGAAGATGGGCATCCACGAGTGGAGCTACGACAACGATCCGAGCAACGACCAACGCTACAAGGTGCCGCTGGCCAAGGCCGAGAAGGCGCTGCGCAGCATCAAGATCGAGGTCGAACTCGGCTTCGATGTCGCCACGGCGTTGAAGGAGGCGCATCGCTGCCTCAACTGCGATGTGCAGACGGTGTTCGCCGACAAGCTGTGCATCGAGTGCGACGCCTGCGTCGACATCTGCCCGATGGACTGCATCACCTTCACCACCAACGGCGACGAGGCCGACCTGCGCCAGCGCCTCAAGGCGCCGGCCACCAATCTGACGCAGGACCTGTACGTGAGCGTCGCGATGAAGACCGGGAACGTGATGGTCAAGGACGAAGACGTCTGCCTGCACTGTGGCCTGTGCGCCGAGCGCTGCCCGACGGGCGCGTGGGACATGCAGAAGTTCCTGCTGCAGACCACCAAGGCAGGTCCGGCCTGCCGCGACAGCCGGCCGGCCGCCAGGCGAGTGGGAGCTACTGTATGAAGCGCATCGAAGCCGTCAACGACTTCGTCGTCAAGTTCGCCAACGTCAACGGATCGGGTTCGGCTTCCGCCAACGAACTGTTCGCCAAGGCCATCCTGCGCATGGGTGTGCCGGTCAGTCCGCGCAACATCTTCCCGAGCAACATCCAAGGCCTGCCGACCTGGTACGAGGTGCGCGTGTCCGAAGCCGGCTGGCTCGGTCGGCGCGGCGGCATCGACATGATGGTGGCGATGAACCCGCAGACCTGGGAGCAGGACGTGCGCGAGGTCGAGTCCGGCGGCTACCTGTTCTACGACAGCACCAAGCCGCTGCCCGACAGTGCGTTCCGCGACGACATCAACGTGATCGGCATGCCGGTCACCGCGATCTGCAACGCCACCTACGAGGACCCGCGC
>CALMQI010000006.1 GCA_937871935.1 uncultured Burkholderiales bacterium
GGCCGCAGCGCGCCGGCGGCCGCGGCCAGCGCCGCCGTGACGCCGGGCACCACTTCGACCGCTATGCCGACGTCGTGCAGCGCCTCGAGTTCTTCGTCAAGGCGCGCAAACACATTGGGGTCGCCACCCTTCAGCCGCACCACGCAGGCACCCTGGCCGGCATGGCGCACCAGCAGCGCGTTGATCTCGGTCTGTGCGGCCGAGTCGCGGTAGCCGCGCTTGCCCACGTTGATCCACAGCGCCAGCGGCGCATGCGTGCGCAGGGCAGGGTCGGTCAGCGCATCGTGCAGCACCACATCGGCCTGGGCGAGTGCGTGCGCACCGCGCAGGGTGATCAGGTCGGCCGGGCCGGGGCCGGCGCCGACGAAGATCACGCGACCGGGTGTCTGTGCCTTCATGCCCTCAATGTAGCGCGTCCACCAGCAAGGCCCCGCTGGTGCGGTGGCTGCTCGGATCGACCACGATCAACGCGCCGGCCGTGCGGTCCTGCGCGAACGTTTGCAGCGGCAGCGCCTGCTGCAACTCCACCGTGACGCGGCCGATCTCGTTGACGGCCAGTTCGTGGGCCGGCACGGGCTGCAAGCTGTGGATGTCGAGGCAATGGTCTATCGAGGCGATGCGCGCCTGCACCCAGCGGTTGCCGTGGCGCACCCAGTAGCGCCGGCCCACTTGCGCCGGCTCGGTGTCCAGCCACGCCAGCGTGGCTGACAGTCGCGCCGTCGCCCGCAGGCTGCCGGGCGTGGCGATCCAGTCGCCGCGCGACACGTCGAGCTGGCGGTCGAGCACCAGGCCGGCTGACTCGCCGGCGCGGGCCCGCTCGACGCGCTGGCCGGCGCGCCGCAACTCGCGGACGTGGGCGAGTTGGAGGCTGGGGAACACCTGCACCGCGTCACCAGGCACGACGCTGCCCTGCGCGATGCGGCCCCACAACGTGCGAGCCTGTTGGCCGACGCCCTGGGCGTCGTCACGCGCCACGTATTGCACCGGCAAGCGCAGGGCGCCACCGGGCTCGTCGGCCTCGGCGGGCAACTGCTCGAGCAGTTGCAGCAGGCTCGGGCCGCCGTACCAGCTGGCCTGCAGCGGCTGCGTCACGTTGTCGCCGCGCAGCGCCGACACCGGCACGATGCCGGCCAGCCCGCGCAACCCGGCTTCCGCAGCGAAGCGCTGCAACGCCGCGCGCACCGCCTCGAAGGCGGCCTGCGGCTCGTCGACGGCGTCGAGCTTGTTGACCGCGAACACGATGCTCGGTACGCGCAGCAAATTCGCCAGCAGCGCGTGGCGCCGCGTCTGCGGCAGCAGCGCCACGTCGGCGGCGCGCCAGTCAATCTTGGTGATGTCGACCAGCACGACCGCCGCATCGCTGCCGGCGGCCGCGGTGACCATGTTGCGCGTGTACTGCTCGTGCCCCGGGGCGTCGGCGATGATGAACTTGCGCTGGCGCGTCGCGAAATAGCGGAACGCCACGTCGATGGTGATGCCCTGTTCGCGCTCGGATTCGAGTCCGTCGGTCAGCAACGACAAATCGATCGGTGCGTCGCCGGCGCGCGCCTGCAGCGCGTCGAGCTGGTCGGCCAGGATCGCGCGGCTGTCGTAGAGCAGCCGGCCGATCAGCGTGCTCTTGCCGTCGTCCACGCTGCCGGCGGTGAGGAAGCGCAGCGCGCGGCGCGGCGCGGCGCCGGCGGTCGTGTCGGTGCGGCGTGAGGGCAGGGCATCGAGAGCGGCGGACATCAGAAGTAGCCCTCCTTCTTGCGGCGCTCCATCGACGCGTCGGACGTGCGGTCGTCCATGCGCGTGGCGCCGCGCTCGCTGATGCTCACCGTCAGCGTCTCGGCTACCACCTCGGCGGCGCTGGCCGCATCGCTCTCGACCGGGCAGGTACAGGTCATGTCGCCGACGGTGCGAAAGCGCACCTGCACCGGCTCGATCACCTCGCCCGGCAGCGGCGGCGTGACCGCGGTGACGCTGACCAGCAGGCCGCGCCGACGCACCACGTCTCGGGTGTGTGCGTAGTACATCGCGGGCAATGGAATCTGCTCGCGCGCGATGTAAAGCCACACGTCGAGCTCGGTCCAGTTGCTGATCGGGAACGCGCGCACATGTTCGCCCGGGCGGATGCGCGTGTTGAACAGCGTCCACAACTCGGGGCGCTGCTCTTTCGGCTGCCACTGGCCGAAGGCGTCACGGTGGCTGAAGATGCGCTCCTTGGCGCGCGCCTTTTCCTCGTCGCGCCGAGCACCGCCGATCAGGCAGTCGAAGCGGTGCTGCTCGATCGCCTCGAGCAGCGTCACGCTCTGGTGTCCGTTGCGCGACTCACCGGGATGGGCCAGGCGCACGGTGCCGCGCGCCATCGAGTCCTCCAGGTGGGCCACGATAAGACGCTCGTCCATCTCGGCGACGCGGCGGTCGCGGAAATCGATCACCTCGTGGAAGTTGTGCCCGGTGTCCACATGCAGCAGCGGGAACGGCAGGCGCCCGGCGTAGCGGCCTGCACCCTGGTGCTGCTTGAATGCCTTCTCGGCCAGCCGCAGCACGACGCAGGAGTCCTTGCCGCCTGAGAACAGCAGCGCCGGCCGCTCGAAGGCGGCCACGGCTTCGCGCAGGATGAAGATGGCTTCCTCTTCGAGCCAGTCGAGGTGGCCGTGGTCGAGCTCGGGCAGCAACTGGTCGGGCGTGGCGCGGGCGTTCATGCTGCGGGGGCCAGGTGGTGGAGGTGGTCGTCTGCGGTCGCCGATGGTTCGACGTCGGTGCGGGGCGAGCGGTCGTTGAAGTGAAGCCCGCACTCCTTGGCACTCTGGTCCTCCCACCACCAGCGGCCGGCGCGGAAGTCCTCACCGAGCGAGATGGCGCGGGTGCACGGCTCGCAGCCGATGCTCGGCATGTGCGCATCGTGCAATGGGTTGTAGGGCACCTGGTGAACTGCGATGTAGTGCCACACGTCGCTCCAGCGCCAGTCGGCCAGCGGATTGAGCTTGACCCGGCCGTCGGCATCGTGCTCACGGAACGGCACGTCCAGACGAGTGCCCGACTGGTCGCGGCGCAGGCCGGTGATCCAGGCCTCGCGACCGGCGAGCAGGCGTTGCAGCGGCTCCAGCTTGCGCAGTGCGCAGCAGGCCTTGCGCAGCTCGACCGAGCGGTACATCGCGTCGGCGCCTTCACGATCGACGAAAGTGATCACCGCCTCGGCCCTGGGCGCGTGGCGCTCGATCGACAGGGCGTAGCGCCGCTCGGAGCGCTCGATCAACGCCAGCGTCTGCGCATGCAGGCGTCCGGTGTCGAGTGTGGCCACGGGAATCGGCAGCCGCTGGCGCGAGATCATGTCGATGAGCACCATGTCTTCCGCACCCAGACTGCTCGCCAGCACCACACGGCCGGGAAACTCGCTCGAGACCGATTGCAGCAGCGCCGTGGCGTGCGCGACGCGTTCGCCGAACTCCGGGTTCTCGCGGGCGTAGAGCGTGACAGCCGGTGGCGCCGGATTGCGCATTTGGGCAGCCTCCGTGCTGCGCACTGCTGAATTCGCCTGGGGAGCGGCGCTGCGGCTCATGCCGCCTCCCGCGCGAACAGAGGCCGCGTCTCGATCACGTCGCCCTGGTAGTGGCTGGCGAAGTAGCGCAGCGCGCGTTGCGCCGATTCGAGGCTCTGGTCGTCGCGCAACTGCACGGCATCGAAGCCGCTGCGCTGCAGCAGCGGCAGCATGTCGACCAGGACCTGCCCGGTCGCGCGGATCTCGCCGTCGAAGCGCAGGCGCGCCCGCAGCAGCCGGGCCTGACTGTAGGCGCGGCCGTCGGTCCACGTGGGGAACTCCAGCGCCACCAGCGCCAGGCGCGGCAGGTCGGCCTGCAACCGGATCGCGTCCACGGTGTTGGGCACGACGACACCGAGGCGCTCTTGGTCGAGCCGGTCGAGGTGCGCGGTCTGCCATTGGTCCCAGCTGAGCAGCAAAGGACGGCGACCGGGCGTCACGGTGGCGTCGGCGGTCCTTGACCACTCGTCGCGGGATGGGTCGATGAATCGCATGCTGTCCTTCTCCGGATGTCAGACGTGCGCCGGCGCGTGTGCGGTGCTGCGGCGCACGGCATCGGCGGCGGCTCGGAACGGCGCAATGCCCAGGCGCCGCACGGCGTCGATGAAGCGTTCGCCGACCCGGCGCTGCGCGAGGTAGGTTTCGATGACCGCCTCGACCGCGTCGGGCACCTCGTCGGCGCCGAAGGCCGGGCCGATGGCTTTGCCTGGCGCGGACGGGCCCGACAGCGTGGAGCCGTCGGAGCCACCGAGGCTGATCTGGTACCACTCGGCGCCGTCCTTGTCGACGCCGAGGATGCCGATGTGGCCGCTGTGGTGGTGACCGCACGAGTTCATGCACCCGCTGATATGCAGGTCGATGTCGCCGATGTCGTGCACCAGGTCGAGGTCGTGGAAGCGCTCCTCGATGGCGGCGGCGACCGGGATCGAGCGCGCGTTGGCCAGGCCGCAGAAGTCGCCGCCGGGGCAGGCGATCATGTCGGTCAGCAGGCCGATGTGGGGCGTAGCGAATCCGGCTTCGCGAGCCGAGTGCCACAGCGCGTGCAGCTCCTCTTCGCGTACCCAGGGCAGCAGCAGGTTCTGGTCATGCGTGACGCGCAGCTCGCCCTGGCTGAAGCGCTCGGCCAGCTCGGCGGCAAGCTCCATCTGTTCTGCGCTGGCGTCTCCCGGCGCCTGGCCGGCGCGCTTGAGCGACAGCGTCACCGTGCGCAGGTGGGGCAGCCGATGCGCATGCACGTTGCGCGTGAGCCAGCGCGTGTAGGGGAGCGGTGTGTCGCCGGCTGGCCGCGGCGCGGTACCCGATGGCGTCTCGATGCCGGCCGGCGTGGCGAAGCTGCGCGCGACGCGATCGAACGCGGCCTGCGCGATGACGTGCTCGGCGCCGCCGGCGTCCTGCTGGAGGATGGCGCGGAACTCGCGCTGGACAGCGTCGAGGAATCGCGCGCCCTCGGCTCTGACGAGGATCTTGATGCGCGCCTTGTAGAGGTTGTCGCGCCGGCCGTACAGGTTGTAGACCCGCACGATGGCCTCGATGAACACGAGGATCTGCTGCCACGGTACGAACTCGGCGGCCACGCTGGCGATCACCGGCGTGCGGCCCATGCCGCCGCCGACCAGCACCTTGAAGCCGATGTCGCCGGTCTCGTTGCGCAGCAGTTGCAGGCCGATGTCGTGCCAGGCGATCGCGGCCCGGTCCTCGCGTGCGCCGGTGACGGCGATCTTGAACTTGCGCGGCAGGAAGGCGAACTCCGGATGCAGCGTGCTCCACTGGCGCAGGATCTCGCAGTACGGTCGCGGATCGATCCATTCGTCGGCCGCCACGCCCGCCAGCGCGTCGCTGGTGATGTTGCGGATGCAGTTGCCGCTGGTCTGGATGCCGTGCATGTCGACCGCAGCCAGCTCGTCCATCACGTCGGCGGCGCGGTCGAGCGGGATCCAGTTGAACTGCAGGTTCTGCCGCGTCGTGAAGTGGCCGAAGCCGCGGTCGTAGGTGCGGGCGATGCGGGCCAGCTGACGCAACTGGCGGCTCGACAGCTCGCCGTATGGCACCGCAACGCGCAACATCGGCGCGTGGCGTTGCACGTACCAGCCGTTCTGCAAGCGCAGCGGACGGAACGCGTCTTCGGGCAGCTGGCCGGCCAGATGGCGCCCGAGCTGATCGCGGAACTGCGCTGCGCGCTGACGCACGAGGTTGCGGTCGAAGTCTGTGTAGTTGTACATGGCGCTATCCGATCACTTTCACGCCCGCGGTCACGAGCGATGCGCACAGTGCCGTGCGCACGATGCGTTCGGGCAGGGCGCTGGCCAGTCGCGCGCCGAGCCAGATGCCGGGCAGCGAGCCCGCCAGCAGCGATGCGAGCAGCGTCCAGTGCACGTGGCCCAGGCTGGCGTGACCGATCGCCGCCACGAGTGTCAATGGCACCGCATGCGCAATGTCGGTGCCGACGGTGCGGGCGGTGCCGAGGCGGGGATGCAGCAGAACGATCAGTGTGGCGCCGATCGCGCCTGCGCCCACCGAGCTGAGCGTGACCAGCACGCCCAGCAGCACGCCGCTGGTCACCGTGACGGCGGCGCGGCGCCTGCCATGCAGGATGCGCTCCAACTGCAGGCCGAGGCGCTGCCATGCAGGCCGCACCATCAACACCGAGGCCGTGAGGATCAGCGCAATGCCCAGCGCGACCGACATCGTGCCGTGCGACCACTTTGCGCCGCCCGCATGCATCCAGGCGATGACGGCCAGCGCCGCCGGCACGCTGCCCGCCAGCAAGAGCCCGGCGACCCGGTAGTCCACGGTGCCCAGACGATGGTGGGCGATGGTGCCGCCGGACTTGGTAATGGCGGCGAACCACAGGTCGGTACCGATCGCCACGACGGGCGGCAGCCGGAACGCGCCGATCAACAACGGCGTCATCAGCGAGCCGCCGCCCACTCCCGTGAGTCCGACGATGCTGCCGACGGCGAAACCGCTTGCAAGGGCCATCCAGTCCACGATCCGTGCGCTCCCGGCAGCTGCAAGTGCGCTGCGAGTTGCGGACTCTATGGACGTTCGTTATTCTTTGGAACTACAAAGTAGTTCGATGCTTATTAGTGATATCGACTAAAGCGCGGCTGCCTCGCAATGAAAAAGGCCCGGTGGCAAGCCACCGGGCCGAAGGTACCCTGAATCTGACTTCGAAAGGTACCGAGGAGACAACCTTTCAGCGCTCGCGGAACCCGCCGCGACACGTCGCTCAGATGGGTCTCGCGTCCGTCAGATCAAGTTCTGCAATCAGGCGCGCTTGCTCTTGGCCGCACCTTGGCTGGCCTTGACGGCCGTGTTGGTGACGGCCTGGAAGTTCGCGTCGGCAATGTCGGCGGCCTGCTTGGCGGCCTTCTGCACGCTCTCGTAGGCGTTGTTGGCGGCGGCCAGAGCCGACTTCACCAGCGACACGGCGTTCTCGGTGCCGGCCGGCGCGTTCTTGATCGCGCTGTCGACACTGGCCATGAACTTCTTCTGCATGTCGGCCATCTGCGACTCGGCAACCTTGGCCACTTCGGTGTTGGTCGAGGCGGCGATGTCGTACAGGTGGCGGCCGTAGGCGACGGCCTTCTCGGCGCTCGGCTGCAGCAGACCGGCTTGCAGGGCCAGCAGTTCTTGCGCGTCCTTCACCGACAGCGCGGCCTTGGTGCCTTCGGCGGCTTCGCCGAGCGCGGCCTTGGCCACTTGCAGATTCAGTTCGACGAGTTTCTCGACGCCTTCGAACGCCTTGTTGGTCAGGCCAAAGAGGGTTTCGACGTTGGCCTTGTTGGCGGCGACGACTTGTTCGGCAGTCAGCATGTTCAATCTCCAGTTTGCAATGGGTAAGGGGCTGTTGTTGCAAGCATGCTGCGCTGCAACATGGAACGAAGTATAGGTCGCGTAAACCCGAATGCAAGCCCTTTTTGCTGCGACGCAACAATCTAGGGGTGCGGTTCTATTTCGAGGTGCGCCGGCGTCCAACTCCAGCCCGCCGAGGCACGCGTCGGACCAAGCCCTGCCTGAAGACACAATCCGGCCGATGCAGGTCTTCCACGCCGACCGCTTCGTGCTGTCGCTGCCGGCCGGGCATCGGTTCCCGATGCCCAAGTACGGCCGTCTGCTCGAACGCGTGCGCTCGGAGTGCCCGGACGCCGAGCTGCAGGAGGCGACGGCCGCCAGCGACGGCGAACTGGCGCTGGCGCATCACCCGGCCTACATCGACGATGTGATGCAGGGGCGCCTGTCGGCGGCCGCGCAGCGCGCCATCGGGCTGCCCTGGTCGCCGGCGCTGGTGGAGCGGTCCAGGCGCTCGGTGGGTGCGACCATCAGCGCGGCGCGCGCGGCGCTCATCGAAGGTGTGGCTGCCCAACTGGCCGGCGGCACGCACCACGCCCATGCCGACCGCGGTGCGGGCTACTGCGTGTTCAACGACACGGCAGTGGCGGCGCGGCTGATGCAGGCCGAGGCGCACCGTTTGCGCCGCGGCCTGCTGCGGGTGCTGGTGATCGATCTCGACGTGCACCAGGGCGACGGAACGGCCGAGATCTTCGCCGATGACCCGACGGTGTTCACGCTGTCGTTGCACGGAGAGCGCAACTTTCCCGTGCGCAAGGCGCGCAGCGATCTCGACGTCGAGCTGCCCGACGACTGCGACGACGTTCTCTACCTCGACGAGCTGGATCGCGCGTTGCGCATCGTGTGGCAACTGCATGAAGCGAAACCGCCCGGGCTCGCGTTCTATCTGGCGGGTGCCGACCCGCATGAGCACGACCGGCTCGGCCGCCTGAAGCTCAGCCTCGAGGGGCTTGCCGAGCGCGATCGCCGCGTGTTCGATGGTTTGCGCGAGCGGGGCATTCCGGTGGCGGTGGCCATGGCCGGTGGATACGGCAGCGCCATCGAAACCACGGTGGCGATCCATCTGCGCACCGTGCGCGAGGCGTTGCGCAGCGCCCGGGCCTGGCGCGCGGCCAGCCCAGGCGGCGCTCTGGCGATGGAACAATTGCCTTGATGAGCCACCGCCCCGCGGCCCAGGCGCGCCAGACATATCCCCACATCAGCCGCCTGACGACGCGCTGGATGGACAACGACGTCTATGGCCACATCAACAACGTCGTCTACTACAGCTTCTTCGTTGCCTGACCTGCCGGCAAGAACCCATGCGCCAGACGGAGCTCCCTTTGCATAGACCCCATGTTCTGATCGCGCGCGCCGTGTTTCCGGAGGCAATCGCCCGCCTCAGCGAACACTTCGAGGTCGAGCCCAACCCCGACGACGCCGAGTGGTCGGCGGTCGAACTGTCGCGGCGCTTGGGCGGCAAGATCGGATTGCTCGCGACCTCCGGCGAGCGCATCGATGCCGCGCTGCTGGCGGCCCATCCGCACCTGCGCGCAGTCTGTCTGATGACGGTGGGCTACAACAACGTGGATGTGCCCGCCTGTACGGCACGCGGCGTGCTGGCGACCAACGCGCCCGGCGTGCTGACCGAGACCACGGCCGACCTCGGTTTCGCACTGATGATGGCCACGGCCCGTCGCATGGCCGAGGCCGAGCGGTTCCTGCGCAGCGGCCAGTGGACCAAGTGGCGCTACGACCTGTTGACCGGCAGCGACGTGCACGGCGCCACGCTCGGCATCCTCGGCATGGGGCGCATCGGCCAGGCCATTGCGCGGCGCGGCGCGCTCGGCTTCGGCATGAAGGTGATCTATCACAACCGCAGTCGGCTCGGCGCGGCGGACGAAGCGCCGATCGGCGCGCGCTACGTCGACAAGGCGACGTTGCTGCGCGAGTCGGATCATCTGGTGCTGGTGTTGCCGTACAGCGCGTCCAGCCACCACGCGATCGCCGCCGCCGAGCTGGCCATGATGAAGCCGACGGCCACCTTGACCAACGTGGCGCGCGGCGGCATCGTCGACGACGCAGCGCTGGCGGTGGCGCTGCGCGAGCGCCGCATCGCGGCGGCCGGGCTCGACGTGTTCGAGAACGAACCGACGCCAAATCCGGCGCTGCTCGAGTTGCCCAACGTGGTGCTGCTGCCGCACATCGGCAGCGCCACCGAGGCCACGCGACGCGCGATGGTCGGCTGTGCGGTCGACAATCTGGTCGCCGCGCTGACGGGTGGCACGCCGCCGACACCGATCAACCCCGAGGTGTTGCGCGGCCCGCGCTGGGCCAACCGAGCGTGACGGGGCACTGCGTCCGGGCTGAGACAATCGCCGGATGAACGAATGGATCGTGTGGGCGCTGCTGGCGCTCGACACCGTGCTGCTGTTGTGGCTGCTGCTGCGGCGCCAGGACGTGTCGGCGTTCGACGCGGCGTCCGCCGGCATCCAGCAGGCGATACGACTGGACAACGAGCGGCTCGAGCGCGAACTGCGCGACGAGGTCGCGCGCAGTGCCACTGCCACGCGGCAGGAGCACCAGCATGGCCTGTCGACCTTTCAGCAGTCCTTGCTGGCGCAGAGCACCGACCTGGCGCGTACGCAAGCTGAGCAGATCGACGCCTTTCGTCTGCAGCTACAGGCGGTGCAGCAGGGCCTGGCGCAGCAGTCGCTGTTCACCCGCGAAGCGCAGGATACGGCGTTGAAGCGCTTTGCCGACGGGCTGATCGAACAGCTGCGGCAGCTCGGTGAGGCCAGCGACCGGCGGCTGGCCGAAGTGAAGGCGTCGGTCGAGTTGCGGCTGTCGGCGCTGCAGGAAGGCAACGAGAAGAAGCTCGAGCAGATGCGCGTCACGGTCGACGAGAAGCTGCACGCGACGCTCGAACAGCGCCTGGGCGAGAGCTTCAAGCAGGTGGCCGATCGCCTCGAGCAGGTGCACAAGGGGCTGGGCGAGATGCAGAGCCTGGCCCGCGACGTGGGCTCGCTCAACCGTGTGCTGAACAACGTGAAGACACGCGGCATCTTTGGCGAAGTGCAGCTCGCGGGCCTGCTCGAGCAGGTGTTCACGCCCGAGCAGTACGCGACCAATTTGGCCACCGTGCCCGGCAGCCGCGATCGCGTCGAGTTCGCGATCCGCCTGCCCGGCCAGCGCAGCGACGGCGAGCCGCTGTGGCTGCCGATCGATGCCAAGTTTCCGCGCGACGACTACGAGCGGCTGCTCGACGCGCACGAGCGCGCCGATCCGGTCGCCGGCGAACTGGCCGCCAAGGCGATCGAGGTGCGCCTGCGCGCCGAGGCGCGAACGATTCGCGAGAAGTACGTGTCGCCGCCGCACACCACCGACTTCGCGATCCTGTTCGTGCCGACCGAAGGCCTGTATGCCGAGGCACTGCGGCGGCCCGGCCTGGTGGAAGGCATGCAGCGTGAGTACAAGGTGATGCTCACCGGGCCGACCACGCTGCTGGCCACGCTGACCAGCCTGCAGATGGGTTTTCGCACGCTCGCGCTGGAGAAGCGCTCGACCGAGGTGTGGGAGGTGCTGGGTGCGGTGAAGACCGAGTTCAGCAAGTTCGGCGATGTGCTGGCGCGCACGAAGAAGAAACTCGAGGAAGCCAGCAACACCATCGGCGAAGCCGAGCGGCGCACCCGCGTGATGACCCGGCAGCTGAAGGATGTCGAGGCACTGCCCGATGCCCGGTCCCAGCGCCTGCTGCCGGGCGTGCTCGACGACGAGGTCGCCGAAGCCAGGGAGGACGCGCCTGGTGCCTGACCCCGCCGCCGGCAAACCGACCGACGCACAGACGCTCGGTCCGGTGCTGCGGGCGCTGATCGTCAGCCAGCTTGGCCTGCACAGCGCGATGGCGGGCTTGCGCATGGCGGCGCCGCTGCTGGCGCTGCGCGAAGGCTCCAGCGCGCTCGCGGTCGGTGTGCTGATGGCCTTGTTCGCCGTGGCGCCGGTCGTGCTCGCGCTGCGCGCCGGCCGCATGGCCGACCGGCACGGCTTCCACAAGCCGGTCAAGCTGGCGGTCGGGCTCACGCTGGCCGGCATGGGCGTCGCGCTGCTGGCCACCGCGCTCGGCGCGTCCGGTCAGTTTGCCTGGCTGTGCCTGGCGGCTACGCTCACCGGTGCCGGCACCAACGTCGGCCTGATCGCGATCCAGCGCACGGCCGGTCAGGCGGCGATGGACAGCGTGCAGCGCATGCGGGTATTCAGCTGGCTCGGCATGGCACCGTCGATGTCCAACGTGATCGGACCGGTGCTCGCCGGCTTCGTCATCGATGCGGCCGGCTTCCGTGCGGCGTTCGTGGTGCTGCTGCTGCTGCCGCTGGTCTCGCTGGTGGCGGCGCGCCGCGTTCCGCGCACGACGCTCAGGCCCTCGGCTCGCGCGGCCGGTGCGGCGTGGGAACTGCTCGCACTGCCGGGGTTGAAGCGCCTGATGGGGGTGAATCTGCTGTTGTCGGCGTGCTGGGACGTGCACACCTTCGCGGTGCCGGTGCTCGGCCATGAGCGAGGATTCAGCGCGTCGACCGTCGGCCTCGTGCTCGGCAGCTTCACGCTGGCCGTGACGGCCGTGCGTCTGGTGATCCCGATGCTCGCGCATCGCATGCGCGAAGTGGTGGTGCTGCGCGGCGCGATGATCGGCACCGGCCTGGTCTTCGCCGCCTATCCGTTTGCCACCTCACCCTGGCTGATGGGCCTGCTGGCGCTGTGCCTGGGCGTGACGCTCGGCTCGGTGCAGCCGATGATCATGTCGGGCCTGCACCACCTGACGCCGCCGAACCGGCACGGCGAGGCCATTGCGCTGCGCTCGATCGTGATCAACCTGTCGAGCAGCGTCCTGCCGCTGGTGTTCGGCTTCGCCGGCGCCGCAGCGGGCGTGGCGCTGTTGTTCTGGAGTGTCGGCTCGGCCACTGCGGCGGGCAGCTGGCCGGCACGTCACCTCAGAATCTGATGCCCGTCGGCGAGGGTGGCGGCGCAACGACAGGCGCTGCGGCCGTGCTCTCGGCGGCCGACGCGCTACGCGAAGGTGGCGTCGCCTTGGGCTCGACGTCGCTGCGCGCCACCAGCGGAGTGGCTGCGGGCGGCTGGTAGCCGCGCGGCAACTTGGACTCGCGCGGATATCCCGCGGCGTCAAGGTAGGCGTGCCAGTCGGTGTCCGACAGGCCGCGCAGCGCCTGCGATCCGACCATCAGCGACGGCACGGACCGCCCGCCGGTGATGCGGTTCATCGCCTCGGCATCCTCTTCACTGGTGATACGTCGCTCGACGTAGGGAATGCCGCGTTGCTGCAGCAGGCGGCGGCCCGTCTCGCAGGGGCCGCAGTCGGCCGAGGAGTACAGCGTGACCGGGAACCGGGTGCTCACCTGGCGCAGATCGCTCGGCAACGCGGCGTTCGGCGAGGCGTCGGGTGCAGGCGTGCCGTCGCGGCCGATCGGCTGCACGCGGCCCAGCTCGGACGACGGCGCGCGGTCGATGTAGGTCACCCGGCCATCCGGACCGACAACCTTGTACAGCGCGTGACTCGGCAAGGCCAGCAGGTATCCGGCCAACAGGCCAACCGTAAGACGCAGGAACATCATGCGTCGCAATCTAGCCCACTCGGGGCGGACACTCAAGCGATTCCTTGGTGACGAAGCAACGCAGTGATACTTGGTTCACGTCCGCGGAAGGCCTTGAAGCTGTCCATCGCGTCACGGCTTCCGCCGACCTCGAGGATCTCGCGCCGGTAGCGCCGGCCGGTCTCGGTGTCGAACAGGCCGGATTCCTCGAATGCGCTGAAGGCATCGGCCGACAGCACTTCGGCCCACTTGTAGCTGTAGTAGCCAGCGCTGTAACCGCCGGCAAATATGTGCGAGAAGCTGTGTTGATAGCGCTGGAACGACGGCTGCTCGAACGCGGCGACCTCGCGCCTCACCTCGCCCATCACCTGCTGGATGTCGGCGGCCGCGGCCGGTTCGAGATGGATGCGCATGTCGAACATCGCGTATTCCACCTGCCGCAGCAGACCCAGCGCGCTATGGAAATTGCGGGCCGCCAGCATGCGGTCGAACAGATCGCGCGGCAGCGCAGCGCCGGTGTCGACGTGGCTGCTCAGGCGTGAGATGACCTGCCACTCCCAGCAGAAGTTCTCCATGAACTGACTGGGCAACTCCACCGCGTCCCACTCGACGCCTGAGATGCCGGCTACCGACAGCTCGTCGACCCGCGTGAGCATGTGGTGCAGTCCGTGTCCGAATTCGTGGAACAGGGTGACAACGTCGTCGTGCGTCAACAGCGCCGGCCGTCCATCCACCGGCGCCGCGAAATTGCACACCAGGTTGGCCACCGGCGTCTGCAGCGCGCCATCGGCGTCGGGCCGGCGCCAGCGTCCACGCGCGTGGTCCATCCAGGCGCCCGGCCGCTTGCCCGGCCGCGCGTAGAGATCGAGGAAGAACTGGCCGACCAGACGGCCCTCGCGCTCGATGCGGAAGAAGCGCACCGACTCGTGCCACACCAGCGCAGGCTCCTCGGCGATCTGCACCTCGAACAAGGTCTCCACGAGCCGGAACAGGCCCTGGACCACGCGCGGCGCGGTGAAGTACTGCTTCACCTGCTGTTCGCTGAAGGCGTAGCGCTGCTGGCGCAGGCGTTCCGCCACGAAGTCGTGGTCCCAGGGCATCAGATCGTCGATGCCGAGTCGTTCGCTCGCGTGGCGGCGCATGTCGTCGACGTCGCGCTTCGCCGGCGCGTGGGCCCGTGCCGACAGATCGCGCAGGAACTGCAGTACACGCAATGGCGACTTGGCCATCTTGGTCGCCAGCGACAGATCGGCGAAGCTCGAATAGCCGAGCAGCTGCGCTTCTTCTTGCCGCAGCGCCAGCAGTTCGGCCATCAGCGCGCTGTTGTCGAATCCGGCGGGCCCGTGATCGCTGGCGCGAGTGAAGTACGCGCGGTAGAGCGTTTCACGCAGCGCACGGTCGGTGGCGTACTGCATCACGGGTCGCCAGCGTGGATACTGCAACGTGATCGCATGACCGTCCTGCCCGCGCTCGCGTGCCTCGAGTGCAGCGGCGTGCTGTACGTCCTCGGGCACGCCGTGCAAGCGTGCGGCGTCGACGACGAGCACGAACGCATCGGTCGCGTCCTGCACATGCTCGTCGAAGCGCTGGCCCAGCGCCGCCAGCCGGTCGCGCACCTGCAGGTAACGCTCGCGTGCAGCGCCCGACAGCTCGGCGCCCGACAGCACGAAATCACGCAACGCGTTGGCGAGCACCCGGCGCTGGGCCGGATCGAGCTGCTCGGCATCGGCATCGATGCACTTGTACTTGGCGAACAGCAAGCTGTCCGCGCCCAGCCGGCTGAAGAAGCCGGTGACGCGCGGTAGGTTGTCGTTGTACGCGGCGCGCAGCGCAGGCGTGTCGGCCACTTCGTTGAGATGCCCCACCGTGCCCCACACCCGCGACAGCCGTTCGACGGCCGTGTCGAGCACCGAGGACAGCGCATGAAAGCGGGCCGGCACGCCTGCGCCGCCCGCGCGCTGCAGCGCGTCCTCGGCGTCGGCCAGCAGCAGGTCGAGGGCCGGCGTCACGTGCTCCGGTCCGATTGCCGTGTAGTCGGGCAGGCCCGAGGTCTGCAGCAGGGGATTGTCCATGCGCGGGGCAGCCGCCGGGTGGGCGGCGTCGCTCAACGGGAGGCGGCCCGTTCGGCCGCTTCGAGAGTATTGACCAACAGCATCGCGCGCGTCATCGGCCCGACCCCACCCGGCACCGGGGTGATCCAGCCAGCGACCTGGCGCACCGCCTCGAAGTCGACGTCGCCGCACAGCTTGCCGGCGTCGTTGCGGTTCATGCCGACGTCGATGATCACCGCGCCCGGCTTGATCATGTCGGCGCGCAAGGTGTCGCGTCGGCCGACTGCCACCACCACGACGTCGGCCCCGCGCGTGTGCACCGACAAATCGGGCGTGCCGCTGTGGCAGACCGTGACCGTCGCGTTGGCTTGCAGCAGCATCAGCGCCATCGGCTTGCCCACGGTATTGCTGCGGCCGATGACCACGGCGTGCCGGCCTCGCAACGCCACGCCGGTGGTCTCGATCAGTCGCATGCAACCGTAGGGCGTGCAGGCCCTGAAGCCGGGCTGGCCGGTCATCAGCGCGCCGGCATTGGCAACGTGGAAACCGTCGACATCCTTGTGTGGAGCAATCGCTTCGATGATCCTGTGGGGATCGATGTGCCTGGGCAGAGGCATCTGCACCAGCACGCCGTGGATGCTTGCATCGGCATTCAACGCTTGCACACGGGCGAGCAGGTCGGCCTCGCTCATCGACGCAGGGTGACGCTCGAGCACCGAGTGCAGGCCCGCGGCCTCGCAATCCTTGACCTTGTGACGCACGTATACCGCTGACGCAGGGTCGTCGCCGACCAGGACCACGGCAAGGCCCGGTCGCAGGCCGCGCGCCGTCAACTGAGCGGCGCGCGCGGCCACGTCGACGCGGATGCTGGCGGCCAGCGCGTTGCCGTCGATCAACTGGGCCGTCATGACACCATGAGTCCTGGCTGCAAGAGACGAGGCCGCCGTCGCAGCGGCCTCCTGCCGGGCGGGGCGGCGCGCAAGGCAGTCAGGCCTTGGCGGCTCCGGAGGCACCGAGGGCGATCTTCAGCAGATCGGCCACGGTGTTGGCGTTGAGCTTTTCCATGATGTTGGCGCGGTGCGCTTCCACCGTCTTGATGCTGATGCCCAGGTCGTCGGCGATCTGCTTGTTCAGCCGGCCGGCGACGATGCGCTCCAGCACCTGCGCTTCGCGTGTGGTCAGGCGTGACAGCAGTGCGTCGCGGCTGGCCTGCTCCTGGTATTGGCTGAAGGCCGAGCGCGCCTGGTCGAGCATGCGCTCCACCAGCGGCAGCAGCTCTTCCTCCTTGAAGGGTTTCTCGATGAAGTCCATCGCGCCCTTCTTCATCGTGGTGACGGCCATCGGCACGTCGCCATGGCCGGTGATGAATACCACCGGCAGCGGGCTCTTGCGCTCGAGCAGACGGTCCTGCAGCTCGAGGCCGCTCATGCCGTCCATGCGGATGTCGGCGATCAGGCAGGCCACCTCGCGCGGGTCGAAGCGCGACAGGAACGACTCCGCCGAGTCGAAGCACTTGACCCGGTAATCCTTGCCTTCGAGCAGCCACTGCAGCGAGTCGCGCACGGCCTCGTCGTCGTCGACGACATAGACCGTGCCTTTCTTGGGTATCAGGCTCATGGAGGTGTCAGGGCAGCTGGATTGACGGCCGAATCGGGCGCCGGGGCCGGCGGTTCGGGTTCGGGACGCGCCGGGATTTCCACCGGCAGGGCAAACGAGAAACGGCATCCCGAAACCGCGGTGCCATTGTAGAGGTTCTGCGCCTTGATCCGGCCGCGGTGCGACTCGACGATCGAGCGGCACAGCGACAGGCCGATACCCAGGCCTTCGGCCTTGGTCGAGAAGAAGGCCTCGTACAGCCGGCCGATCACCTCGTCGGGCAGCCCCGGGCCGGTGTCGGTCACGCTGAAGTCGATCACGCCGCCCTCCTCGGGGGTGTGGCGTGGCACCACGCGCAGCTCGATGAAGCGGCGCGACGGCGGCATCTGCGCCTGGTCGATCGCCTCGGCCGCATTACGCACCAGGTTCAGCAGCACCTGCTCGATCAGGATCGGGTCGACCATCAGCTCGGGCAGGCGTTGCGCCACGTAGCTGTGGATCGCTACGTTGCGTCGGCGCAGCTCGATGCTGGCGAGCTCCAGCGCGTCGTCGACGATCTGCTGCGCCTGTGCCGACTGGCGTTGCGGCACGCTCTTGCGCACGAACGCGCGGATGCGCTGGATGATCTGACCGGCGCGTTCGGCCTGGCGAGCCGTCTTCTCGAGTGCGGAGACGAGGTCGTCGCGGCCGATCGACTCGCCGCGCACGCGCGAGATCATGCCGTTGCAGTAGTTGGTGATCGCGGTGAGGGGTTGATTGAGCTCATGCGCGACTGACGAGGCCATCTCGCCCATCGTGATCAGCCGGCTCGACATCTGCGCCTTGTCGGCCTGTTGGGCAGCCTGTTCCTCGACGCGGCGCCGGGCGGTCACGTCGGTGGCGATCAGCATCTGGGCCAGGCGCCCGTCGGTCCATTGCAGATAGCGCGAGCGCACGTCGAACCACTTCTGCAGCGACTCGATGAACACCTCCCGCGGGTCGGCGCCGGTATGCGTGAGTTCCTGTGCCGGGAGTCCCGACAGTCCGTCGACGGTGTCGTCGGCGTCGCCCTCGAATCCGTGCGCCGGCCCGCTGCCGCTGGCCAGTTGTGCGTGGCCGCGCGCATCGGCACCGAACCAGAGCCGGTACGAGCGGTTGGCGAACAGCAACTCGCCCTGCTGCACCGATAGCACCGACACGGCGGCGTCCAGCCCTTCGAGCACGGTGGTGAAACGCTCGTGCGATGCCGACAGCTGGTCGCGAATGCGCTTGGCCTCGGTGATGTTGGTCATCGAGGTCATCCAGCCGGTCTGCTTGCCACGTGCGTCGATCAACGGCGAGACGTACATGCGCGCATCGAACAGCACCCCGTCCTTGCGCATCACCTTGACCTCGATGCCGCCGGCCGGGCTTCGGCCCTGCAGCTCCTGCTGCAGCAGGCGAGAATTTTCATCGATGCGGTCGCTCGGCCAGTAGGGGTAGGGTGGCATACGGCCGATCAGCTCGGGCTCGGTGAATCCGGTCATCGCGCAGAAGGCCGGATTCACATAGCTGATCCGGCCCTCGAGGTCCATCGCGCGCATGCCGGTCAGCATGGAGTTCTCCATCGCGCGGCGGAAGTTGGTCTCCTGGACCAATGCGCCCTGGATCTGCGCGCGCCGGCGCATGTGGCGCCAGGTGCCGAGCAGCATCCATACCGTCAGACCCGACAGGGCCAGCACCATCCAGAACAGCGTGTTGCCGATCAGGCCGACCGACGTGCGATAGCCGCTGCCGCGCAGCACGATGCCGTGCGGCGAGGGCGTCAGCGGCACATCGTGGATGATCGGCGCGCGCGTGCTTTCGTTGCCGGGCATCGCGCTCACCGTGCTCGCGAGCACGGCGCCGCTTTCGTCGAGCACCGATATCGCGCGGCGGCGCGCCACCTCCGGCGGCACGAAGTAGCGCATCAACGCATCGATCGAGTACTCGACCACCAGCGCACCGGCGAACACGCCTCCGTTGAGCAGCGGGACATGGGTCTGGAACACCGGCGTGCCGATGTTGTCCTTGAACGGCTGCGAATAGACCGGCTGACGCGTGTCGCGTGCGGCGATGAAGGCCCACTCGGCCTCGCTGCTGCGGGCGTTGGGCGGGCGCGTCTTGTCGTCGGCGTTGCCCAGCGGATGCGTTTCGGAGTCGGATAGCGGCGAGCTGTAGCTGGCGCGCTTGCGACGCAATGCGTCGAGCCAGGTCAGCTGCGCGATCTCCGGGCGCTCGAGGCCGAATGCGGTAGTCAGCCGTTGCACTTCTTCGGCGTCGATCTCCTTGGTGACGATCTGCCGCGCGAGCTGGACGAGCTGCTCGTGGTTCTCGATCAGGTGCAGGCGGATCTGCTGCTGCGCGATCTCGGCATCGCGCTTGACGCTTTCGGCCTCCCGCTCGAATTCCTCGTTGCGCAGATACCAGAACGCCGAAATGATGGCCGCGAGAAAGAGCATCACCGACACCAGCGGCCCGAGCGTGGCGAACCGGTCCTGCCGGGCCGGGGTCTGGCGGCGCCACCAGCGCCCGATCAGGCGCTGGCCGAAGGTCGGCTTCGACGGCAGCGGGGGCTTTGCGTTCGAGCGCAGATCCATCGGAGGATTATCCGGGCCGGCTCTGCTTGACAGAGGGAGTGCGATCCTGATGTAAACCATAATATGAAATCATGTCGCACTATTTGAAATCTCGGAACTTTGTGCGACACTGCCGGCCGATCGATTTTCACGCTCATATCCAGGAGACAAGCATGTCCGCAATGCCGGAATCGTTCCGCGACACGGCCGCCAACGACACCGATGCGCAGGAGACGCGCGAGTGGCTCGACGCGTTGTCGGCGGTCATCTCTGCCGAAGGCCCGGATCGCGCCCACTACTTGCTCGAGCAATTGCTGGAAGAGGCCCGCCAGCATGGCGTGAACCTGCCGTTCTCGGCGACCACCGGCTACGTCAACACCATCAAGCCGGGCGATGAAGAGCGCAGCCCCGGCCGGCTCGATCTCGAGGAACGTCTACGCGCCTACATGCGCTGGAACGCGATGGCCATGGTGGTCAAGGCCAACCGGCTCGAGCCCGAAGACGGTGGTGACCTCGGCGGACACATAAGCTCGTTCCAGTCGCTCGCCCACATGTTTGCCGCGGGGTTCAATCACTTCTGGCATGCCGACACGCCCGAGCGGGGCGGCGATCTGCTGTACATCCAGGGCCATTCGGCGCCCGGCATCTATGCGCGGGCCTACATGGAGGGCCGCATCACCGAGGAGCAGCTGCTCAACTTCCGGCAGGAGGTCGACGGCCGCGGCCTGTCGAGCTACCCGCATCCCAAGCTGATGCCCGGCTTCTGGCAGTTCCCCACCGTGTCGATGGGGCTCGGGCCGATCATGTCGATCTATCAGGCACGCTTCCTCAAGTACCTGCATGCACGCGGCATCGCCGACACCAGCCAGCGCAAGGTGTGGGTGTTCTGCGGCGACGGCGAGATGGACGAGCCCGAAAGCCTGGGCGCGATCAGCCTGGCGGCGCGCGAGAAGCTCGACAACCTGGTCTTCGTCATCAACTGCAACCTGCAGCGACTCGACGGTCCGGTGCGTGGCAACGGCAAGATCGTGCAGGAGCTCGAGGGTGAGTTCCGCGGCTCGGGATGGAACGTCATCAAGCTGCTGTGGGGCAGCAACTGGGATGCGCTGCTGGCGCGCGACAACGACGGCGCGCTGCGCAAGATCATGATGGACACCGTCGACGGCGACTACCAGGCCTTCAAGGCCAACGACGGCGCCTTCGTGCGCAAGCACTTCTTCGGCCGCGACCCTCGCACGCTGGAGATGGTGGCCAAGATGAGCGACGAGGACATCTGGGCCTTGCGCCGCGGCGGCCATGATGCGCAGAAGGTATACGCCGCATTCCATCGCGCCAACTCGCACGTCGGCCAGCCGACGGTGCTGCTGGTCAAGACCGTCAAGGGTTACGGCATGGGCCGCGCCGGCGAAGGCAAGAACACGGCGCACCAGACCAAGAAGCTGACCGACGACGACATCCGCTACTTCCGCGACCGCTTCAACATTCCGATTCCCGACAGCGAACTGTCGAAGATCCCGTTCTACAAGCCGGCCGACGACACGCCGGAGATGAAGTACCTGCACGACCGCCGCAAGGCGCTGGGCGGTTATCTGCCGCAGCGGCGCGCGCGCGCGGACGAGCACCTCGAGGTGCCGGCGCTCGACACCTTCCAGGCCGTGCTCGACCCGACGGCCGAAGGCCGCGAGATCAGCACCACCCAGGCCTACGTGCGCTTCCTGACCACGCTGCTGCGCGACAAGATGATCGGCCCGCGCACGGTGCCGATCCTGGTCGACGAGGCACGCACCTTCGGCATGGAGGGTCTGTTCAGGCAGATCGGCATCTACAACCCTGCAGGCCAGAACTACACCCCGGTCGACAAGGACCAGGTGATGTACTACCGCGAGGCCAAGGACGGGCAGATCCTGCAGGAGGGCATCAACGAGGCGGGCGGCATGTGCAGCTGGATCGCCGCCGCGACGTCGTATGCGACGAACAACCGCATCATGATCCCGTTCTACATCTACTACTCGATGTTCGGCCTGCAGCGCGTGGGCGATCTGGCCTGGGCGGCCGGCGACATGCAGGCGCGCGGCTTCCTGCTCGGTGGTACCAGCGGGCGCACCACGCTCAACGGCGAGGGTCTGCAGCACGAGGACGGTCACAGTCATGTGCTGGCCAGCACGATCCCCAACTGCGTGAGCTACGACCCGACCTTCGCGCACGAGGTGGGGGTCATCCTGCACCACGGTCTGAAGCGCATGGTCGAGAAGCAGGACAACGTCTTCTACTACATCACGCTGCTCAACGAGAACTACCCGATGCCCGGGCTGAAGGCCGGCACCGAGGAGCAGATCATCAAGGGCATGTACCTGCTGCAGGAGGGCGCGAAGAAGACGCCGCGCGTGAACCTGCTCGGCTCGGGCACGATCCTGCGCGAGAGCATGGCGGCCAAGGAACTGCTCGACAAGGAGTGGGGTGTCGCCGCCAACGTGTGGAGCTGCCCGAGCTTCAATGAGCTGGCTCGCGAAGGCCAGGAGTGCGAGCGCTGGAATCTGCTGCACCCGACCGAGACGCCGCGCGTGTCGTTCGTGGCTCAGCAGCTCGGTGGCCACGCCGGCCCGGTGGTGGCATCGACCGACTACATCAAGAGCTATGCCGAGCAGATTCGTGCCTACATGCCCAAGGGCCGGGCCTACAAGGTGCTGGGCACCGACGGCTTCGGTCGCAGTGACTTCCGCAGCAAGTTGCGCGAGCACTTCGAGGTCAATCGCCACTACATCGTGGTCGCCGCACTGAAGGCGCTGGCCGAGGAGGGCACGGTGCCGGTCGCCAAGGTGGCCGAGGCGATCAACAAATACCAGCTCAAGGCCGACAAGCCGAATCCGCTGTACGCCTGATCAGAAGAACGGAGACAACGACATGGCATTGGTGGACGTGAAGGTCCCCGATATCGGGGACTTCAAGGACGTGGCGGTCATCGAGCTGCTGGTCAAGCCGGGCGACCGGGTCAAGGCCGAACAGAGCCTGGTCACCGTCGAGAGCGACAAGGCCTCGATGGAGATTCCCTCCAGCCACGCCGGCGTGGTGAAGGCGCTCAAGGTAGCGCTCGGCGACAAGGTCAACGAAGGTGCGGTGCTGCTTTCGCTCGAAGCCGAGGACACCGCCGAGTCTGCCGCGCCCGCTGCGCCGGCACCGCAGCAGGCGGCGCCGCCGCAGGCTGCACCCGCGCCCACGCCAGCCGCGGCGGCGCCGATGGCCGCTTCCGCCTCGCCCGGCCCGGTGCAGGTGCTGGTGCCCGACATCGGCGACTTCGCCGAGGTTGCAGTGATCGAGATCTTTATCAAGCCCGGCGACACGATCAAGGTCGAGCAGAGCCTCGTCACCGTGGAGAGTGACAAGGCCTCGATGGAGATCCCCTCGTCGCACGCCGGTGTCGTCAAGCAGGTGCTGGTCAAGCTCGGTGACAAGGTGTCCAAGGGTTCGCCGGTCGCGCTGGTCGAGGCCACGGGTGGTGGTGTCGCGCCGGCGCCGGCACCCGTGGCCGCGTCCACTGCGCCGCCGGCCGTCACGGCGTCGGCAGCGGCTGCGGCCACCCCGTCGATCCCGGTGCCGCCGCATCAACCCGGCACGCCCGACGGCTCGTTGCCGCACGCCTCACCCTCGGTACGGCGATTCGCGCGTGAAATCGGCGTGCCGCTCGCCGAATTGAAGGGCTCGGGTCACAAGGGACGCATCACGCACGACGACGTGCAGGGCTTCGTCAAGGGCGTGATGTCGGGCGCGGTACAGACCGCGGCGCAGAAGGCCAAGGCGCCCGCCGCGGCCGGCGGCGGCGCCTTTCCCGGGCTGCTGCCGTGGCCGCAGGTGGACTTCGCCAAGTTTGGACCCATCGAGCGCAAGGACCTCTCGCGTATCAAGAGGATCAGCGGTGCCAACCTGCACCGCAACTGGGTCACGATTCCGCACGTCACCAACCACGACGATGCCGACATCACCGATCTCGAGGCTTTCCGCGTCCAGCTGAACAAGGAGAACGAGAAGAGCGGCGTCAAGGTGACGATGCTGGCGTTCCTGATCAAGGCTTCGGTCGCTGCGCTGAAGAAGTTCCCCGACTTCAATGCGTCGATCGACGGCGAGCAGCTGGTGCTGAAGAGCTACTTCCACGTCGGCTTCGCCGCCGACACGCCCAACGGGCTGGTGGTGCCGGTGATCAGGGACGCCGACAAGAAGGGCGTGCTGCAGATCAGCCAGGAGATGAGCGACCTCGCGAAGAAGGCGCGCGACGGCAAGTTGTCGCCGGCCGACATGAGCGGTGGCTGCTTCTCCATCAGCTCGCTCGGCGGCATCGGCGGGCGCTACTTCACGCCGATCATCAATGCGCCCGAGGTGTCCATCCTCGGTGTCTGCCGCAGCAGCACCGAGCCGCGCTGGGACGGCAAGCAGTTCGCGCCGCGCCTGATGCTGCCGCTGTCGCTGAGCTGGGATCACCGCGTCATCGACGGTGCCGCGGCGGCGCGCTTCAACGCCTACTTCGCCAGCATCCTGGCCGACTTCCGCCGCGTGCTGCTGTGACAACCGTCGCGGTGGTCCGCAAGGGCGGCCAGGTGGCGATCGCCGCCGATTCGCTCGTCACCTTCGGCGACACGCGGCTGGCGCATGGCTACGAGGTCAACGACAAGGTGTTCCGTGTCGGTGAGTCGTGGTTCGGCATGGCCGGCACGACGGCGCACTTTCCGGTGCTGCGCAAGGCGCTCGGCAGTCTGCCGCCCGACGAGCTGAGGTTGAACTCGCGCGATGCGGTGTTCGAGGCCTTCCTCAAGCTGCACCCGAAGCTCAAGGAGCAGTTCTTCCTCAACACCAAGGAGGAAGAGAGCGACCCCTACGAGAGCAGCCAGTTCACGGTGCTGATCGCCAACGCGTGCGGCATCTTCGGCGTCTATTCGTACCGCGAGGTGTTCGAGTTCGATCGCTTCTGGGCCATCGGCTCTGGCCGCAGCTTCGCGCTCGGCGCGATGTTCGGCGGCTTCGACAAGGCGAAGAACGCGCGCGACGTGGCCGAGCTCGGCGTTCGGGCCGGCTGCGAGTTCGACAAGAACTCGGCCGGACCGATCAAGATCCACACCCTCAAGCTGAAAGGTTGAACGAGATGGCACTGATCGATGTGGTGGTGCCCGATATCGGCGACTTCAAGGACGTCGGCGTCATCGAGATCCTGGTCAAGCCGGGCGACGCGGTGGCGGCCGAACAGAGCCTGATCACCGTGGAGAGCGACAAGGCCTCGATGGAGATCCCGTCGTCACAGGCGGGTGTCGTGAAGGCGCTAAGGGTCAAGCTCGGTGACAAGGTCAACCAGGGCACGGTGATCCTGACGCTCGAGGCGCAGGGCGCTGCGGCCGCTGTCACGCCGCCGAGCGCACCCGCTTCTGCTGCCGCCGCACCCTCGGCGGCCAAGTCGGCGCCGGCAATCGCAGCGCCCGCCGCCAGCTATGCAGGCGGTGCCGACCTCGAATGCGACATGCTCGTGCTCGGCGCCGGGCCGGGTGGCTATTCGGCCGCGTTCCGGGCCGCCGACCTGGGCTTGAAGACCGTGATCGTCGAGCGGTACGCCACGCTCGGTGGCGTGTGCCTCAACGTGGGCTGCATTCCGAGCAAGGCGTTGCTGCACGTGGCCGCGGTGATGGACGAGGTCAAGCACTTCGCCGATCTTGGCGTCGCCTACGGCACGCCGAAGCTCGACTTGAGCAAGCTGCTGGCGCACAAGAACAAGGTGGTGGGCAAGCTCACCGGGGGCCTGAACGCCATGGCCAAGATGCGCAAGGTGACGGTCGTGCGCGGCTACGGCGCCTTTGCCGACCCGCACCACGTGACGGTCGAAGAGACCGCCGGCGAGGCGCAGGCCAAGACCGGCAAGACACAGACCATCCGCTTCAAGCAGTGCATCATCGCCGCCGGCTCGCAGGCGGTGCGGCTGCCGTTCATGCCCGACGACTCGCGCATCGTCGACTCCACCGGCGCGTTGCAGCTGCAGCAGGCGCCCCAGCGCATGCTCATCGTCGGCGGCGGCATCATCGGCCTGGAAATGGGTACCGTGTACTCGACGCTCGGCGCGCGCCTGGACGTGGTGGAAATGCTCGACGGCCTGATGCAGGGCGCCGACCGCGACCTGGTGCGCGTGTGGCAGAAGCTCAACACGCCGCGCTTCGACAAGATCATGCTGAAGACCAAGACCGTCGGCGCCGAGGCCCGGTCCGACGGCATTCACGTCCGCTTCGAGGGTGAGGGCGCGCCGAAGGAACCGCAGCGCTACGACCTCGTGCTGCAGGCCGTCGGCCGCAGCCCCAACGGCAAGAAGATCGCCGCCGACAAGGCCGGCGTCGCGATCACCGACCGCGGCTACATCCCCGTTGACGTGCAGATGCGCACCAACGTGCCGCACATCTTCGCGATCGGCGACATCGTGGGCCAGCCGATGCTGGCGCACAAGGCGGTGCACGAGGGGCATGTTGCGGCGGAAG
>CALMQI010000007.1 GCA_937871935.1 uncultured Burkholderiales bacterium
GCAGAGAACGGCCGAGCGGGTCCATGCCGCGCGGGGGCCTACGGCGATCAGCGGAACCACAGAATGAGCGCGTAGAGCACGACCACCACGACGCCGGGCGCTGCCGTGACACCTCCACCATCGAGCGGCGCGTCCAAGCTGGCCCAGTATGCGCGACTCAAGCAGCAGCGCAAGCGCCGCGAGCGCCTGATCGAGGCCGTCCTGCTGCTGGCGGCCTGCGTGTCGGTTTTCACCACCCTGGGCATCGTCTACATCCTGCTGAAGGAATCGGTCGTCTTCTTCTCGCACGTGCCGGTGTGGACGTTCCTGACCGATACCCAGTGGACGCCGCTGTTCGACGACGCGCACTTCGGCATCATGGTGCTGCTGTCGGGCACGGTGAGCAGCTCGATGGTCGCGCTGATGATCGCCATTCCGCTGGGCACGATCATCGCGATCTACCTGTCCGAGTTCGCCGGCCACAAGGTCCGCGAGACGATGAAGCCGCTCCTGGAGCTGCTGTCGGGCGTGCCGACGATCATCTACGGCTATTTCGCCTTGCTGTTCGTCACGCCGCTGCTGCAGAAGATCTACCCCGACCTGCCCGGCTTCAACATCCTGTCCGCCGGCATCGTGATGGGCATCATGATCATTCCGTACGTGTCGTCGCTGGCCGAGGATGCGATGCGCGCGGTCCCGATGAGCCTGCGTGAGGGCTCCTACGCGATGGGCGCCACACGGTTCCAGACCGCGGTGAAGGTGGTCGTCCCGGCCGCGTTGTCGGGCATCGCCGCGGCCTACATCCTGGGCATCTCGCGCGCCGTCGGCGAGACCATGATCCTGGCCGTGGCGGCGGGCATGCAGCCCAACCTCACGTTGAATCCGCTGGAGCCCGCCGCCACCGTCACCTCCTACATCGTGCAGGTGGCGCTGGGCGACCTGCCGCACGGCAGCGTGGGCTACCAGACCATCTTCGCGGCCGGCCTGATGCTGCTGCTGCTGACGCTGTTCTTCAATCTGATCGGCTACTGGATGCGCCGCCGGTTCCGCGAGGCCTACTGATGACGACTGCTGTCTCGACACGCACACAGACGCTGCGCGCCATCATCCGCAGCCACAAGCGCTGGGATGCCTTCTTCGGCGTGCTCGGCCTGCTGGCCATGCTGGTGGGTGTGCTGACGCTGGTGGCGCTGTTCAGCACCATGGCGATCGACGGCATCCCGCGACTGACCGGCGACTTCTTCACCTCGTTCCCGTCGCGTCGGGCCGGCGAGGCCGGCATCCTGTCGGCCTGGGTTGGCTCGATCCTCGTGATGTTCGTGACCGCGCTGTTCGCGGTGCCGGTGGGCATCGCCGGCGCGGTCTACCTCGAGGAGTACGCCAAGAAGTCCTGGTTCACCGACCTCATCGAGATCAACATCACCAACCTGGCCGGTGTGCCGTCCATCGTGTACGGCCTGTTGGCGCTGGGCCTGTTCGTCTATGCGTTCGGCTTCGGCCAGAGCATTCTCACCGCCGGGTTGACGCTCGGCCTGCTGATCCTGCCGATCGTGATCGTCACGACCCGCGAATCCTTGCGCGCCATTCCTCAGCACGTGCGCGAAGGCGCCTATGCCTGCGGGGCCACCCGGTGGCAGGTGGTGGGCGACCACCTGCTGCCGTACAGCACGCCCGGCATCCTGACCGGCGTGATCATCGCGCTGTCGCGCGCGATCGGCGAGACGGCGCCCATCATCACGATCGGCGCATTGACGTTCATTGCGTTCCTGCCGCCGGTCCCGTTCACCGGGGAACCGGCGGCCGGCATGTTCGACTGGCTGTTCTCGCCGTTCACCGTGATGCCGATCCAGATCTTCAACTGGACGTCACGGCCGGACCCCGCCTTCCACAAGAACGCCGCGGCGGCGAGCTTCGTGCTGGTATTCATGACGCTGGGCATGAACGCCATCGCGATCTGGCTGCGCTACCGGCTGCGCAAGAACATCAAGTGGTAGCGCTGCCCGATCGAACACACAGGACATCGACATGACCTCCACCCTGACGTTGCCCGAGACGGCGCCTCCCCTGAAGGCCGACGCGAGGAGCCTGGACTTCTACTACGGCTCGTTCAAGGCCCTCACCAGCGTCACCATGCCGGTGTATGAGCACAAGGTCACGGCGCTGATCGGCCCCAGCGGATGCGGCAAGAGCACGTTCCTGCGCTGCTTCAACCGCATGCACGACCTGTATCCCGGGCATCGCTACGACGGCAGCATCCACCTGCACCCCGACGAGGTCGATGTGCTGCACAGCTCGGTCGACCCGATCGAAGTGCGCATGCGCGTGTCGATGGTGTTCCAGAAGCCGAATCCGTTTCCGAAATCGATCTTCGAGAACGTGGTCTATGGCCTGCGGGTGCGCGGCGAGCGGTCCCGCGGCTTCCTGCAGGACAAGGCGGAGGCGGCGCTGAAGTCGGCCGCGCTGTGGACGGAAGTGAAGGACCGGCTCGACGAGGTGGCCGTCAACCTGTCGGGCGGGCAGCAGCAGCGCCTTTGCATCGCGCGCGCGCTGGCCACCGATCCGGAGATCCTGCTGTTCGACGAACCGACCTCGGCGCTCGACCCGATCGCCACCGGCAGCATCGAGGAGCTGATCGGCGCCATCAAGGACAAGGTGACCATCCTGATCGTGACGCACAACATGCAACAGGCCGCGCGCGTGTCTGATTTCGTGGCATACATGTACCTAGGGGAGGTGATCGAGTTCGGCGAGACGCGCGACATCTTCATGAAACCGAAGCGGCGCGAGACCGAGGACTACATCACCGGCCGTTTCGGCTGACGTGAGCACCCTTTCTGAAGGCACACCATGAGCGACAAGCATCTCTCCACCCAATTCGATGCCGAGTTGAGCGACATCTGCACGCGCGTGCTCGAGATGGGCGGCATCGCCGAGGCGCAGGTCGCGCAGGCGATCTACGCGCTCACCCACTTCAGCGGCGAAACGGCGAGCCAGGTGCTGGCTCGGGAGGAGCAAGTCAACCAGCTGGAAATATCGATCGACCGCGAACTGTCGAGCATCATTGCCCGGCGGCAGCCCACGGCCCGCGACTTGCGACTGCTGATCGCGGTGTCGAAAACCATCGCCAACCTGGAGCGCGTGGGCGACGAGGCGGCCCGCGTGGCGCGCACGGTGCAGCGCCTGCTCAATGCCGGTGTGTCCAGCCGCATGCGGCTGCCGGTGGCCGACCTGGCATTCGAGTCCGAACTCGCCATCAAGCAGTTGCGCAATTCGCTCGACGCGTTCGCCCGGCTCGACGTCGAGGCGGCGCTCGACGTGCTGAAGAACGACGACCTGATCGACCGCGAGTTCGACGGCCTGATGCGCAAGCTGATCACCTACATGATGGAAGACCCGCGCACCATCTCGGCCAGCATCGACCTGGTCTTCGTCGCCAAGGCGATCGAGCGTGTCGGCGACCACGCCAAGAACGTGGCCGAGGGCATCATCTACATCGTCAAGGGCACCGACGTTCGACACAATCCGCTCGACGCGGTTGAATCGATGGTCCGATAGGCGGGTGGCGCTGCAATGAGTCAGATTCTGGTGGTCGAGGACGAGCTGGCGATCGCCGAGCTGGTGTCGATCAACCTGCGCCATGCCGGGCACGAGGTCACGCTGGCGGCGTCGGCCGAGCAGGCGCAGGCGGCTGTCGATGCGGTGCTGCCCGACCTGGTGGTGCTCGACTGGATGCTGCCCGGCGAGTCGGGCCTGTCACTGGCGCGGCGTTGGCGAGCCGACGAGCGCACGCGGGGCCTGCCCGTCATCATGCTCACCGCCCGCGGCAGCGAAGTCGACAAGATCTCCGGGCTCGACGCGGGCGCCGACGACTACCTCACCAAGCCCTTCTCCACGCAGGAGTTGATGGCGCGCATCCGCGCGGTGCTGCGGCGCAAGGCGCCGGAGGCGCTGGACGACGCGGTCGAGATCGCCGGCCTGCGCATGGACCCGGCGACGCGCCGTGTGCTGTTCGCCGGCAAGGACATCCGGCTCGGCGCCACCGAGTTCCGCCTGCTGCACTTCCTGATGACGCATCCCGAGCGCGTGCATAGTCGCCGTCAGCTGCTCGACCGCGTGTGGGGCGACCATGTCTTCATCGAGGAACGCACGGTCGACGTGCACGTGAAGCGGCTGCGTGACGCGCTGGCACCCGCCGGCTGCGCCTGGATGATCGAGACGGTGCGCGGCGTGGGCTACCGGCTCGTGCGGCAGCCCGACACGATGCCGGCTTGATGCACGCGGCCACCTTGCCGTGGCTGCTGCCGCGGGTGCTGCTGGTCGTTGCGATCGTGGCGCTCGCCGCCGAGGCGGGACATGCGGCGGGGCTGGCTCTCGGCGCAGCGCACGTCGGTCTGCTGCTGGGCGCGTTGGCGGGAGCGGCCGGTGCGGTCACGCTCGATGCGCTGCGTGCCCGCAAGGTCATGCACTGGCTGCGCCGCGCACCGCGCGACAGCGCGCCGAGTCAAACCGGCGTCTGGGGCGAGCTGAGCGACCGCGTCGAGCGCTCGCTGCGTACGCTGGAGCGCGAGCTGCAGGCCGAGCAGCTGCGCATCCGGCAGTTCCTGTCGGCGATCGATGCGTCGCCGAACGGCGTGGTGCTGCTTGACGCGAAGGACCAGATGCAGTGGTGCAACGCGATGGCGGCCGATCACCTCGCGCTGGATCCGGTGCGCGACCTGCAGCAGCCGATCACCAACCTCGTGCGGGCTCCGCGCTTTGTCGAGCACCTGCAGTCCGCCGATGCCGGCACGCCGGTGCACTTCTCGATTCCCGGACGGCCGATGATGCTGTCGGTGCTGGCACGGCCCTACGGCGACGGCCGTCGCCTGCTGCTGACGCAGGACATCACCGAGCGGCTGCGCACCGACGAGATGCGGCGCGACTTCGTGGCCAACGTGTCGCACGAGATCGGCACGCCGCTCACGGTGCTGGCCGGCTTCATCGAGACGTTGACGCAGATCCCGCTCAGCGAGTCGGAGCGTCGGCGCGCGCTGTCGGTGATGGGCGAGCAGACGCGCCGCATCCAGACGCTGGTAGGCGACCTGCTGAATCTGGCGCAGCTCGAGGGCAGCCCGCGGCCTGCGACCGACCAATGGGTCGACGTCGGCACACTTCTTCAGCGAGTGGAGGCCGACGCACGCGCGTTGTCATCGGGCCGGCAGCAGTTCGAGATCGAGCCGGGCGCCGGCGGCGCCATCGCCGGCAGCGAGGTCGAGCTGTACAGCGCGCTCGGCAACCTGGTGACCAACGCAGTGCACTACACCCCTGCCGGCGGCCGCATCGTGGTCGCCTGGGTCCCGCGAGCGCATGGCAGCGCGGCCTTCGAGGTGCGCGACAGCGGCCCCGGTATCGCCGCCGAGCACCTGGCGCGCCTGGGTGAGCGCTTCTATCGCGTCGATGGCGGCCGCTCGCGCGAGACCGGTGGCACTGGCCTTGGCCTGGCCATTGCCAAGCATGCGGTGCGCCGCCACGGCGGCGAGCTGGAGGTGCAGAGCCAGCCCGGAGCGGGCTCGACCTTCCGGCTCGTCCTGCCCGCGGCGCGCGTGCGCTGCGGCGAGGCGTCGACGCGGGAAGCCTCCTCGCAGGCCTGACGTGTCATGGTCGGTAGCCGGCAACGGTGTCGCGCCGCCGGTAGCGCAGCAGCCGTCCCCGGTAGTTGGCGTCGTCGGCCAGGCGTGTCTCGACGAGCGCAAAACCGAGGGCCGCCATGCGCCGGTTGAACGTCGGCCGGTTGCCGCGATCGGGTTCGACGATCAGCACCTCGGCCGTCGGCCGCGCATGCCGCTGGATGAAGTTCGACAGATGCCCCGGCTCGTCGCGCTCGTACAGTACGTCGCTGCCGATGATGAGGTCGAAGCGGCCCTGTACGATCGGCCGCAGCGCGTGCGCCGGCGCGTCGAGCGCGGCCGACCAGTGACCGTGCCGGTAGGACAGCGGCGGCAGCGCGTTGAGCGCGATGTTGTGCAGCAGGAAGGCCGGCGCCAAGGGGTGGCAGTCCGACGCGGTGACGTCCGCGCCACGCCGGTGCGACACCAGACTGGCCAGCGCGAGGCCACAGCCGACCTCGAGAATGCGCTCGTGCGCGACCAACGGACGCGCGGCCATGCAGGCGGCGAGCTGTACGGCCGACGGCCAGAGCAGCCCGAACAGCGGCCAGGCCGCACTCGAGATGTCGAGCGCGGCCGCTTCGCCCAGCGGGTCGGCGAACTGGTGGTGATCGAGCAGCGAGCGGATCAGCAGGTCACCCGTGCCGCGGATCGACACCTGCTGCTGACGGGTCCGATAACCCGGGTGGCCCGGCATGCGATGGTCCTGGTGCAGACCTACGCCCCCGCATGGGATCGGGGCCGGCCGGGTGGCGAGCGCGATGCGGCGCCCGATGCCGGCAGTGTAGGGGCCGCCACACCGCCCGCTTGACGGCCGTCAACAACCGGGTTGTCGTCGGCTTCTACAGTAGATGCATTGCGAATGCATCTTTTGGAGTTCGCGTTGACGACGCCCGGCTGTAGCTGACCTGTCATGCGACTCACCGCCTTCACCGACTACAGCCTGCGGGTGCTGATCTACCTGGCCACGCAGCCGGGCCGGCGCGCCACCATCGACGAGATCGCCAACGCGTTTCGCATCAAGCGCAACCATCTGACCAAGGTGGTCCAGTTTCTCGGCAGGCAGGGCCTGCTCACCAACGTGCGCGGCAAGGGCGGCGGCCTCGACCTGGCGTGCGAGCCGGGGGCCATCGGTGTCGGCGACGTCGTGCGCCGGACCGAGGGCGCCGCCGTGCCGGCCGAATGCTTCGGCGACAAGGCGCCCCACTGCCGCATCGTGCGCCAGTGCGGGCTGCGTGGCGTGCTGCGCGAAGCCGTCGACGCGTTCCAGCTCGTGCTCGACGCCTACACGCTGGAAGACCTGGTCGCCAACCGCGCAGCGCTCGCCAAGGTGATGTTCGTCGAGCGCGATGCGGCCGCCCCGCGGCGCTCGGCGCGGGCCGCGGCCCGCCCGAACTGACACGGTGGACTCATTCATGGACGGCTCACCCTTCGCCTACGAAGGCCCCGACGCACTGCACGAGCCGATCGTCGAGGCCCTCGCCCGCGTGGTCGACCCCGAGGTGGCGCTGAGCATCGTCGACGTCGGCCTGGTCTACGGCGTCACCGTCAGCGACGACGCCGTGCATGTGCGCCTGACCATGACCTCGGCCGCCTGCCCGGTGGCCGACATGCTCGCCGACCAGGTACGCGACGAGTTGGCCGGCGTCGCGCCACCTGGGGCGGCCATCCGCGTCGAGCTGGTCTGGGATCCGCCCTGGACACCCGAGCGCATGAGCGAACACGCGAGGCAGTTCCTGCAATGGTGAGCGCCGGGTCTCGCGTGGCGACCGGGCTGCGGCCGCTGGCCGTCATGCTGGTCGCGCTGTCGCTGGTCGGCGGGCTCGTCGGGGGCCTGCTGCGTGCCGGCGTCGCGCTGCCCATGGGCGGCGCGGCGTGGGTCGGCCCGGCGATCACCCAGCATGCGGCTCTGCTGATCTGCGGCTTTCTGGGCAGCGTGATCGGCTTCGAGCGCGCGGTGGCCGTGCGCTCGCGGCCGGCGCTGCTGGCGCCACTGCTGTCGGCCGCTGCCGGACTGGCCCTGCTGGCCGGCTGGCCGGCCGCGGCGCGCGCCGGCTTCGTTATCGCGTCACTGATCTTCGTCGCGGTCAACGCCGTGCTCGTCGCCCGCCAGCGCGCGGCGCACACGGTCGTGCTGCTGCTCGGTGCGCTGTCCTGGCTGATCGGCAACCTCGCCTTCTGGGTCGGCGACCTAGGCCCGGCGACGCTGGCCTGGTGGTTCACCTTCCTCGTGCTGACCATCGCGGCCGAGCGCCTGGAGATGACGCGGTTGATGCGGCGACGGCCTGGTGCCTGGCCCTTGTTCGGCGCGCTCGTCGCGCTGCTGCTGACAGGTGCGACGCTGTCGTGCCCGTCGCCGGAGCGCGGCGGGTTGCTGTACGGCGCGGCCTTGGCCGGCCTGGCGCTGTGGCTGATGCGCTACGACATCGCACGGCGCACCATCACCACGCAGGGACTGAGCCGCTACATGGCGCTGTGTCTGCTGGGCGGCTACGGCTGGCTGCTGCTGGCGGGCCTGGGCTGGATCGGCCTGTCGCTCGGACAGCCCACACGCGACCTCGCGCTGCACGCGCTGGGCATCGGCTTCGTGCTGAGCATGGTGATGGCGCACGCGCCGGTCATCGCGCCGGCGGTGCTGGGCCTCAAGCTGCAGTTCGGCTGGCCGTTCTACTTGCCGCTGGTGCTGCTGCACGGGTCGCTCGCGCTGCGGCTGGCCGGTGGCGCCTTCGACGCCGGCCTGCGGTCCACGGGCGCCCTGCTCAATGTGGCGGCGCTTGCACTGTTCGCGTGCACGATGGTGGGCGCAGTCGTGAGCTGGCGCATGGCGCAGCGGCGCGATGCCGGCAAACCGCACGCGGGCGGCGCCGGCGTCGTGCGGCCTGCCGGCGAGCCCGAGGCCTAGTTCACGGGCCTCGGCCGAGACCCCGGCCACCTTGACAGGGGTCACGCGGGCACCTCGGGACAACACCTAGACTACGTGTCGGTTCATCAGCCGTTCGTATGGACAAGCACTACCTCAATCCGCTGTTCCTGCCGGAGTCGATCGTCGTCTTCGCCGGCCCGCCCGACGACACGACCGGTCAGGCGCCGCAGGCGCGGATCGTGCACGCCGCATTGCGCGAGCAGCCATTTGCCGGCTCGCTGCAGTTCCTGGACATCCACACCAGCGGCACGCTGGCCGATCTGGCGCACACGCGCGCTGACCTCGCCGTCATCGCGCTGCCGCCGCCCGACGTGGCCGCCGCGCTCGACATCGCCGGGCGCATCGGCTGCCGCACCGCACTGGTGATCTCCAGCGGCATCGACGCCGAGCGCGCCGCCGAGCTGAAGGCGATCGCGCGCCGCGAAGGCATGCACCTGCTCGGGCCCAACTGCCTGGGCATTCAGCGACCGCACCTGCAGCTGAACGCCAGCGCGGCCGGCCCGATGGCACGTGCCGGCTCGCTGGCGCTGGTGTCGCAGTCGGGCGCGCTGACGAGCTCGATGCTCGACTGGGCGCAACGCAACGCGGTGGGTTTCTCCACCGTGGTTTCGCTCGGCCCCAACACCGGTGTCGACATCGCCCAGGTGCTCGACTTCCTGGCGCACGACGGCCGCACGCAAAGCATCATCGTCTACCTCGAGGGCATCTCTAGCGCGCGCCGCTTCATGAGCGCGCTGCGCTCGGCCGCCAACGCGAAGCCGGTGGTCGTGCTGAAAGCCGGCCGCCGGCCCGCCGGCAACGAGGCGGCGCAGACGCACAGCGGCGCCATCGTCGGCAGCGACGACGTGTTCGACGCCGCGTTGCGCCGCGCCGGCGCGGTGCGCGTGCGCTCGTTCGTCGAGCTGTTCTCGGCCGCCAAGTGCCTGGCCTCGCGTTCGCGCCCGGTCGGCCGGCAGTTGGCCATCGTCACCAACGGCGGTGGACCCGGCGTGCTGGCCGCCGACTGGGTCAACGAGATCCACCTGCAGCTGGGCCGTCTGTCGAGCGAATCGGCCGCCGCGCTGAAGCTGCTGCTGCCGCCGCTGGCCACGCTGACCGACCTGATCGACCTGTCGGAAGAGGCGCGCGCCGAGCACTACCACGCCGCCATCGAGGCCGCCGGCCATGACCGCCAGGTCGACGGTGTGCTGGTCATCTTTTCGCCCAAGGTCGGCGTCGACGCGACCGAGGTCGCGCGCCAGCTGGTCGCGCTGAAGGCCGCCATCGGCAAGCCGCTGCTCGCCTGCTGGATGGGCGACGCCTCGGTGACCGAAGCGCGCGCACTGCTCAACGAGGCGGCGATCCCGAGCTTCCGCACGCCCGAGGCGGCGGTCGGTGCCTTCGGCAACATTGCGTCGTTCTACCAGAACCAGCGTCTGCTGCAGCAGACGCCGCCGCCGCTGTCGACGCTGGCCAAGCCCGACATCGAGGGCGCGCGGCTGCTGCTGGAGAGCGTGCTGGCCGAGCGCCGCAAGGTGCTGACCGAGATGGAATCGAAGACGCTGCTGTCGTCGTTCCACATCCCCGTGACGCAGACCATCCTCGCGCGCAGCGCGCACGAGGCGATGATGACGGCCACGCAACTCGGCTTTCCGGTGGCGCTGAAGATCGACTCGCCCGACATCAGCCACAAGTCCGACGTGCAGGGCGTCGCGCTGGGCATCCTCAACGGCCCCGGCGTGCGTGATGCGTACAACGACATGATGGAGCGCGTGAAGCGGCTGCGCCCCGACGCGCGCATCAACGGCGTCACGGTGCAGAAGATGGCCGCCGCACGGCGCGGCCGCGAGATCAACATCGGCCTCGTCACCGACGACCCGTTCGGCCCGGTGATCACCTTCGGCGCCGGCGGCACGATGATCGAGCTGATCAACGACCGCGCGATGGAGCTGCCGCCGCTCAACCAGTTCCTGGCGCGGCGGCTGATCGAGCGCTCGCGTGTGGCCGAGACGCTGGCCGAGTGGCGCGGCGCCGGCGCCGCCGACATGGAGGCGCTGGAGCAGGTGCTGCTGCGCGTGTCGGAGATGGTGTGCGAGCTGCCGCAGCTGCGCGAGATGGACATCAATCCGATCATCGTCGACGAGTCGGGCGCGGTGGCCGTCGATGCGCGCATCGTCATCGACAGCGTGCCGCAGCCGGTGGCCGGCGGCGGCGGCCTCGACTACAGCCACCTGGCGATCCTGCCCTACCCGGCGCGCTACGAGCAGGTGTGGCCGCTGCGCGGCGGCGGCGAATACACCGTGCGCCCGATCCACCCCGACGACGCGCAGATGCTGCAGCACCTGGTGCAGCACCTGTCGCCCGAGAGCCGCTACTTCCGCTTCGTCTCGTCGATCCACGAGCTGCCGCCGTCGATGCTGGCGCGCTTCACGCTGATCGACTACGACCGCGAGATGGCGCTGGTGGCGGTGGTGAAGGAGCGCACCGCGCAGGCCGACGGCCAGATGGTGGAGACCGAGCGCATCGTCGGCGTGTCGCGCTACATCACCAACCCCGACCAGACGAGCTGCGAGTTCTCGCTGGTGGTGGCCGACGACTTCAACGGCAAGGGCCTCGGCTCGCGGCTGATGCAGAGCATCATGGACGTGGCGCGCGAGCGCGGCCTGACCGAGATCGACGGCCTGGTGCTGGCCAGCAACGCGGGCATGCTCAAGCTGATGCGCGGCCTGGACTTCCAGGTCAAACCGTTCGCCGACGATCCGGACTTTCGTCTCGTCACGCACGCGCTGTAGGCGGGTCGCACGGCCGGTCGGGCCGTGCGCCCTCTAGGCCGGCGCGTCGAGCACCAGCTGCGTCTGCGTGACCACCGCGCACAGCTTGCCGGCCTCGTTCCTGATCATGGTCTGCCAGACGTGGGTGGTCTTGCCGAGATGCAGCGGCGTCGCTTCGGCGGTGATGCGCGTGTTGACGGCGGCGCCGCCGAGGAAGGAGAACATCACCATCATGATCACGGCGGCCGGTTCGGGCCACGCCATCGGGTTGTTCATGACGTAGCGCATGAACACGCCCGCCGGGATGATCAGCGTGATCGCCACCAGCGCGGCGCCGGACAGGACGACGCAGGCGAGGTACAGCCATTCCATCGCCTGCCGGTATTTCATCTTCATATAAAAAAACGGGCCGCCGAAGCGACCCGTTCTCCGAGGATCAGGAAATTACTTCGTGTCCTGGATGCGCTTGAGCAGCGCGGCGTACTTGGCGCCGTACTTGTCGCGGACCGGCTGCGTGGCGTCGAAGAAGGCCTTCTTGTCGGCATTCACGAACTGGATGCCCGCGGCCTTCAGCTTGGTCTCGGCGACGCCGACGTAGTCGTCCCAGAGCTTGCGCTGCTCGAACTGCGCCTCGCGCGAGAGCTTGCGCACCAGCGCCTGGTCTTCCTTCGACAGGCCGTCCCAGGTGCGCTTCGAGAACACGAAGATCTCCGGGATGATCAGGTGGCCGGTGAGGCTGTAGACCTTGCTGACCTGGTAGTGGTTCTGCGCGAGGAGCGTCGGCGGGTTGTTCTCCGCGCCGTCCACCACGCCGGTCTGCAGCGCGCTGTAGAGCTCGTTGAAGCCCATCGCCACGCCGTTGCCGCCCATCGCGTTCATGGTCTCGACGAAGAGGGGGTTGCCCATCATGCGGATCTTCATGCCCTTCAGGTCGGCGGGTTTGGCCGCCGGCT
>CALMQI010000008.1 GCA_937871935.1 uncultured Burkholderiales bacterium
AGCTGTGATCAAGCTGCTCGATGGCGAAACCGCGAAGGTCGGCTTTGCTTCGGCGGTGAAGGCGTTCGGTCACCATTACCTGCTCGGCTTCCTCGAACAGCGCGGGCTTGCTCGGGTCACCGTGACGGATCTTTAAGTCCCATGGCGATTATCGACTTCTTCGATCGTGGCTGGCGCGCCAATCCGGGCGGCACCGCCTATGTGATGGGTGAGACTGCCTACACATTCAACGAAGTACGCGCGCTTTCGTGCCAGATCGCAAACCAGTTGCGGGCAGAGGGTTTCGCGCCAGAGACCAAGGGAGGGGTCTGGTCGCAAAACGATCCGATTGCCTGGACTTGCACGCTGGGGCTGTGGCGTGCTGGCCTCGCTTGGATTCCGGTTGGTCCGGCCGCCCCGCCTGAGCAAAACGCCGCGATCCTCGATGCGTTTGATTGCGAGTTGATGTTCTTTCAATCCGGTTATGCCGCAGCGATCGAACAGGTCCGCCCGCTGCTCCCAAGGGTGCGGCGGTGGGTTTGTATCGATCAGGACTTGCCGGGAGCGCCATCGCTGGCCAACTGGTGCGGCGCGGCTGACAGCACTGCCCTTTCGCTAGACCTGGCGCTGGACGGGGTGGCTGCGGTGATGCCGACCGGCGGCACGACCGGCCTGCCCAAGGGCGTGATGAATACCCACCGCTCGATCCAGACGTTCGTGGCGCACTATCTGATCGCAGTGACCTATGGCGCGGAAGACCGGCCAGTAAACCTGGCCGCCGCGCCAATGACGCATACCGCCGGACTGCTTTCGCTGCCCTGCACGGCGCGCGGCGGGACTGTGGTGATCCTGGCCAAGCCTGATCCGGCAGCCATGTTCGAAGCAATCGAACGGCACCAGGCGAGCGAGATGTTCCTGCCCCCCACGGTGATCTATCGCTTGCTGGAAACCCCGGGGGTTGAAACCACCGATTTCTCCTCGCTGCGCTATCTGATGTATGGCGCAGCGCCAATGTCGCTCGACAGGCTCAAGAAGGCCATCGAGGTGCTGGGGCCGGTGATGACCGGCGGCTATGGGCAAACCGAGGCCCCGGCGTCGATTTCGTATCTGCGGCCGGATGAGCACTTCGTTGACGGCGCGCTGGCGAGCGATCAGCGCCTCTCATCGGTGGGTCGTCCCAATCCCCTGATCGCGGTTGAAATCCTCAATGCAGCCGGGCAAGTGCTTGGCAAAGGCGAGACCGGCGAGATCTGCGTGCGCGGCGATCTGGTTATGAAGGGCTATTACAAGCAGCCCGAAAAGACTGCCGAGGCGATTGTGGACGGCTGGCTGCATACCGGCGACGTTGGGCATATCGATGCCGAAGGCTATCTGCACATTACCGACCGGATCAAGGACATGATCATCTCGGGCGGGTTCAACGTCTATCCGAACGAGGTCGAGCAGGTGATCTGGAGCCATCCTGCGGTGCAGGACTGCGCGGTGATCGGTGTCCCGCATCCCGATTGGGGGGAAACGGTCAAGGCGGTAGTCGAGCTCAATCCGGGCCAATCTGTGACTGCCGATGAACTAGTCGCGCTGTGCAAGGCCCAGCTTGGCTCGGTCAAGACGCCCAAGTCGATCGACTTTGTCGATACCTTGCCGCGCAGCCCGGTAGGCAAGGTGCTCAAGAAGGATTTGCGCGAAGCCTATTGGCAAGGCGCGGATCGCAAGATCTAGGACGCAGGCATGGGCGATATCTTCATTGCGGGCATCGCCATGACCCAGTTCGGCCGACATCCCGAGCGAAATCTGGCCGACCTGGCCGGAGAGGCATTCGCAGGCGCACTCCGGGATGCAGGGTGCCAGCCAAGTGATATCGAGACGGCCTTTTATGCCGGAATGACCAACGGCCCGTTGCAAGGACAAGTGGCGATCCCCGGGCAAGTGGTGTTCGCGCAGCTTGGCCTGCACTCGATCCCGACGTTCAATGTCGAAAACGCTTGTGCATCTGGCAGTTCAGCCTTTCACCTTGCGGTGCAGGCCCTGAAAGCAGGCAGCGCCGATGTCGCACTGGCATTGGGCGCGGAAAAGATGAACGTGCCCGACAAAGCCCGAGCCTTTGCGATTTTCGAAGGCGGCTGGGATGTCTCGCGCGCCGAGGAAAACTACCAGACCTTGCTCAAGATGGGTGAAGGCGTGGCGGTGCCGCCGGGCAGCGAGTCCGACAAGCCCTACAGCAAGTTCATGGCGATCTATGCCGCCATGTGCCGGTTCCACATGAAGCGCTTTGGCACCACCCAGCGCCAGATTGCGGCAGTCAGCGCCAAGAACCACATGCATTCGGTTCACAATCCGCTGTCGCAGATCCGCAAGCCGTTCACGATCGACGAGGTTCTGGCCGCACCGCCGATAACCTACCCGCTCACGCTGCCGATGTGTGCCCCGCTGTCGGATGGTGCAGCGGCAGTGATTGTCTGCACTGAGGCTGGGCTCAAGCGGCTGGGGATCAGTCGGACACGCTGCATCAAGGTGGCCGCCAGCGTGATCCGGGGCTTCGGCACGCGCGCACTTGATGCTCCAGAGCTTCACGTATCGCGCCTTGCCGCACAGCAGGCCTATGAAATTGCCGGTGTCGGACCGCACGATATCAGCGTTGCCGAGGTCCACGATGCTTCCGCAATGGGTGAGATCATCCAGGTCGAGAATCTGGGCTTCGTCGGACTGGGCGAAGGCGGGCCGGCGGCCGAACGCGGGGAGTTCTCGCTGGGCGGGCGCATTCCGGTCAATCCTTCGGGCGGACTTGAATCCAAGGGGCATCCGCTGGGAGCGACCGGGATCGGTCAGCTCTACGAACTGGTCTGCCAGTTGCGTGGTGAAGCAGGTGTGCGGCAAGTCGAGGGTGCAAGGCTCGCCGTGCAGGAAAACGGCGGCGGCCAGGTCGGCTACGAAGAAGGCGTGGTGACGGTCAACGTCTTCACGCGCTGACGCTCACAACAGGCGATCAAAAGGATGTGCGCATGAAATCGCACCGCGAAGTGCCGCTGCCCACCGTCGGCCTGTCCGGCTTCGATGCCAGCCTGAGCGAGGAAGAACAGGGCGCGCAGCAAGGCATGCACCGCTTTGCCCGCGAGGTCATGCGCCCGATCGGGCGCGAACTCGATCGCATGCCCGCGGAGCAGGCCTACCTGCCGGGCTCGCCGTTCTGGCGGTTCCACGGCGAGATGATGAAACTGGGCATGGGCCCGGACGCCATGATGGGCATGCCTCCAGACTTGGCCGCCCGCATGGAAGGCATCGTGGTCGAGGAACTGGCCTGGGGCGATGCCGGGCTGGCCGTCTCGGCCGGCGCCGGCGGCATGCCGATGCTGATGGCCATGGCCAGTGGTCAACAGGAGCTGATCGACTTGTGCGCCGGCAAGCTGGGCTGCTGGTGCGCCACGCAGCCGGACCGGGGCTCGGACGGCCTCACGCTGTACCCCGAGGAACGTTTCCCCGGGTCGAAGGGCAACAAGGGCAATCTGCAAGCCACCTTCATCGCCGACGAGGTGATCTTCAACGGCCAGACCTCGGCCTGGGTGTCCAACGGACCCGTGGCCCAGGTGGCGTTGATGGACATCGTGGCCGACTACGGCCAGGGCTTCTTCGACGAGCAGGGCAGCACCTACGGCTGCAACGTCATCGTGCCGCTGGACATCAAGGGCGTCTCGCGCGGCAAGCCGCTGGAGAAGATCGGCAAGCGGCCGTTGCCGCAGGGCGAGGTCTTCTTCGACAACGTGCGCGTGCCGCGGCGCTTCGCCATCGCCACGCGTGATGACTACGAGCTCAAGCATGGCCACGCCTGGGCCAACGCCGGCACGGCGATGAGCCACATCGCCACCGGCCTGGCGCGTGCGGCTTTCGAGTCTGCGCTGGCCTACGTGCATGAACGCCGCCAGGGCGGTGCCCTGCTGGCCCAGTTGCAGCTCACGCAGTACCGGCTGGGCGGCATCGGCACCAAGGTGGAAGCCATCCGCGCGATGGCGCGCCACGTGGCGCACTACACCAAGACCTCGCCACAGGCGCACCCCTACTTCACCGCGGCCGGCAAGGCGTTCTGCTGCACCGAACTGATGAACGTGGTACGCGAGTCGCTGCACCTGATGGGCGGCGTCGGTCTGACGCGCGAGTTCCCGATCGAGAAGATGCTGCGCGACGCCCAGGCCATGCAGATCGAGGACGGCGAGAACCACCTGCTCCAGATGCACTACGGCCATCTGTTGAGCCGCCTGCATCAGCAAGACGGCTGGGGCCGCGCCTGACGCACCAGCCTGCGCCCTGAACCGAACCATCGGAGACTGCCTTGAGCAACGAATACCCCGTCGTCGTCTACGGCGCCAGCGGCTACACCGGCCGCCTGGTCGCAGAGCACCTGCGCGACCTGGGCGTGCCCTTCATCGCCGCCGGGCGCAACCGCAAGCGCATCGAAGAAGCGATGAAGCTCGTGCCCGGCATCGAGAACGCGCGCTACCAGATCGTCGAAGTCGAGCACTCGGTCGAGGCGCTGACCAAGCTGCTGACAGGGTGCAAGGTCATCTGCAACACCGTCGGCCCGTTCATGCGCTACGCCGCCGACGTGGCCGGGGCCTGCGTGAAGGCCGGTGTGCACTACCTCGACACCACGGGCGAACAGCACGTGCTGACGACGCTGCGCGATCGCTTCGGGGCCGACTTCGCCAAGGCCGGCCTGTGCCTGATTCCGTCGACCGCCTACATGTACGGCGTGAGCGAGATCGGGGCGCGTTTCTGTCTGGACACCCCGGGCGTCGATTCGCTGGACCTCACGGGTGTGGCCGAGGCCGTGCCCACCGTGGCCTCCACGCAAACCATCCTGGATGCGGTTCGCTTTCCGTCGCACTACCTCAAGGACAACCAGCTGGTCCGCTACCCCGGCATCGAGAACTGCGACATCACCACACCCTCGGGCCGCACGCTCAAGGCGTCGAACTGGGGTGGTTCGTCGCATCCGATCTGGTTTGCCCAGGATGGCCGCGTTCGCAACTGCAAGATGTCGGTGGCAATGTGGAACCAGGAGCTCTACAAGAAGGAACTCGAACTCGAGCGGGCCTACAAGGTTCAGTTGCAGTGGATCCCTGAGGCGCAGCTGGCCGGCGTCCTGGACGCGATGGCCGCTGCAGTCACTCCGGCTTCGCCGCCGCGCGAGAACCGGCAGGTCCATCGCGCAATCGACGTCTGCGTGGGCACCGGCAACAAGGTGATGGTCAAGAGCACCCTCATGTGCACGGGGGGCTACTTCACGACGGGCCTGATGCAGGCCTACGCCGCCCGGCGCCTGATCTCGGAAACGCCGCGGGCCACGGGCTTTCGCTCGCCGAGCGAAGTGTTCGGCCACCGCGATTTGATGGGTGCGTTGGAGAGCTACGGCTACGCCGCCATCAAGGTCGAGCGGCTCGTCTGAGGCCGCGGACCGCTCATCGAAGGACATTGACCATGAACTTTTCGACCTTCTCCCTGAAGCAAGACGGTGCGCTTCTGCGGGTGACCTTCAACAACCCGCCGGTCAACCTGATGAGCGCCAAGATGACGGAAGAGCTCTTCATGCTCACCGGCCGCCTGGTGGCCGACCCGGGTGTGCAGGTGGTGCTGTTCGACAGCGCCAACCCTGAGTTCTTCATTGCGCACTTCGACCTCGAAGACCTGGCCGCCTCGGCGAGCGACCCCAGCAAGGCCAGCAAGTATCCCGACATGAACGTGCTGCAGTCACTGGCGCTGAGCTGGAAGGCGCTGCCGCAGGTGAAGATCGCCAAGATCGCCGGCCGTTGCCGTGGCGGCGGGCTCGAGTTCGTGCTCGGTGCGATGGACATGCGCTTCGCCACCCAGGACTCGAAGTTCTGCTTTCCTGAAGCCAGCGGTGGCTTCCTGGCCTGCGGTGGCGGCACCAGCTTCACGGCGCTGGCAGCAGGCCCTGCGCGGGCGATGGAGATCCTGCTCAGTTCGCGGGATTTCAGTGGCGAAGAGGCGGAGCGCTACGGCCTCGTCAATCGCGCGCTGCCGGCCGCGCAGATCGATGCCTACCTGAACGACCTGATCGCCCGCCTGCTCAAGCGTTCGCGGGCCGTGGTGGCGATGCACCGCGAAGTGTTCGCCCGGGTCTATTCCGGCGTGGTCGAACCGTTGTTCGCGGGATTGGCCGTGGAGAACAACGGCTTGCGGGCCGGCATGGCCAGCCCGGAGATGCAGGCCGGCATCGGCGCGCACTTGAAGGCCGGGCAGACGCGAGAGAACGAGCTCGACCTGCCCGCGTTCCTGGCGCGGCTGCAATCGACGCCGCAGTAAGCAAGTCCACGGAGAGCTGCCTCGATGGCCATCACCGACTTTTTCGACCGCGGATGCCTGCTGAACCGCGAGGGCACGGCCTTTGCGATGGACGGACAACGCTGGACCTTTGGCGAAGCCCAGGGCATCACCTGCAAGGTCGCCCATGCCTTGCTCGAACTGGGCTTGCCCAAGGAGACCAAGGCGGCGGTGCTGTCGGCCAACCATCCGCTGTCCTGGATGTGCGTGCTCGGCTTGTGGCGTGCCGGGTTCGTGTGGGTGCCCGTGAACCCGCGCGCCAGCGCCCCGGAGCAGCAACAACTCGTCCACGCCTTCGACGTCGAGGTGCTGTTTTTCCAGCACAAATTCTGGCCGGTGGTCGAGCAGTTGCAGTCGCAGTGCCCGCGGCTGCGCCATCTGGTGTGCATCGATGGCACCTCGCCGGGCTGCCGGTCATTGCCCGAGTGGATCGCCGGCCAGCCGTCAACGCTGCCCGGTTACCTCTGCGAACAGGATGACTTGGCCGCGCTGATGCCCACCGGCGGCACGACGGGCATGCCCAAGGGCGTGATGTTGACACACCGCAACCTGGGCACGTCGATCGCGTTCTCGATCATCAACGCGACCTACGAAGCGCAGGATGCGATCGTCAACCTCGCGGCGGCACCGATGACGCATTCCGCCGGGTTCCTGTCGCTGCCGGCCACGGCACGCGGGGGCACCGTCGTCGTGCTGACCAAGCCCGACCCGGGTGCGTTGCTCGACGCCATCGAGCAGCATGGGGTGACGGAGTTGTTCCTGCCGCCGACGGTGCTCTACCGCTTGCTGGAAACACCGGGCATTCGCACCCGCAAGCTCTCGACGTTGCGCTACTTCATGTACGGCGCGGCGCCGATGTCGGTGGGCAAGCTCAAGGAAGCGCTGGATGTCTTCGGACCGGTGATGTTCCAGGGCTATGGGCAGACCGAAGCGCCCGGCGGCATCGCCATCCTGCGCCCGGGCGACCACTTCGTCGACGGCAAGGTCGCCCCGGACGAGCGCCTGTCGGCCTGCGGCCTGCCTTCGGTGCTGAACGTGCTGGCGATCATGGACGACGAAGGCAAGGTGCTCGCGCAGGGCAGCAGCGGCGAGATCTGTGTGCGCGGCGACATCGTCATGAAGGGCTACTACAAGCAGCCCGACAAGACCGCCGAATCCATCATCGACGGCTGGCTGCACACCGGCGACGTCGGCCACCTGGATGCGCAGGGCTACCTGCACATCACCGACCGCAAGCGCGACGTGATCATCAGCGGCGGCTTCAACGTCTACCCGAGCGAGGTCGAGCAGGTCCTGTGGACCCATCCGGCCGTGCTCGACTGCGCCGTGATTGGTGTGCCCGACGACAAGTGGGGCGAGGCGGTGAAAGCCGTCGTCGAGCTCAAGCCGCAGGCCCAGGTCAGCGCCGAAGCGCTGATCGCGCTGTGCAAGGAGCGGCTGGGTTCGGTGAAGGCCCCCAAGAGCGTGGACTTCGTGACGTCGCTGCCCCGCAGCCCGGTCGGCAAGGTGCTGAAGAAGGAAATCCGCGCGCCCTACTGGCAGCAGGCGGAGCGCCGCATCTGATGCCATTGACCTGCCGGCCCGGCGCGGCTGGTGATGAGCACTCCCTGGACACCGCACGATGAACGCGCCCGCCGTCAACCGCCAATGGATCCTGGCACGGCGCCCCGAGGGTGCCGTTCGACCGAGCGACTTTCGCTACCAGGAGGCGCCCGTTCCCGCGCCGGCCGAAGGCGAGGTGCTCGTGCGCACACTGTACTTCGGCTACGACGCCAGCCAGCGCATCTGGTTGACGGAGGACGGTGGCTACATGCCGCCGGTCCAGATCGGCGAGCCGATGCGCACGATGGGCATTGGCCAGGTCATCGCGTCGCGCGATTCGGCTTATGCCGCGGGCGACCTGGTAGAGGGTTTCATGAGTTGGCAGGACTGCGTGCTGGCCAGGGCCGACGGTCCGATGCCCTTGCGCGTGCTGCCGAAGGCGCAGTACCCGCTGTCGTGGAACCTCGGCATCTTCGGCGTCAGCGGATTGACCGCCTACTTCGGATCGACCGACGGACTCAAGGTGAAGCCTGGCGACGTGGTGGTGGTGTCCGCCGCCACGGGGGCCACCGGTTCCCTCGTCGGGGGGATCTGCAAGGCGCTGGGCGCCAAGACGGTGATCGCTGTCGCCGGCGGGGCCGACAAGTGCCGCTGGGTCATCGAGAGCGCGGGCTACGACGCCGCGATCGACTACAAGAGCGAAGACATCGGCCAGCGCCTTGACGAACTGTGCCCGCAGGGCGTTGACGCCTACTTCGACAACGTCGGCGGCCACATGCTCGACACCCTGCTGCTGCACATGGCGCCGCGCGGGCGCATCCTGATCTGCGGCGCCATGTCCTCCGGCTACACCGATGTGAAGCTGAAGGGCCCGAGCAACTACATGCGCATCTGCACCCACATGCTCACGGTGCAGGGCATCCTGCTGTTCTTCTACCGCGATCGCCTGGCCGAAGGCGCTGCGCAGCTCGCACGCTGGGTGGCCGAAGGCCTGTTGCACGTGGAGCAGCATGTCGTCGAAGGCTTCCAGCGCGCGCCCGAGCTGCTGCCCACGATGTTCACCGGCAAGAGCCCCGGCAAGCTCCTGCTTCACGTTGCCGATCCGGCATGAGCCATCCAGCTCAAGAGCGACCGGCCGTGGTCGTCACCGGCGTGTCGAGCGGCATCGGGCTGGCGATTGCCGAGGACCTGCTGCGCCGCGGCTACCAGGTCTTCGGCAGCGTGCGCCGCGGTGCGGATGCCGATGCGTTGGTGGCGAATGCGCGTGATGCCTTCGTGCCGCTGGTGCTCGACGTCACCGACACGCAAGCACTGCCGCAGGTCGTTGCGCAGGTGCAGGGCATCCTCGGACAGCGTGGGTTGAAAGCGTTGGTCAACAACGCCGGCATCAGCTTCTCCGGACCGCTGCTGCATCAGCCGCTCGAGGAAGTACGCCAGACCTTCGAGGTCAATGTATTCGGCCTGCTGGCGGTGACGCGTGCCTTTGCGCCCCTGCTCGGTGCCAGCCCGGACTCGGGGCTGCCGCCAGGGCGGATCGTCAACATCGGATCGGTGGCGGGCGCCATCACGGTTCCCTTCATGGCCAGCTACTCGGCCTCCAAGCACGCACTCGAAGCGTTGACTCAGGGACTGAGACGCGAGCTGAAGCGCTATGGCATCGAAGTGTCGGCCGTCGAGCCGAGCTTCATCCGATCGCGCATGTTCGAGAAGGCGAGCGCCGCGAGCCAGAGCGACCGCTACGGTCAGACGGCCTACGCCGCGGCCTGGCAGCAGTTCAATCGATCACTGGTCGAGCAGGAACGCACGGCCAAGACGCCCGATGTGGTCACCCGTGCCGTGATCCATGCGATCGAGTCCACCAAGCCGCGCACCCGCTACCCGCTCGACAGGCTCTGGCTCATCGGCAGGCTGTTGCCGGACCGCGGCTTCGATCGATTGATCTTCAGGGCCCTGCGCATCGACCGCCTGATGCTTCCGCAATCCGCGAAGCAACGGCCCTGAGCCTGCGAGCCTCAGGCCACCCGAACCAGAGAGCTGACATGTGCAACTTCGGCTTTGCAATAGATGCTCTGGCATGGGTGCTGTGCGCTTCCGCCCTCGCGGCAGCGAACACCTCGGTCGCGCCGGAACGAACCGGCGCGGCGCTAGACCGCGCCGCCGTGCATTCCCGTTCCCGCAGCTCACGCGGCCGATGGCCCGACAAGCCGTTCCTGGGCGTGCTGATGTTCGATGCCAAACGCGCCCTGGTGATCGGTGCCTATGGGCTGGCCTATGCGACCGCCGATGGTGGCGCCACCTGGACCTCATGGCGCAGCCGCCTGGACAAACCGAAGGGACTCAACTTGTACGCAGTGCGCCAGCGCGGCGAGCGCATCGTCATCTCCGGCGAGCGGGGCCTGTTGCTGCACTCGGGCGATGGCGGTCAGACCTTCAAGCGGCTGACATCGCCCTATCAAGGCAGCTACTTCACGGCAGAACTGCCTGCCGAGAACACGATCGTCATCGCAAGCGGCGAGCCGGTGCGCGCGCGCACTGCACAGCACGCTGGCTGACAACATCCATTCCCCCCGAACCCGAAGGAATCCACATGCCATACATCTCGTCATCTTCACGCCGCACTGCGCTTGTCGCACTCGCGACTGCCGTTGCAGCGGGGCCGCTGTTGGCGCAGAACACTTCGACCCTCCGCCTGATCGTCGGTGTACCGCCCGGCTCCAGCACCGATGTGGTCGCCCGGGTGCTGGTCGAGTCACTCGCGAAGATCCTGGCGCAGCCCGTGATCGTCGAGAACAAGCCAGGGGGATCCGGCAGCATCGCCACCTCCGCGTTTCTGACCGCTCCGCACGACGGACAGACCTGGTTGCTGGCTGTGAATGGCTTCTTCGCCGAGGCGCCGCACACCGTCAAGTTGAGTTTCGACCCGATGAAGGACGCGAAGCCGCTGGTGGAAATCGGCGGCGGCGGTCTGGTGCTGGTTGGCGACCCTGCGTTGCCGGCGAAGAACTTGCGTGAATTGGTGTCCTGGGCTCGTGCCAGCAAGGGCAAGGCGACCTTCGCCTCGTTCAGCGCCGGTTCACTGTCGCATGTCCTGGGCCTGCTGCTGAACAAGGCAGAGGGTCTCGACATGCTGCACGTGCCCTACAAAGGTTCACCGCCGGCGCTGCAGGAAATCATGGGGGGCATGGTCAATGTCATGTTCGACGCGCCGCCTAGCTCGCTGCCGCTGATCCGCAGCGGCAAGCTGCGCGCGTTTGCCGTGACGTCGGCTCAACGCATGGATGCGCTCCCGGACGTGCCCACGCTGGCTGAACTGGGCTACAAGGACATGACGCGCACGGCCTGGCTGGGCGTGTGGACCACGCCTGACGTTCCGGCTGCAGTACAGCAGCGCATGCGCAATTCGCTGCTGCAGGCAATGGATCAGCCCAGCGTGCAGCAGCGGCTCGGTGACTTCGGCTTCACCGTCAACACCAAGGCCCCAGCCTCGCCTGAGCAACTGTCGCGCCAGCTCAGTGCCGAATACGCTGCGATCGGCGAGACGCTGAAATCCATCAATTACAAGCCCGATTGACTCTCGCTATGGCGCAGGAACGCACTCAGGTCGCGATCATCGGCGCCGGCCCTTCGGGCCTGCTGCTCGGCCAACTGCTGCACAAGGCCCGCATCGACGCCGTGGTCCTCGAGCGCCAGAGCGGGGACTACGTGCTCGGCCGCATCCGCGCCGGCATTCTTGAGCAGGTCACGATCGACCTGATCGACGAGGCCGGCGTCGGCGCGCGCATGCACAAGGATGGGCTGGTGCACGACGGCTTCGAGATGCTGTTCGGCGGCGCGCGCCACCGCGTCGATCTGAACCGCCTGACCGGCGGCAAGAAGGTCATGGTCTACGGCCAGACCGAGCCAACGCGCGACCTGATGGAGGCGCGGAGTGCGGCGTCGCTGCCGATGGTCTACGAAGCCAGTAACGTGGCGGTGCGCGACTTCGATGGCTCGCAGCCACGCGTCACCTACGAGCAGGGTGGCAAGTCTCACGAGCTGGCCTGCGACTTCATCGCGGGCAGCGATGGCTTCCACGGCGTGTGCCGCGCCAGCGTGCCGAGGTCGGCGATCACCGAGTTTGAAAAGGTGTACCCCTTCGGCTGGCTCGGCCTGCTGTCGGACACGCCGCCGGTCGACCACGAACTGATCTACGTGAACAGCTCGCGCGGCTTCGCGCTGTGCTCGCAGCGCAGCCTGTCGCGCAGTCGCTACTACCTGCAGGTGCCGCTCACCGACAAGATCGAGGAGTGGGCCGACGACGCTTTCTGGCAGGAGCTTCGCCTGCGCCTGGACGACAAAGGCCGCGCCGATCTCATCACCGGGCCGTCGATCGAGAAGAGCATCGCGCCGTTGCGCAGCTTCGTCACCGAGCCGCTGCGCTTCGGCCGCCTGTTCCTC
>CALMQI010000009.1 GCA_937871935.1 uncultured Burkholderiales bacterium
CCCGCCAGAACACCGCCGAGCCTGGCCACCGCACCCGTGCGCCGCGACGCAATGCCGGCGCGGCCGTCGGGCGGGCCGCCCGCAGCCCCGGCACCGGTGGCGGCGCCGCTGCCACGGCTGGCCGAACTGCCCGACGACGTGCGACGCGAGGTGCCGACGCTCGCGTTCGGCGGCTCGGTGTACTCCGAGCTGGCGGCCCAGCGCATGGTGATCCTGAACGGTCAGTTGCTGCGTGAGGGTGACTCGATCACCAACGAGCTGGCGGTCGAGGAGATCCGCCAGCGGTCCGCCGTGCTGCGCATCAAGGGCCGGCGCTTCGAGCTGGTCTACTGACGTCCGCGATGCACCTCGAAACCCCTGATGTCGGGCTGCAGCCCTATGCTGCGCGGCGCATGAAGACCACTCCTGGACCCCACCGCGCGCGGTCGTGCCGCCCCCTGCGTCTGGCAACGCTCGGCGCGGTATGGCTCGTCGGCCTGCTGCACGCCGCGCAGGCCGCCGCGCCGCCGCGCGCCGAGTCACTGGCCAAGTTCGACGCCGGCTATGCCCAGTGCGAACAGCGCTTCCCCGAAATGCGCGGCCTGCGCGACAAGACCTACGCGGCCGTCTATCGCCTGCGCCTCGACGACGCGCTGGCCGCAGACCTCAAGCGCACCCGGCAGGGCGCGCCGTACAAGAGCCAGAGCCAGCGCGCGACGCGTGCGCTGGCCCGCAACGCCGCCGCGTCGGAAGTGTCGACCCGCCTCGACCGGCAGTGCCAGGGCCTGAAGCGCGAGCTCGCACGCTAGACTCACGCCGCCCGCGGACGGTGGGCGGTCGATGAGAGGAAGTCAATCATGCAGATCGCTGCCAACGTGGTCATCGCGCTGGTCGCATTGATCCATGTGTACATCCTCGTGCTCGAGATGTTCCTGTGGACCACGCCGACCGGCCTGCGCGCCTTCGGCCTCACACCCGAGAAGGCCGCCGACTCCAAGGTGCTGGCCGCCAACCAGGGCCTGTACAACGGCTTTCTGGCCGCCGGGTTGCTGTGGGGGCTGAGCCTCGGCGCCGCCGGCACCGGCGTGAAGGTGTTCTTCCTGCTGTGCGTGCTGGTCGCGGGCCTGTACGGTGCCGCCACCGCGAGCCGGCGCATCCTGTACGTGCAGGCGCTGCCGGCGGCGATCGGTCTGGCGCTGATCGTGCTGGGCCGCTGAGCCATCTCGCACCTTGCGGGTCTGCGGGCCATGATCGAACTGCTGCAGTTCCGCCACTCGCCCTACAACGAGAAGGCGCGCTGGGCGCTCGACCTCAAGCACGTGCCACACCTGCGGCGCAGCCTGCTGCCTGGGCCGCACATGGGCGTCGTCAAGCCGCTGACCGGCGGCACCGGCACGCCGGTGATCCGCCATGACGGCGGCGTGATCGACGGCTCGGCGCACATCATCGAGTGGCTCGACGCGGAGTTTCCGCAACCGCGGCTGATCCCCGCCGACGACTCGGCGCGCGACGAGGCCCTGCGCATCCAGCGCCGGTTCGACGACGACCTGACGCCACGCATACGCTGCACCGTGCTCGACACTCTGCTCGCCAACCCGGGCTACTTCTCGCGCGTGTTCTGTGACGGCCGCCCGCGCGCCGTGCAGATCGGCTACGCGATGATCGTGCCGCTGGCCGCGCCGCTGGTGCGCAAGGGCAATGGCATCACGGGCGCGGCAGCGGTGGAGGACGGCCACACCGCCGCACGGCAGGCGCTCGACTTCGTGGCCGAACGTACTGCCGCCACGGGTTATCTGGTGGGCGACACCTTCACGGTGGCCGACCTCACCGCGGCGTCGACGCTCGCCGTGCTGGCGCGACCGACCGACTCGCCGATGGCCGCACCGCAACCGGTGGCACCGGCGTTTGCCGCGCTGATGGCGCGGTATGCGAACCATTCGGCAGTAGCGTGGACGCTGGCCATGTACGCGCGGCACCGCGGCGCTGCGAAGGATTTCGATGGGCCCAGTGGGTGACGCCGTCCGTCCCTCGTGAGGCAATCGCTGATTGATCGTCTGGGATCGGCCCGTTGCTGCCGTTCGCTTACGAGCGCTTGGCATAGCTACGCGACCTGCGGTCGCTGCGCTCAACCATCGTCGGCGAGTCAGAGGTTGAAGCGCGCTGGCGCGCGCCGACCTCGCCGCTGCGCTTCTCGCCGCCCCACAAATCGCCCCGGCCGGGTACCGTCTGCCGCGATGCACGCTCAGGCACTTTGCCGAGCCTGCCTGCGCCGCTCGGTGCGGCCGGCATGCCCGCCCGCAGCCTTGCGCGCTCGGTCCCACGAAGGCGCGCAAAGCGGTCGGTCGATGTCGCACAAGGGCCGATAACAGCCCGCAACACCGTCGGTTGAGCAGCCGCCTCGCAAGCTCGAGTCGCGAACAAGCGCGCCAAACGTCACACCGCGACGCCCCCGCTCCGTCGCCACGCAAGGCGGGTCGCCAACCTGGGCGAACATCGCCGCATGCTCAACCTCACCCGCTCGACGATCCACCGCGCGCAGCAGGTGCGCCTGCCGCAGGTGGCCGCCAGCCTCACGCTGGCGACGGCGTTGTCCATCGCGCCGCTGGTGGCGGTGGGCTTCGCGCTGTTCAGGCAGTTTCCGATCTTCCGGCCGCTCGAGCTGGCGATCGAGCAGCACATGGTGAGGAGCCTGCTGCCGGCCGAGATCTCGCGCGCGGTGATGAAGGTCCTGCACCAGTTCGCCGCCAATGCGAGCGGGCTGACGCTGGTGGGCGCGCTGTGCGTGCTCGGCGCGGCAGTGATGATGCTGCTCACGTTCGAAAGCGCGCTCAATCAGATGTGGGGCGTCAAGAAGGCGCGGCCGTTGCCGCGGCGTCTGGGCCTGTATCTGCTGATGCTGGCGCTCGGCCCGATGCTGGTGGGCGCCAGCCTTTGGACGACCACGAGTCTGCTCGGTGCCTCGGTGGGCCTGATGCGCAGCGTGCCGCCGCCGCTGGCCTTCGCGCTCGACCTGGGGCCGGTGGCGCTGTGTGGCGTCGCCCTCGCGTGTCTGTTCCGCCTGTTGCCGAATGCGCCGGTGCGCTGGCGCGACGCCATCGTCGGCGGCGTGCTGGGCAGCGTAGCGCTCGAGCTGGGCAAACGCGGCTTCGCCGCCTATCTGATCCACGGGCCGCTCTACCGGTCGCTGTACGGAGCCTTCGCCACCTTGCCGGTCTTCGTGCTGTGGCTGTACTTCTCGTGCCTGGTCACGCTGGGCGCGGCACTGGTCACCGCCCACCTCGGCCGCACGTCAGCGCCGCGAAGCCGGTCGGTATCACCCTCCGGCACCCGGGCGAGCCTCGGCCGCGCGCGCGGCTGAGTGAACGCACTGCGCTCGCACGGAATCGGGCCGATCGAACAACGCCCCGGCTATTCCGGCTCGATCTTCGCCGCGCGGATCACCTCGCGCCAGCGCGCGATCTCGCTCGCCAGCAATGCGCCCAACTCGTCGGGCGTGCCGGCGCTCAAGCGCAGGCCCAGCTTGCCGAGCTTGTCGCGCACCTCGGGCGTGGCCACCGCGTCGCGCACGGCGCGGTTGAGCTGCTCGATCACCGCCGGCGGCGTGCCGGCCGGCACCGCGAGCGCGTTCCACGACGACACTGCATAGCGCGCCACGCCGGCCTGCTGCACGGTGGGCACGTCGGACAGCAGCGGATGGCGCTCCTCGCCGGTGACCGCGAGCGCGCGCACGGCGCCGCCGCTCACCTGGCCGAGCATGGGGCCGACGATCTCGAATCCGAGGTCGACATCGCCGGCGCGCAGCGCGCTCACCACTGCGGGCGAGGTCTTGTACGGCACCACCAGCGCGTCGATGCCGGCACTGGTCTTGAAGAGTTCGGCCGCCAGGTGCTGCGTGCTGCCGACGGCGATGGTGGCGATGTTGAGCTTGCCCGGCTGCGCACGCGCGAAGGCCAGCGCCTCGGCGAGCGTCTTGAAGCGCGAACTCGCCGGCACGAACAGGCCGAGGTCGAAGCGGCCGATCAGGCTGACGGGCGCGAAGTCCTTCACCGTGTCGTAGGGCAGCTTGCGAAACAGCGACGCCGACAGCGCGTGGCTGTTGGTCACCATCAGCAGCGTGTGCCCATCTGCCTTGGCCTGCGCGACGAATTGCGACGCGACGATGCTGCCGGCGCTCGGCCGGTTGTCCACCACCACGGCCTGGCCCAGCGTGCGCGCCATCGGCTCGGCCACCGCGCGCGCGGTGAGGTCGGCAATGCCGCCCGGCGCAAACGGCACCACGAGCGTCAGCGCGCGGGTCGGGAAGGCGCTCTGTGCACGCAACGTCGGTGCGGCTGCCAGGGCCATGCCGCCGAGCAACAGGGTACGGCGAGGCAGGCGGTGCAGCGGGGCAGACATGACGTGATGCTAGCCGAGTGCACGTGGACCCATCGCGCGGGCGTGCACTCGGTTCAATCGGTGCCCAGCGTCAGCGGGTTCGGCTGACGCCGCTCGACCGCCCACTTCAACAGCGCCACCGCGCGGTACACGCCGTGGGCGAACTTGCCATACGGCATCGTCGCGAACAGCGCCATCACGACGCCCAGGTGTACCGCCAGCAGCAAGGCCATCGCGGCGCTGTCACGCCACACCAGCAGGGCCAGGCCGGTCAGGCTCGTGAGAAACAGCAGCGCGATGAAGGCGCGGTCCATCGGACCCTGGGCCGCGTCGCCATGCGCCGGGTGGCGGCGCGCGTGCAGCCACCACAACCCGGCCGGACCGATCAGCAGCCCGACGCCGCCCGCGGTGCCCAGCAGCACCGGCAGGCTGCTCCACGCGTACGGCGCCTGCCAGCCGAACCCGTAGTGGTACAGCGTCGCGATGCAGGTGGCCGCGAAGCACAGCGCGAAGCCGTAGAAGGTGAAGTGGTGGAACACCCGCCGGGCCGGCGTGAAGGCATCGTCGGCCTCGTTGCAGCCCCGGCCGTGGCCGCCGTCGAGGTACTTCAGCGTCAGCGCCTTGCCGGCCGCGTCGCCGACGGCGGCGGCGCTGGCCTCGCCGGGCGACACGTCGCGCCAGAAGCGCACCACGCCGACACCGAGCGCCAGCAGTGCGAAGGCGAAGACCGGCGCGAACAACCACACCATCAGGTTGTGCGGGAACACCGCATAGAAGCTGCCGCCAGCGGGCACGCCCCACAGCGTGCCCTTGAGCATCAGGCCAAAGGTGAGAAAGAGCGCGAGGCTCAGCGCCAGCACGATCGCGACGGCCAGGCCGTTGCGCTCGTACAGCCGGCCGAACGGCGCCGGCCATGCATAGTGGGCGTAGGTGCGGCCGCGCACACGCGCCATCGAGCGCGGCACGTTGACGTCGAACTCGTGCGGGCTCGCATACTGGCAAGCGTGCAGACAGGCGCCGCAGTTGTGGCACAAATTGGCCAGGTAGTGGATGTCGGCGACGGAAAATTCGAGCCGCCGGGTCATTGCCGGGAACACCGCGCAGAAGCCCTCGCAGTAGCGGCAGGCATTGCAGATCTGCAGCACACGTGCCACCTCTGCCTCGGGCGACGCCGCGCCGCTGGCCTCGCGCACCAGCGCGTCAAGCGGCGTCATGCTGCACCTCGCGTTGCAGCGCCTGCGCCGCCGAGGCACCCGCGATGCGGCCGAACACGGTGCCGATGGTCATGCCCACGCCGGCCGTGTAGCCCTTGCCGAGCACGTTGCCAGCCATCATCTCGCCGGCGGCGAACAGGTTTCCGCTCGGCCGGCCACCGAAGTGCACGGCCGCCTGCGGATTCACTTTCAGCCCGAGGTAGGTGAAGGTCACGCCGGGCTTGAGTGCGAATCCGAAATACGGCGGCGTGTCGATCGGCAGCGCCCAGTGCGTCTTGGCCGGCGCCAGGCCGTCGGTGTGGCAGTCATCGAGCACCGCGTGGTCGAAGGCGCCCAAGCGGCAGGCCGCGTTGAACTCGGCGACCGTGCGCTGCAACGTACCCTCGTCGAGCTGCAGCTGGACCGCCAGCGCACGCAGCGTGTCGGCACGCTCGCCCGGGAACACCGGCGGCATGAAGCGGCCGATCGCCTTGGCGTCGATGATCGAATACGCCCGCTGCCGCGGCTGCTGCGCCACCAGCCGCCCCCAGATGGCGTAGCGCTTGGGCCAGAAGTCCTCGCCCTCGTCGTAGAAGCGCTGGGCTTCTGTGTTGACCACGATGCCGAGCGACACGCAGTCCACCCGCGTGCAGATGCCGCCGTCGTACAACGGCGCGCGCGCGTCGATGGCCACCATGTGCGCCTGCGTCGGGTCGCCGATGGCGTCGGCCCCTTGCTCGATCAGGTGCTTCAGCAGCACGCCCTGGTTGAAGCGCGTGCCGCGCACCGCGAACTGCTCGGCCGGCCACTCACCGCGCTCATTGCGACCCCAGGCCTCGCGCAGCCACGCGAGGTTGGACTCGAAGCCGCCGGCCGCCAGCACGCAGCAACGCGCCTCGAAGCGCTCGGCACCGGCGAACGCGGCCACGAAGCGGCCATCGCGCAGCTCGAGCCGGTCGACCGTGACGCCGTAGCGCACCTGCACGCCCAGCGCCTGCGCACTGCGGTAGTAGGCATTGACCAGCGCCTTGCCGCCGCCCATGAAGAAGGCGTTGGTGCGGCTCAGGTGCAACGTGCCCGACAGCGAGGGCTGGAAGTGCACGCCGTGCCGGCGCATCCAGCCGCGCACATGGTGCGACTCGCGGATCACCAGCCGCGCGAGCGCCTCATTCGTCTGCCCGCCGGTGACCTTGAGCAGGTCCTGCCAGAACTCCTCTTCCGGGTAGGCCTCGGTGAGCACGTCCTGCGGGGCGTCGTGCATGCAGCGCAGGTTGCGCGTGTGGATCGAATTGCCGCCCCGCCACTCGACGGGCGCGCTCTCGAGCAGCAGCACCGAGGCGCCGGCCTCGCGCGCGGTGAGCGCCGCGCACAGCGCGGCGTTGCCGCCGCCGATGACGAGCATATCGATCACGCCTGCTTTCGCTGCATCGCCGCCAGCATAGCGGCATCGACACGGCGGGCACCCGCGCGATCAGGCCATCGCCAACCGCACCGGGATGCGCCGCCGGCCGACCGAAGGTCGCTGCCCGTCGAAACGCCCCGCGATAGCCGTGCCGCAGTGGCCACAGGCGCCGCCCTCGTCGATCTCGTCGCGCAAGATCTTGTGCCAGTCGCGTTCGATCAGCGGCCGTCGGCAGCCGGGGCAGAACGTCGTGCCACCCTCGGCGTCGTGCACATTGCCGGTGTACACGTAGCGCAGGCCGTGCCCCTGCGCGATCGCGCGGGCACGCTGCAGCGTGGCGTGCGGCGTGCCCGCCACGTCGGTCATCTTGTAGTCGGGGTGAAACGCCGTGAAATGCAGCGGCACGTCCGGTCCCAGGTGATCGGCGATCCAGCGGCTCATCGCCTCCAGCTCGGCCGCGCTGTCGTTGTGCCCGGGGATCAGCAGTGTGGTGATCTCGAACCAGCAAGCGGTCTCGTGCTTCAGGTATTGCAGCGTGTCGAGCACCGGGGCCAGGTGAGCGCCGGTCTGCTGGAAATAGAACGCGTCGGTGAAGGCCTTCAGGTCGACATTGGCCGCATCCATCTTGGCGTAGAACTCGCGGCGCGCCGGCGCATGCATGTAGCCCGCCGTCACGGCCACCGTCTGCACGCCGAGCGCGTGGCAGGCGTCGGCCGTGTCCATCGCGTACTCGGCGAAGATCACCGGGTCGTTGTAGGTGAAGGCCACGCTCTTGCAGCCCGACTGCTGCGCCACCGCGGCGATGCGCTCCGGCGAGGCCGCGTCCATCAGGCGGTCCATCTCGCGGCTCTTGGAGATGTCCCAGTTCTGGCAGAACTTGCAGGCCAGGTTGCAGCCGGCCGTGCCGAACGAGAACACGCTGCTGCCGGGGTAGTAGTGGTTCAGCGGCTTCTTCTCGATCGGATCGATGCAGAAGCCCGAGCTGCGCCCGTAGGTGGTAAGCACCATCGCGTCGCCGCTGCGCTGGCGCACGAAGCACAGGCCGCGCTGGCCCTCGTGCAGCCGGCAGTCGCGCGGACACAGGTCGCACTGGATGCGGCCATCGTCGAGCCGGTGCCACCAGCGCGCGGGGTGTGGGTCGGCCGACAGCGAGTGATCGTGGCTCATCGCGCCCTCACCGGCTCGAGGAACTTGCGCACGCGGTAGCGCTGCAGCCGCAGGTCGCTGGCCCAGAAGTCGGCCGGCAAGCCGGCCTTGCGCTTGAGCGCCGCCAGGAACTCGCGCGCGCCGGGCAGCTGCTCCCACACCTGCGGCAGCAAGGTGGCGTGCTGGCCGCGCCACTCGAGGACCACGCCGTCGATGCCCGGGCGCAGCGCCGCGCGGGCCTCGGCCTCGCTGGTCGCCGCGAGCGGCAGCGGTGGTTCGAGCAGCGAGACCTCGATCTCGAGCGCCTCGAACTCCTCGCGCTGCAAGGGCTGGAACCGCGGGTCGCGAAAAGCCGCGCACAGCGCCTGCAGCCGCACGTCGTGGCCGAGCGGCCGCGTGGCCGTGAGCGTGCCGACGCAACCGCGCAATGCACCGTCCAGGCGCAGCGTCACGAAGGTGGCGCCCGGTGCCCTCAGTGCCGGGTGTGTGGGCTCGGGGTCGGTGGGCAAGGCAAAGACGTCGGCGATGGCATTGCGCGCACGCGTGAGCAAGGCAGCGCCGAGCGCATCGTCGTGTTCGCCTTCCGACCGCTGCTTGCGTTCGGCAAGCGGTGCCGCCGGTTCGAACGCCACGGCACAGTAGCCGACCACCCGCGAACGGTCGCCTGCCGTGTCGCCCGAGTTGCGCAGATCGAGCAGCCGCGCCGACAGGCCGTGGGCGCGCGCCGCCAGCAAGGCGCCCGCCAACGACGTGGCGCCGCAGGCCTGCTGATGGCTCAACTGGACATCGAGCCGCAGGATGTGGTCCGCCGTGTCGCGATCCTGGGCCTGCGCCTGCCGATAGCCAAGGTAGTGCGACAGGTCCGACGACACGACGATCAGCGTCTCGTCGCCGCCCCACAGGCGCTCGATCACGCTAGCCACCGCCTCGGCGCCCACCGAACCGACAGCCAGCGGCACCAGCGCGAAGTCGCCGAGCACCTGCTGCAGGAACGGCAGCTGCACCTCGAGCGCGTGTTCGTCGGCATGTGCCAGGTCGCTGCTCACCACCTGCGGAAGGTGGCCGATCGACTCCAGCGCCTCACGATCGAGCGACACGCGGCCCAGCGGCGTCTCGAAGGCCGAGACGGTGGGCACGGCGATGCCGCGCACGGCGACACGGTGGGTCGGGCCGAGCAGCACCACCCGGCGGACCCGACCACGCCCCGACGACAGCCGTGCGTAGGCGTACGCCGCCACCGGCCCCGAGTAGACGTAGCCCGCGTGCGGCACCAGCAGCATCTTCGGTGGCAGCGTCGACGCCGCCGAATCGACCGGCACGGTCGCCAGCATGTCGCGCACCTGCGCGGCCAGCACGCGCCGGTCGGCCGGGTAGAAAGACCCCGCCACCGCGGCGGGCCGCGTCGTCATCGTCATCGATACCCCTCCCGCACTCTAGATGGGATCGCGCGCGCCTGCATCAAGAGCCCGCGCACGCCCAATTGCCATCGGGGCCGATCGACGGGGTTGAGCAACCGCAAGAGATGACGAAGCCTTGAACCTATAGTCCTTTAAATCGGAATCGAACACTCACGGAGAAGACCATGGCCACTCGCAAGCCGAGCAACCCCGAACTTGCCGCCGCCGCAAAGAACCTCAACAGCGCGGCCTTCCACATCCGCCGCGCGGTCAACCAGAAGCTCGACGAGCTCGCCCGCACCGTCGCCGTCGAGTTGCAGAAGGCCAAGAAGACAGCCATGACCAAGGGCGGGCAGGCCAAACGCCGCTTCGACAGCTTGCTGAAGACGACCGAGGCGCGCCTGAAGAAAGTGAACACGCAGGCCCGCAAGTCCTTGCACGGAGCCGTCGCCGAGGCGCAGAAGAAGCTCGTCACCGCGAAGGCCACGGTGGCGCGGCCCGCCGCCAGCAAGAAGGCGGCCGTCAAGAAGACCCTGGCCCGCAAGGCCGCCGCCAAGCGCACGCCGGCCAAGAAGGCCGCGACGAAGCGGGCGCCGCGCAAGGCCGCGGCCTGACAAGGCCGACGGCCGTTTGACGGGTCGCTAGTCGGCCTTGACGCCGGCGCGCGTGACGATCTCTTTCCAGATCTTCTGCTGCTGGGCGATGAAGGCGCCGAACTCCTCCGGTGGCCCACCGCCGCCCACTGCGGAGTCGCTGGCGAAGCGCTCGGTCACCGAGTGGCTCTTCAGCGCCTTCAGCGACTCTTCCTGCAAGCGCTTGACGACGTCGCGCGGCGTGCCGGCGGGCGCCAGGATGCCGTACCACTGCGAGGTCTCGAAGTCCTTGTAGCCCATCTCGGCCACGGTGGGCACGTCGGGCAAGGCAGGCAGGCGCTGCGGCGTGCCGACTGCGATCGCCCTCAGCTTGCCGCTCTTGATGTGCGGCAACAGCGCGGGCAGCCCGGCGCTGCTGGCCTGCGTGCGGCCGGCCAGCAAGTCGGTCAGCTGCGGGCCGGTGCCGCGGTACGGGATGTGCGTGATGAACATGCCGGTCACGAGCTTCAGGTACTCCATCGCCAGGTGCCCGGCGCTCGCGTTGCCGGCCGAGCCGTAGTTGAGCTTGCCCGGGTTCTTCTTCACGTGGGCGACGAATTCCTTGAAGTTGGCGGCCGGCACGTCGGGGTGGATGACGAACAGGTTGGGCACCTTGGCCAGCAGCGTGACGGGCAGGAAGTCCTTGTTCACGTCGAACGGCTGGTTCGGAAAGATGTACGGGTTCACCGCCAGCGAACCCACGTGGCCGAGGATGATGGTGTGGCCGTCGGGTGCGGACTTGGCCACGTCCTGCATCGCGGGGATGCCGGCGCCGCCGCCCTTGTTGTCGACGAACACCGTCTGGCCGAGCTGCTTGGTCAGCTCATTGGCGACCGTACGGGCGACGATCTCGCTGGTGCCGCCCGGGGCGAACGGCACCACGAAGCGGATCGACTGCCTGGGCCAGCCGGCCTGCGCGCGGGCGAGCGCGGGCAACAGGATCAGCGGAGCGGCCAGGGCGGTGCGGCGGGTCGTTGTCATGGATGTGTCGTCCGTCGGTTCAGGTGCGATCGTGCACTGTACGCGGCGGTTGCCGGCCCCGCACTCCGCGAAAGCGCTACATGCGCGCCAGCACGCGGTCGACCATCACAGCGCTCTGGCCCAGGTAGTGGGCCGGGTCGAGCAAACGCTCGAGCGCCGCGCGGTCGACGTGCTTGACGATCTCGGGGTTCTCGGCCAGCAGATCGATCAACGGGCGCTTCGTCTGCAGCGACTGGCGGCACAGGTCGTAGACCAGGTCGTGCGCAGCCTCGCGGCCCAGGTGGTGGCCCAGGCCCATCATCACCGCCTCGCTCATCACCAGGCCGCCGGTCATCTCGATGTTGCGCCTCATCGCCGCCGGATCCACCTCGAGTCCCTGCACGATGGCGATGGCCTGCTTGAGCGCACCGGCCATCAGGCAGAAGGCCTCGGGCAGCACGATCCACTCGATCTCCCACGGGCCGGTGCTGCGCTCGTGGTCGGCCACCATCGCGTCCATCAGCGCAGCGGCGTGCTGGCGCACGACGCTGATCGAGGCGTAGATATAGCAGCTGGCGATCGGGTTGCGCTTCTGCGGCATCGTGCTGCTGCTGCCGCGGCCATGGTGGTAGGGTTCGAAGACCTCGCCCACCTCGGTCTGCATCATCAGCTTGATGTCGGTGCTCAGCTTGCCCAGCGTGCCGCCGACGAGGCCGAGGAAGGCGCCGCACTCGGCGATGTTGTCGCGGATCGTGTGCCACGCGATCACCGGCTGCGCGAGGCCCAGCTCGGCGCGCTTCCGGCGATAGTCGGAGAATGCGGTGCGGACGAGCCCCGCCACCGCCGCGACCAGAAAGCCGTCACGGGCGGCAAAGCGCAGCAGTGCCGACGCATCGGTCAGGGGGCCAACCGCGGGCGGGATGACGTCGGCGATAAGCAGGCGTCCATCCAAGCGCAGGGTGTCGCGCAGCACAGGCAGCAGGGCTGCCAGCTCGCCGCGGGAGAGATACTGCAGCAACGAATTGACGACCACGAGATCGATCGAGCCCGGCTCGATGCGACCGATGTCCTCCGGCGCCAGAACGGTCAGGTTGCCGAGACCGCCGAACCGCTCGGCGATGCGGCGTCGTACCGTTTCGGCGCCATCCGACAGGTACAGGTGCCCGGCCCTGGCCGCGACGATGTCGGCCGACAGGGCCTCGCCCGAGCCATA
>CALMQI010000010.1 GCA_937871935.1 uncultured Burkholderiales bacterium
CCAGCTCGCCATCGTAGAGCGGCACGAGCTCCGCGCGCGTGAAGGGCGCCGCGCCGGCGATCATGGCGAGGCGCTTGAAGCGCTTTTCAACGCCTTGCCGCCGATCGAGCCTAACGCCATTGGCCACCGTGTGGTCCACGGCGGCGTCGACTTTGTGGCGCCCACTCTGCTTGGGGCCCAGGTCGAGGCAAGGCTTTTGGACTTCGCCGCCATGGCGCCCTTGCACCATCACTTCGAGAAGAAGGGCTGGCCGGAAAGCACCATCGTCATCCGGTTCTGGATCATCGCCTCGATCCTGGCGCTCGCCGGCCTGTCCACGTTGAAGCTGCGGTGAGGGGGCGCACGCGGTGATCAATCTCGGCTTCTTCGGCGGTAGGGTGGTCGCGGTGCTCGGGCTCGGCATCATCGGCCAGTTCGCGCTGCGCTGCCTGCCGGCCCTGCAGCTGCTCTACCTGCGCTGCGTCTTCGCGACCAGCCGCGTCGACAGCAGCGCCCTCGCGCCGGCGGCCGGGGTGGCGCCACCGCCATGAGCGGCCCCGGCGAGACGCAGATGGAGCTCGACAGGCGCCTGATCGGTGACCGCATCGACACCATCAAGGTCGAGCTCAAGGCTGTCGAGCGAACGCGGGCGCTGCACCGCAAGGGCCGCGACCGGGTGCCCTACCCGATCATCGCGCTCGTCGGCCACGCGCGCCGCATCGGCGCGCTCGAGCAACGCCGCGCCGCCGCGGTCCGACGAGGCCAGCACGCCGACGCCCACGCTCACCGACACGGTGAGCGGTTCCCCCGCCACGCTGTCGAGCTGCAACTGCGAGACGGCCGTGAGCACGCGGCCGGCCACCTCGCAGGCCTGCGACAGCGCGGTCTCGGGCAGCAGCACCGCGAACTCTTCGCCACCCAGGCGGGCCAGCACGTCATAGGGGCGCAGCGTCTGCCCACAGACCTCGGCCAGGCGCTGCAGCACGCGGTCGCCGGTGGCATGGCCGAAGCGGTCGTTGATCGACTTGAACTCGTCGGCGTCGATCATCAGCACGGCCATCGGCTGGCCGGTGCGCATCGCGCGCGCCACCTCGAGCTCCAGCCGCTCGAGCAGGTAGCGCCGGTTGAAGGCCTGCGTCAGGCTGTCGCGCGTGGCCAAGGCGTGCAGCGCGGCGCGCGCCCGCTCGAGCTCGAAGGCCAGTGTCACCACCGCATGCGCGGCCAGTGGCGCCACGATGGCCGGCACCAGCGCAGCGATCAACAGGGCCAGCCCGAGATGATCGACGAGCCCCAGCGCCGTGAACAGGGCCGCCGTCAGCAGCAGCGAGGCCGTCACCGAGAACACGGTGATGGCCAGCAGCGCACGCCAGCGGCCCCAGCGCAGCAGCAGCCAGCGCCAGCCTGAGGCGGCAACGTTCAGAACCTGGAGGTCGGACATCGGGGTCGGCCGATGCTAGGCGATCGGGCCGCCGACCACCGGGCCGCGTGGCCTCGGGAGCCTACCCAACCCCTCGAACAAGCGGGCACCGGTGTCCGGGGCTACGCCCGGTTCAGACCGGCGCGCAGTGCAGCCGGTCGGCCAGTTCGTGCAGGCTCGCCACCGACAGATCCACCGGCACGGTGGCGTGCGCCTCGCCGAGGCCGGGCCCTTTCTCGTCCGGCCGTGCGACGAAAGCCGTGCGCAGGCCGGCCTGCGCCGCTGCCGCGAGATCGGACGAATGCGCCGCCACCATCAGCACCTCGTGCGGTGCGCAGTCGAAGGCGGCGGCCGCCGACTGGTAGACGACCGGCTTGGGTTTGTAGTCGCGCGCCAGCTCGGCGCCGACGATCGCATCCCACGGGAAGTAGTTGCGCCGCGCGAGGTCGACCATCAGCGAGATGTTGCCGTTGCTGCATGGCGCGAGGCGGTACTTCATGCGCAGCCGGTGCAGCCCGGCGCTCACGTCGGGCCAGGCATCGAGCCGGTGCCAGGCCAGGTTGAGCTCGACACGAGTGGTTTCGTCGAGCGCCGACAGGCCGAAATCGCCGGCGATGGCCTCGAGATTGCGCCGATGCAGCGCATCGAGCTTGCAGAACGGCAGCCGCCCGCTGCGCACGTCTTCCATCGCCGGCTGGTATTGCGCGCGCCAGGCATCGGCGAAGGCCTCGCCGTCGATCGTGATGCCGCGCGGCGCGAGCAGTTCGCGGGCGTCGCGCGCGATCGAACCACGCCAGTCGACCAGCGTGCCGAAAACGTCGAAAACGAGGGCGCGGATGCCGTCCATGGGCGACGTACCTACAGCGGAATTTCAAAGTAGTCCAGCGCCCACTCGCGCATGAAGCGCACCCGCGTCGGCCGGATACGGTAGAGCGTGAACTCCGGGTTGTCGGGGCTCCTCAGGTACTGGCGCAGCAGTGCGTCGCGCGTGAAGGCCTCTTCCTGCGTCGCGCGGTCGGTGACGAGTTCGGCCACGCCGGTCAGGCGCACCTGGTCGTCGTTCTTGTCGAGAAAACACAGCTCGACCTTGGCGTTGGCGGCGATCTCCTGCGTCTTGTGAAAGCGCTTCAGGTTCGCGAAGTAGACGGTGAAGCCGTCGGTCCAGGTCGCCGTGATAGGCCGCGCGCGCGGCTGGTCGCCGTCTACTGTGGCCAGGATCGGAAAGCGATCGGCCTTCAGCACGGCGCGCGCCAGTTCGGGCAACTGCTCGGGCGTGACCGGAACGGGGTTGGGCTTGGGCATGGGGACTCCTGCAAACTTGGCGATCAGACGACACGCGGCCGCGCGGCCCGACGCATCGCCAGCACGATGATGACCGGCAGCACGATCGACGCCACCGAGGCGAACAGGAACGACGACTGGCTGGCCGACACCGCGCCGATCCACGCGTACACGGCAGCGACGACGAGATTGCCGATCGAGACGACGGCGACAAAACGCGGCAGGCGCAAACGTGCCATGCCGGCGAGGATGGTGGTGGCCTCGGCCAGCACCGGCATCGCTCGAAACGCCACCAGCAGCGCGTCGCCATGGCGCTGCGTCAGATCGGCAAAACGATCCAGCTGCGCGCGGCCGACCACGCGTTGCGCCACCGGCCCGCCGAAGTAGCGGCCGATCCCGTAGCCGACGAGCGACGCGCAGGTCAGGCCGACGAAGCACACCGCGGCGCCGAGTTCGAAGCCCAGCAGATAACCTGTGGTGGTGAGCACGAAGCTCGACGGCACCGGCAGCACGATGTCGATCAGCAGGAAGACGATCACCGCGGCGGTGATCAGCGCCAGCGACGCGTTGCCGTGCAGCGTGTCCTGCACCATCGCATTCATGCGCCCTTCGAGCAACGCGAACGGCACCAGGATAAACGCCAGCAGCAGCGCGACGAAGACGCTCCAGCGCAGCACCACCCGGGCCCGCGACGGCGGGACATCGGCAGCGGACACGGACGCAGGCGGCACCATGGCCGCGGTTTTACTCCAAGCGCGCGCGAGGCGCCCTCCTCAACGACCCTTGGCCCTGCGCCAGGCGGCGAACTCGTCGACGCTCTTGGGGTCGGTGGGCGGGTACAGACCGAGGATCGAGCGGCCCTCGTGGACCTTCTCGCTCACGAAATCCTCGAACGCCGTCATCTCCACCGCCTCGGCAGCGATGTCGTCGGCGATGGCCGCGGGAATCACCACCACGCCCTCGCCGTCGTCGAGCCCCATCTCCTCGGCGAGGCCGGGCAGCACATTCGACACACGTGCACCGTCGAAAGGATGGTTGCCCGACAGGTTGCGCACGTCGTCACGCCCGGCCTGCGGCGGCGGTTGCAGAACGAGATCGAGGGTCACGGGGCGGCCCTTGCGCATCACGTCGAGCCGTGCCGTGTTGCCCGCGCCCCGCGTCGTCAGGCGATAGTAGACCGAGCGCGGATCGGCGACCTCGAAGTTGTCGATACGGACGATGACGTCTCCGGGCTGCAATCCCGCAGTAGCGGCGGGGCCGGAGTTCGACACCCGCGTGACGACCGCGCCCAGCACCCGGTCGAGGCCGAGCCCCTCGGCGATGTCACGCGTCACCGCTTCGAGCTTGGCGCCAAGCCACGGCCGCTCGACCTTACGGCCGGTCAGCGCGCTGTCGACGTAGAGCCGGACGAGGTTCGACGGGATGGCGAATCCGATGCCCTGCGAGCCGCCCGACTTCGAGAAAATCATGGTGTTGATGCCGACCAGCTTCCCATCCATATCGACGAGCGCGCCACCCGAGTTGCCGGGATTGATGGCGGCGTCGGTTTGCAAAAACACCTGCGCATCGGAG
>CALMQI010000011.1 GCA_937871935.1 uncultured Burkholderiales bacterium
AGCGTCAGGAACGGAACGCCGGCGGCCACCGCCAGACGGTCGGCCTCGGCCATTTCGGCCGTGGTCAGCAGTTCGAGACCGCTCTTCATCGTGCCGCCTGATAAGGTGTCATTTCGAATCCGCAATCTAATCGGAGCAGACGGTGTCATCCTCGGGCTTGTCCCGAGGACCCATGTCTCAGATAGCTCAAACGACTTGTATGATCTTTCTTCGCTGCAACTGGTTTCCTGCCAGCACCGCACGAATTTGTTTCACGATGGGTCCTCGGGACAAGCCCGAGGATGACATCACATTTGTGTCGAGCCGATTGATTCACCATCAAACCGCGCCCTGCCCGGTCACATTCGCCCCATCCTGATAAACCGACAACTCCACCAGATTGAGGTCGGGGTCGCGGATATAAATCGAGGTGATCGCTCCGCGCGCGCCGGCCCGCGTCGAGCGCGCGACGAGAACAGCCACTCCGCAGGCCGCCAGATGCGCCTCGGCGCCGCCGAGATCGTCAAACGCTCGCTAGAAATCGCCGGCGAGTTGTGCATCTACACCAACCAGCATCACACGATCGAGGTGCTGGAGTAACCGCGGGCGCCGCAGAGCGCCTGCCGACACGCCATGTCAGCCAGCATGACCCCGCAGGAGATCGTCTCCGAGCTCGACCGCCACATCGTCGGCCAGCACGCGGCCAAGCGCGCGGTGGCGATCGCCCTGCGCAACCGCTGGCGCCGCCAGCAGGTCGGCGATGCGTTGCGCGCCGAGATCACGCCGAAGAACATCCTGATGATCGGTCCCACCGGTGTCGGCAAGACCGAGATCGCGCGCCGTCTGGCGCGCCTGGCCGACGCGCCGTTCATCAAGGTGGAGGCCACCAAGTTCACCGAGGTCGGCTACGTCGGCAAGGACGTCGACAGCATCGTGCGCGACCTGGTCGACATGGCGGTCAAGCGCGAACGCGAGGCCGCGATGCTGCGCCACCGCGCGCGTGCGGAAGACGCCGCCGAGGACCGCGTGCTCGACGCCCTGGTGCCGCCGCCGCGCAGCGAGCTCGGGTTCTCGGCAGCGTCTCCGGCTCCCGACAACACCGCGCGCCAGGTGATGCGCAAGCGCCTGCGCGAGGGCGCGCTCAACGACAAGGAGATCGAGCTCGACCTGGCGGAACCGAGGACGGGCGTGGACATCATGACGCCGCCGGGCATGGAGGAGATGGCCGAGCAGCTGAAGGGCCTGTTCAGCCAGATGGGCCAGGGCCGGCGCCGCTCGCGCAAGGTGAAGATCGGCGAGGCGCTGAAGCTGCTGGTCGACGAAGAGGCGGCCAAGCTCGTCAACGAGGACGAGATCAAGTCGCGCGCGCTGGCGCATGCCGAGAACAACGGCATCGTCTTCATCGACGAGTTCGACAAGATCACCTCGCGCGCCGAGGTCGGCGGCGCCGACGTGTCGCGCCAGGGCGTGCAGCGCGACCTGCTGCCGCTGGTGGAAGGCACGACCGTGACCACCAAGTTCGGCATGGTCAAGACCGACCATATCCTGTTCATCGCGTCGGGCGCGTTCCACCTGACCAAGCCGAGCGACCTGATTCCCGAGTTGCAGGGGCGCTTTCCGATCCGTGTCGAGCTCGGCCCGCTGTCGGTGGACGACTTCGAGGCCATCTTGACCAGCACGCATGCCAGCTTGCTCAAGCAGTACGAGGCGTTGCTTGCCACCGAGGGGGTGACGCTCGCGTTCGAGCCGGCCGCCATCCGCCGGCTGGCGCAGATCGCACACGACGTCAACGAACGCACCGAGAACATCGGCGCGCGCCGCTTGTCGACCGTGATGGAGCGGCTGCTGGACGACGTGAGCTTCGACGCGCCCAACCGCGGCGGGCAGACCGTGCGCATCGACGCGGCGGCGGTTGACGCGAAGCTGGCAGACCTGTCGCGCGACGAGGACCTGTCGCGCTACATCCTCTGAAGACGGCGCCTCAGGCGGGCGACTGCGCCGCGATCGCCAGCAGGCCGTCGAAGATCAGCGTCTCCACCATCTCCAGCGGCAGGTCGGTGATCGGCGCCAGCTTGACGGCCGCGCCGCCGCCCATCAACACCAGCGGGTCCTGCCCGCAGCGAGCCTGCAGACGCCGGTACTGACGCCGCACGGCGCCGGCGATGGCATAGGCGCCGCCGCTCATCAACGCGTCGCTGGTGTTGGTCGGGAACTCCACGACGTCGCCGGTGGGCACCTTGAGGCCGGCGGTGCCCATCTCGAGCGCCTTCAGCATCAGGCCGAAGCCGGGCAGTATCAATCCGCCCAGAAAGCGCCCGTCGGTGTCGACCGCGTCGACTGTCACCGCGGTGCCGACCATCACCACCAGCACCGGCCGCGGCGCACCGCGCGACAGCACGTGCCAACGCGCCCCGATCATCGCGACCCAGCGGTCGGCGCCCAGTCGAGACGGGTGGTCGTAGCCGTTGGTCAGCCCGGCTTGCTGCACGCCAGGGACGACCCAGCGCGGCGTCAGATCCCACAACTCGAGCTGCTGCTCGACGCGCAGGCGCACCGCCTCGCCCGCCACCACGCAGCCGAGCGTCATGTCCGGTGGAGGCAGCGGCCGCCAGTCGGATTCGGCGATATCGTCGATCGTCTCCAGGAACACCGCGCCGCTGTGACTCGGCGCCGCGCCCGGCGCCGCCTGCTCGTAGAGCGCCCATTTAAGCCGGGTATTGCCGATGTCGAGGGCGAGCAGTCGCATGGGGTGGCAGCCTACCAGCGCCCGGGCCGCCGCGCCCGGTGGAATCCCCCCGGTCGGTCCGTCAGCGGCGCGGCCCGGGCAAGCCCAGCAAATGGCGCACGTGGCGCATCGTCTGCGCGGTGACGATCATGCGGCGCGGCTTGCGCAGGCGCTGCTCGACCTCGTCGAGCAGCGCCTCGATCTCGTCGCGGTTGCCGGCCCGGCGCAGCTTCATCATCGTCAGCGAACCCACCACCGGCGCCTCGGTGCGCAGGGCCCGCAGCAGCAGTTCGCGCGCCTCCTCGAGCGGGCGGTCGATCGGCGGCTCGGTCGGCACGCCCGACAGTGTGGACCAGCTCGATTCGGGCAGCAGCGAGCGTACCGAGGGCAGCAGCGACGAGTCGCTCGGCGACACGCTGACCAGCGGCAGATCGATATGGTCGGAATCGACCGCTTCCTCGGGCGGCGCTTCTGTCCTCTCCGCTACCAGGCCGAGTGCCAGCAGTTCGTCGAAGACAGCGGGCGCAACGCCGGCGGCCAGAGCCAGCGCCAGGATCTGCTCGCGGCTGCGTCGGCCGTCGACGAGCAACAAGACGGTGCGGTGGCGCTGGCCAAGGCCTCGTGTCCGCCGGGCGAGTTCGGCCATGCCCTCGGCCGTCTTCACCGGCACCTCGTCGGTCGCCATTCTCAAGATTCCTCCATCCGCTCTGATCCCTTGACCGCCGCGCTGGCGGCCCCGTATTGTCGCCAAGCCCGCCGGCGCGCTGCTGGCAAGCTCAAGTCGCACGCACGAGCCGACGCATACTCGCGGCCATGCATGCCATCACGCCGACCGCCGCCGCCGACCTGGTCGCCGACGGCGACACGGTGGTCTGTGCCGGCTTCGTCGGGGCCGGCCATGCCGAGGCAGTGACCCGGGCGATCGAGACGCGCTTTCTGGCGCGCGGCTCGCCACGCGATCTGACGCTCGTCTACGCCGCCGGTCAGGGCGACCGCGGACAACGCGGCGTCAACCACTTCGGGCACGCCGGGCTGGTGCGGCGCATCATCGGCGGTCACTGGATCTCGGCGCCGCGCCTGGGTGCGCTGGTCAACGCCGACGCCGTCGAGGCCTGGAACCTGCCGCAAGGGGTGATCGCACAGCTGTTCCGCGCGATCGCCGGCGGCAAGGCCGGTGTCGTGACGTCAATCGGGCTGCACACCTTCGTCGACCCGCGCCATGACGGCGCGCGGCTGACGCCATGCACCGCACGCTCGGCGCTCGAGCCCCGCGTCGAGCTGATCACGCTGCAGGGTCGCGAGCAGTTGTTCTACCCGGGCCTGCCGCTGGATGTAGCGCTGATCCGCGCCACCACGGCCGACGAACGGGGCAACCTGAGCACCGAGGAGGAGCCTTTCCACCAGGACCTGCTGGCCATCGCGCAGGCGGCGCGCAACAGCGGCGGCACCGTGATCGCTCAGGTCAAGCGCATCGTGGCGGCTGGCACGATCGACCCGAATCGCGTGCGCGTGCCGGGCATCCTGGTCGACCATCTGGTCATTGCGGACGATCCCGCCGACCACTGGATGACGTTCGGCGAGGCTTTCAACCCGGCCTATCTGGCGAGCGGACCGCGACCGGACCCGGCAGCCGCGCCCGCGATCCCACTGGACTGCCGCAAGATCATCCAGCGCCGCGCCTTCCTCGCGCTACGCGAGCTCGCGCATCCGGTCGTCAACTTCGGCGTCGGCATGCCGGCCGGCATCGGCCCGATCGCGCAGGAGGAAGGCCACCACGACTACACGGTGACGGTAGAGTCGGGGCCGGTCGGCGGCATACCGGCGCAGCTGCTCAGCTTCGGCGCCAGCGCGTTCCCCGAGGCGGTGATCGACCAGGCCTCGATGTTCGACTTCTACGACGGCGGCGGCCTGGACATCGCGTTCCTCGGGTTGGCCGAGTTCGACGGCTGGGGCAACGTCAACGTCAGCCGTTTTGGCGCACGCGTGGCCGGCGTCGGCGGCTTCGTCAACATCACGCAGAGCGCGCGGCGCGTCGTCTTCATGGGTACCTTGACCGCCGACGGCCTGCAGGTCGAGGCGCGCGACGGCCGGCTGCGCATCTTGCAGGAAGGTCGCGTGCACAAACTGGTGCCACAGCTGCAGCAGTTGAGCTTCAACGGCCCGTACGTGGCCTCGCTCGGCCACAGCGTGCGCTACGTCACCGAGCGCGCAGTGTTCGAACTGCGCGACGGCGCGCTCACGCTGTGCGAGATCGCGCCCGGCCTCGACCTGGGGCGCGACGTGCTCGCGGCCTGTGCGATGCCGGTGCGCGTGGCCGACGACCTGCAGACGATGGACGCGCGGATCTTTCGCGACGCACCGATGCGCCGACAATCAGGGCCATGAGCCGAAGAACCGTCACCGCCACCCAGACCTTCACCGACGCGCAGGCTGCGTTGAACCACGCGACGGCGCTGTACGACAGCGCCGTCACGCGGCTGCGCAAGGCGCTGCATGCCTTCGTCGGGGGACGCAACTATCACTCACGCGTCAGCGAGTGCTACCCTTGCGTACGCGTGCGCACCGACACAGTGGCCCGCGCCGACTCGCGCCTCAGCTACGGCTTCGTCGCCGGGCCGGGCGTATACGAGACGACGCTGACGCGGCCCGACCTGTTTCGCGACTACTACCTCGAGCAGTTCACGCTGCTGCTGAGCAATCACCGTGTCGCGCTCGAGATCGGGCCGTCCAGCGAACCGATCCCGGTGCACTTCTCGCTGGCCGACCAGGATCATCTCGAAGGCTCGCTGAACAACGAGCGCCGCCTGCTGATGCGCGACCTGTTCGACCTGCCCGACCTGGCGGCGATGGATGACGGCATCGCCAACGGCACCTTCGAGCCGCATGGCGGACAAGCGCATCCGCTGTCGCTGTTCACCGCGGCGCGCGTCGACTATTCGCTGCACCGGCTGCGCCACTACACCGGCACCGCGCCCGAGCACTTCCAGAACTTCCTGTTGTTCACGAACTACCAGTTCTATATCGACGAGTTCATCCGGCTCGGCCGCGAACAGATGGCGCTGAAGAAGGGCGAGTACGCGGCCTTCGTCGAGCCCGGCAATGTGGTCACCCGGCGCAGCGGCACGCGGCCGTTGCCCGGCGACGAGCTCGGCAGCCCGCCGCCGCGGCTGCCGCAGATGCCGGCCTACCACCTGGTGCGGCCCGACCGCACCGGCATCACGATGGTCAACATCGGCATCGGCCCGGCCAACGCTAAGAACATCACCGACCACATCGCCGTGCTGCGCCCGCACGCCTGGCTGATGCTCGGCCACTGCGCCGGACTGCGCAATACGCAGCAGCTCGGCGACTACGTGCTGGCGCATGGCTACGTGCGCGAGGACCACGTGCTCGACGAAGAGGTGCCGCTGTGGGTGCCGATTCCGCCGCTGGCCGAGATCCAGCTTGCGCTCGAGCAGGCGGTGGCCGACGTGACGCAGCTGAAGGGCTACGAGCTCAAGCGCATCCTGCGCACCGGGACAGTGGCCTCGACCGACAACCGCAACTGGGAGCTGCTGCCGCACCCGGGACCCGAGCGGCGCTTCAGCCAGAGCCGTGCGGTGGCGCTCGACATGGAAAGTGCCACCATCGCGGCCAACGGCTTTCGCTTCCGCGTGCCCTACGGCACCTTGCTGTGCGTCAGCGACAAGCCGCTGCACGGCGAGATCAAGCTGCCGGGCATGGCCAACAAGTTCTACCGCGAGCGCGTCGACCAGCACTTGCGCATCGGCATGCGCGCGGTCGAGTTGCTGCGGCGACTGCGTCAGGATCAGCTGCACAGCCGCAAGTTGCGCAGCTTTGCCGAGGTCGCTTTCCAGTAGGCCGTTGCCGCCGACGCTGCGGATCATTCGCGCCAGAGCGGGCGCAGGGCCAGCAGGCCCAAGGCCGGGCCGATGCCGAGCCATGGCAGCAGCGCAGCGAGCGTGTGGGGCTGCGCCAGCGGCACCAGCAGTTGGATGCTGACGATCGAGATCGCGAAGCCGATGCAGTTGGACAGCGTCAGCACGCTGCCTTGCACCGCGGGCGGTGCGTTGCGCGCCGTCAGCGTGGAGAACTGTGGTGAGTCGCCAACCACGGTGACGCCCCAGACGAGCAGCCAGGCGATGAACAGCGGTGTCGGCCAGGACATCGCCCACGGCGCGATCAGGCAGCACAGCATGCTGGTGGCCAGTTGTGCACCGGCGACCTGCGCGCTGCCCCAGCGCAGCGCGAGCCAGCCGCCGCCGGCGGAGCCGACCGCGCCGACCGCGATGACAGTGAACGAGACCCACGATGCCGCGGTGCCCGACCAGTGCATGGCGACGATCAGCGGCACCAACACCCAGAAGGTGTAGAGCTCCCACATATGGCCGAAGTAGCCCAGTACCGAGGCGCGCAGGCGGCGCTCGGTGACCATCGCGGCCAACGACCGCCGCGACAGCCTTACCGGGCCGCTGAGGCCCTTCGGCGAGGTCGGCTCGGGCACCAGCCTGATCAGCGCGATGCCGGCCCCGGCCGACAACGCGGCAACGCCGTAGAACACCCAGGTCCAGCCGACGTCGGCGCCCAGCGCACGCAAGCCATGCGCACTCGCGCTGCCAAGCACCAGAGCCGCCACCAGCAGACCGAGTGCAGCGCCGAGCCCACGCGAATACCACTGGGCTGCAATCTTCATGCCGACCGGGTAGATGCCGGCAAGAAAGAAGCCCCCGACCGCCCGGCAGGCCCACAGCCCGCCGAACGAATCGGCCATCGGCACGGCCAGCGCGGTGGCCACGGCTCCAGCCAACGCAGAAGCCAGGAAGACCCTTCGTGCGGAGAAGCGATCGGCAATGCCGAGCAGCGCGAACACCAACGTGCCGACGATGAAGCCGAGCTGGACGGCGGAGGTGAGCGTGCCGAGGTCGGCGGCGCTGTACCCGTGCTCGCGCTGCAGGTCGGCCATCACCGCGTTGACCGCGAACCATGGCGAGGTACCGGCCAGCTGCGCCAGGACAATCACCGGCAGCACGCGAGGCGGTACCTTGGCATCGGCCGCGAGACGGGAGAGGGCGGCGCGACCGGTCATGGCGGGCGCGAGCGTAGCAGGCCTTCTGCACCGGTCTTGTGCCGCGGCTTGTGATCCCTTACGCTGCCCGTGACCCCACCCCCTTGCCCCACTGATGAAGCGGCCGCCGCGGCGGCGTCCGCTCGAGGAGACACTCCATGCCAAGCCCATCGTCGTCCGGCGTTGCCGCCATCCGCACACTGGCCCTGGTAGGGCCGGCGGCCGCCGGGAAGACCAGCCTCGCCGAGGCGCTGTTGCACCGGGCCGGCAGCATCGGCGCGCCGGGCACGCTCGAACGCGGCAGCACCGCAAGCGACTATGACCCGCTCGAGCGGCGCATGCAGCACTCGCTGAACGCCGCGGTGCTCCACCTGGACCACGCCGACACACGCATCCATGCCATCGACACCCCCGGCAGCCCCGACTTCCTGGGCCAGTCGCTGCCTGCGCTCGAAGCGGTGGAGACCGCGGTGATCGTGATCAACGCCGTCACCGGCGTCGAGCCGATGGCGCAGCGCATGATGGAATATGCGTCGTCGCGCCATCTCGACCGGCTGATCGTCGTGAACAAGATCGACGCGCCGGAGGTCAATCTGCCCGCGGTGTTGTCGCAGATCCAGGCCACGTTCGGCAAGGGATGCCTGCCGTTGAACCTGCCCGATGCGGGCGGCAGCCGCGTCGTCGACTGCTTCTACAACCGCGAAGGCCACTCCGACTTCGGCTCCGTGGACGACGCTCACCGAGCCCTTGTGGAGCAGGTCGTCGAGGTCGATGCGCAGTTCGTCGAACGCTACCTGAACGACGGCGACGTCGATGCCGCAGAATTGCACGCACCACTCGAACAGGCGCTGCGCGAGGGCCACCTGATCCCGGTGTGTTTCGTCTCCGCGCGCAGCGGCGCCGGCATTGCCGAGCTGCTCGACGTGATCGTCAAGCTGCTGCCCAACCCCACCGAAGGCAACCCGCCGGACTTTCTGAAAGGCGAAGGGGCCGCCGCCCAACCGATGCAGGCCCAGCCCGATCCGTCGCAGCACGTGCTGGCGCATGTGTTCAAGGTGACCGTCGATCCGTTCGTCGGCAAGATGGGCATCTTCCGCATCCACCAGGGCACCGTCACCAAGGACAGCCTGCTCTACGTGGGCGACGGTCGCAAGCCGTTCAAGGTCGGCCACCTGTTCGTGCTGCAGGGCAAGGACCATGTCGAGGTGCCGCGCGCACTGCCCGGCGACATCTGCGCTGTGGCCAAGGTCGATGAACTGCACTTCGACGCCGTGCTGCACGACGCCGCCGAGGACGACCACATCCACCTGAAGCCGCTGGCCTTTCCGGTGCCGGTGCATGGCCTGGCCATCGAGCCGAAACGCCACGGCGACGAGCAGCGCATGTGGGAGATTCTCAACAAGCTGGTCTCCGAAGACCCCTGCCTCAAGGTGGAACACGTCGTCAGCACCAACGAGACCATCGTCTACGGACTCGGCGAGTTGCACCTGCGCGTGCTGCTGGAACGGCTGCGCGACGTCTATAAATTCGATGTCAACACCAGGCCGCCACGCATCGCCTATCGGGAGACCATCACCGCCAGGGCCGAGGGGCACCACCGCCACAAGAAGCAGACCGGCGGCGCCGGCCAGTTCGGCGAGGTGTTCCTGCGCATCGAGCCACTGCCGCGCGGCGCTGGCTTCGAGTTCGTCGACGAGGTCAAGGGCGGCACGATTCCGGGGCAGTTCATTCCGGCGGTCGAAAAGGGCGTGCGCGAGGTGCTGACGCACGGCGCCATCGCGGGTTATCCGGTGGTTGACGTCAAGGTCATCGTCTACGACGGCAAGCACCATTCCGTGGACAGCAAGGAGATCGCCTTCGCCACCGCCGGGCGAAAGGCGTTCATGGCCGCGATCCGCGAGGCGCGGCCGATCGTGCTGGAGCCGATCGTGCGGATGGAGATCACCGCGCCCGACGCAGCGATGGGTGACATCACGGGCGACCTGTCGAGCAAGCGCGGCCAGGTCAGCGGCAGTGCCAATGGCGCGCCAGGATCGATGCTGATCCAGGCGCTCGCGCCGATGTCGGAGCTGAGTGGCTATCAGTCGCGGCTGAACGCGATCACGCAGGGCCAAGGCCGCTATACGATCGAGCTGTCGCACTACGACCCAGTGCCGCCAGCGATGCAGCAGCAGTTGGTCGGCCAGTTCAAGGTCAAGGACGAAGATTGACGCATCCGGGCGTCGGCCGCATGCCACACCCCCGAAACGGCTGGCTCAACGCATCGCCAACCGGCGGGCACGATGGGGCGCGGGGAACATCGCCGCCAGCGCCTGACGGGTGTCCGGCGACAGCGTGACACCCAGGCAGCGCCAGTTCTCGAGCAGATGCTCCTGGCTGCCAGCCTTGGGGATGGGCACCACCCCGGGCTGCTCGAGCGTCCACGCGAGCGCGAGCTGCGCTGCGCTCAGGCCCAGCGGGCGGGCCAGCGTACCCAGCTTGGCATGGCGGGCGAGCGCGCCGCCGTCGATCGGGCAATAAGCCATCAACGGCATGGCGCGCTCACGCATCCACGGCAGCAGGTCGAACTCGACGCCACGTTCGCTGAGTGAGTAGTAGACCTGGTTCGACGCGCAACGTGTTCCGCCGGGCATGGCGTTCAGTTCCTCCATGTCGGTCCGGTCGAAGTTGCTGACGCCCCAATGGCGAACCAGGCCGCGGCGCTGTAGCGCCTCGAAACCGGCAATGGTCTCGCCCAGTGGAGTGTCGCCGCGCCAATGCAGCAGATAGAGATCGATGGATTCGAGTTGCAGGCGCCGCAGGCTGGCCTCGCAGGCCTTCCGCAGGCCGGCCACGCTGGCGTGATGCGGATAGGCCTTGCTGACGATCGTGAATTGCTCGCGAGCCCGGCCCGGTTGACGCAGTACCCGCGCCAGTGCCTGACCGACCACGCGCTCGGCGCCGCCCTCGCCGTACATCTCGGCGGTGTCGATCAGCGAGTAGCCGAGCGCGATGGCGTGTTCGACAAGGGCCGCTTCCTGGGCGTCCCTTGCGTTCGATTCGCCCAGGCGCCAGGTGCCGAGACCGAGTGCAGGCCACCGCTCTCCGTCCGGCCCGGCGACGCTGCGGGAGTTGATGTCCGGGTCCATCGGGCGGATGGTAGCCAGATGGGCAGGAGACGTCGACGCGCAAGCAATGCCGGTATCGGGGCGGCAGGTTGGCGGCAACGCGGTACCGCTGTACCCCGTACCAGGGTTGCCCGTTCAAGTCGGTGCAAAGCCGGCCGATAACCCGTCAGGCAGGCTTCCTGTGACGGCAATCCGCATGTCCACCCTCGATCGCTCCGTAGCCCAACGCGTCCCGCGCGATGTGGAAGGCTGGGTGACCTGGTGGCGGCAGGCAGAGATTCCGGTGCTGGCCGAGACCGCACAGCAACTCGAAGCGTTGCGCCTGCGCGAGGAGGTCGTCGATGCCCGGCTGCTGGCCGAGTGCATTGCGGCCGATCCGCTGATGGTCCTGAAGTTGCTCGTGCAGATTTCGACGCATCGTTCGGCGCGGCACGTCACCGACACCGAGACGGCCACGGCTGCGCTGGTGCTGATGGGCATCGGGCCCTTCTTTCGTCACTTCGGCCCGCAGCCGACGATTGAAGACCGGCTGGCCGATCGCCCGGAGGCCCTGTCGGGCCTGCGCGCGGTGATGGATCGGGCGCGCCGCGCCGCTGGCTTCGCGCTCGGCTTCGCCGTGCACCGCATGGACCACGATGCCGAGGTGATCCACGAGGCCGCGCTACTGCACGACTTTGCCGAGATGCTGCTGTGGTGTCATGCACCGGATCTCGCACTGCGCATTGCCGACGCCCAGCGGCTCGATCCGACCTTACGCTCGGCCACGGCGCAGATGGCCTCGCTGAACGTGCAACTGGCACACGTGCAGCAGGCCCTGATGCGAGCCTGGCACCTGCCGGAATTGTTGGTGCGCATCAGCGATGATCATCATGCCGACTCTGCGCAGGTGCGCAACGTGCTGTTGGCGATCCGCCTGGCCCGCCACACCGCCGCCGGATGGGACAACGCGGCGCTGCCCGACGACGTGCGCGACATCGCGGAGCTGCTGAACCTCGGCCACGTGCCGACGCTCAACCTGCTGCACGAACTGGATAGCTAGGGGTCGGGACGGACGGATCGTCGCTCGCCGATCCGGTGCCGGCTGTCAGGTCGACCCGGCGCAGCACCTCGTTGAGTACGCTATCGTGGAACGCCAGATGCACGTGCGCGATGCCCGCCACATGCCGGTTGTCGGCGCCGGGCAACAACGCACCCGCGGCCGGAAACACGATGTTGTCGCAATGGCTGTAGAAACACGTGAAGAGGGCGCGACGCGACCGTGGTTCGTCCGCATTCAGCGCGCGCAGCCAAGCACTCGTCGGCCGCATCTGACGCGCATTGGCCGTCAATGCCAGCCGCGCGAGCCATGTACCGCGGTGTGGCGTGCCGATGGTGATGACCGAGTGCACGCGACGATCGGCAGCACGATCGCGCAGCCACGCTCGCACTGCAAGGCCGCCCATGCTGTGAGCCACGATCACCGGCGTAGGCCCCCCGAGGGCCTCGAGCCGACGCACGGCCTCGTCGAGCGTGGTCACGTAGCGATCGATCGAACCGAAGACCGGCTCAAGGTTGACAGCGACAAATGGCACGTCGTTCGCGGCCAACTGTGTCATCCAGGGGTTCCACAGCCCGCGGTTGCAGACAAAGCCATGGACCAGAAGCACAGCCCGCCGCGGCGCAGCCGGCATCGACAGGCGATCGCGAACGGCGTTGGCGAGAAACGGCTGGCGCCAGCAGAAGGTCAGCAATCCGGTCCAGATCTCGCCCCACCAGGCTGCGAACAAGGTACCCAGCGCTGGACGTGGGATGCCTTCGCCGGGGTCCACCCGGGCCAGCCAGAGGAATTCGAACGCCAGCAACGCCGCGTGCAGGTTGAAGATCAGCACGCCGCCGGGCACTGCTACCCACCACGGCAGCCCGAGAGCGATCAGCGATGCGGTGCCGCCGATGGCGAGCGTGGCGAGCAGCAGCACCCACAGGCGTTGCAGCCGGGCGAGCATGCTCAGGCTGCCCGCGGCCCGTCGTCGACGAAGCGCCGATCGGCCGTTTCTCGAAGTGCAAGCGCGACCTTCATGGCTGCAGTTTGACATCGTTCGATGTGACTGCCGGGGCAGTGTTTGCCCCGCGCATCGGGAGGCTGTGCCGGAGTCGCCTTGCGCTACGCTCTCAACATGCTGGAGGACGAATCAGCCATTGCCGCAGGCCTCGAGCGCGTCCGTGCGCTGCGCGAAGAGCGTTCCGCTGATCCTGAACTTGCCGCCCGTGTGACCGAGATCAAGCGCTTCCAGCACCGACGTTTCGCGAACGACTATGCGCAACTGCTGGCCAGCGAGCGCTACGGTGCCGCGGCACGCTTCTTCCTGAACGATCTCTACGGACCGGTGGACTTCAGTGCGCGCGATGCACAGTTCTCCCGCATCGTGCCGGCTCTGCGCCGGCTGCTTCCCGACGAGTTGGTGCGCACGGTCGAGCAACTGATCGAGCTGCATGCGTTGTCTGAGTCGCTGGATCAGGCCATGGCGCACTGCATCGGGCCCGGCCCGGTTGAAGCGGCAGCCTATGTGAGCGCCTGGCGTCAGGTCGGGCGCGAGCCCGATCGGCTGCGGCAGGTAGAGCTGGTGCTAGACGTCGGCCGTGCCCTTGATCGCCACACGCGCAAGCCCTTTCTCGCCACCACGCTGAGGTTGATGCATGGGCCCGCTCACGCAGCCGGCTTGGGCGAATTGCAGGCGTTCTTGCAGGATGGCTTCACGGCCTTCAAGACCATGAAGGGCGCGGGCGAGTTCCTGAATACCATTGCCGAGAACGAGCGCAGGCAGATCGACGCGCTGTTCAGCATGGGGTGAGTGCCCGAGGAGCGGTGGGTGCCGGGACAACCACGATTGGCAAGCCGGAAGCGAGACGCCCACGTCAACATCAATGCGTATGCGTCGCTGCCCGCGCTGCTGGACGAGACGTTCCGCCGCCATGCCGAGCGCCCTGCCATGGAGTGCATGGGATCACGCGTCAGCTACGGCGAGGTCGACGAATTGTCGCGGGCACTGGGCGGCTGGCTCGCCTCGTTGGGGCTTTCCAATGCGGCTCGCGTAGGCGTGATGATGCCGAACCTGCCGCAGTACATGGTCACCATCGCGGCGATCCTGAGGGCTGGGCTGGTGGTGGTCAATATCAACCCGCTGTACACCGCGCGCGAATTGCGTCATCAGCTGAAGGACAGCGGTGCCGAGGTGATCGTGGTGCTGGAGAACTTCGCAAACGTCTTGGCGGACGTCGTCGAGGAAACAGCTGTGCGTCACGTCTTGCTGACGTCGATGGGCGATCTGCTCGGTTCGTGGAAGGGCGTGGCGGTCAATCTCGTGGTGCGCCACCTGAAGAAGCTGGTGCCGGAGTTTCGCCTGCCAAGCTCCGGCGGTCGAACCGTCACGCCATTGTGGGCGGCGATCTCGCAAGGCAGACGGCAGCGGTGGACGCCCGTCGCAGTCGGGCCGGACGACGTAGCATTCCTGCAGTACACCGGGGGCACCACAGGCCTGTCGAAAGGCGCCACGCTGCTGCACCGTAATGTGGTCGCCAACGTGCTGCAGGTCGAGGCGTAGTTCATGCCGATGCTCAAGCGGGTCGGCGATCGCCAGATGGTGGTGGTGTGCGCGCTGCCGCTGTACCACATCTTCGCCTTGACCATCTGCGCGCTGTTCGGCTCGCGGCTTGGGGCAATGAGCGTGCTGATTCCGAACCCACGAGACTTGCCTGCCTTCGTGTCCACGTTGCGCCGGCACCGCGTGAACATGTTCCCGGCGGTCAACACGCTCTTCAATGCCTTGCTGGCTGAGCCCGGATTCAGTCAAGTCGACTTTTCGGGACTGCTCGTTTCAAATGGCGGCGGCATGGCGGTGCAGCAAGCGACCGCGCAGCACTGGCTCGAAGTGACCGGCTGCCCCGTCGTGGAGGGCTACGGTCTGTCGGAGACGTCGCCGGTTGCCACCAGCAACCGCGTCGATTCGACGCAGTTCACCGGCACGATCGGCCTGCCGCTGCCCAACACCGATATCGCCATACGGGACGACGCCGGGGTCGATGTGGCGCCAGGAGAAGCCGGCGAGATCTGTATCCGCGGTCCGCAGGTGATGGCCGGCTACTGGAATCAGCCAGAGGAGACCGCTCGGGTCATGACAGCCGATGGCTTCTTCAAGTCGGGCGACGTCGGCACGATGGATGCAGCCGGTCAGGTGCGCATCGTCGACCGCAAGAAGGACATGATCCTGGTGTCCGGATTCAACGTGTACCCAACCGAGATTGAGCAGATCATCAATCTGCACCCAGGAGTCCTGGAATGCGCTGCCGTCGGTGTGCCCGATGTCAGGAGCGGCGAAGCCGTGCGCCTTTATGTCGTGAAGCGCGACGCGACGATTCTTCGCCGCGAGCTGCGCCACAGCTGAGGCACAAAAGGTAAAGGGCCCGACCGATACTCGGCCGAGCCCTTCTGGATATTAGCCTGACAATGTCCTACTTTCACACGGGAACCCGCACTATCATCGGCGCAGAGGCGTTTCACGGTCCTGTTCGGGATGGGAAGGAGTGGGACCACCTCGCTATGGTCATCAGGCTTAACTTTTCGCCCGCCTGTCATTGACAGGCAAGCCAATTCATAGAGTCAAATCAGTAGATTGCGTACCTTGGCATAACCCGTTGACGGCTGGCGTCAAAATTATAGGGTCAAGCCGCACGAGCAATTAGTACCAGTTAGCTCAACGCATTACTGCGCTTCCACATCTGGCCTATCAACGTCCTGGTCTTGGACGACTCTTCAGGGGGCTCAAGGCCCCGGCAAGACTAATCTTAAGACGAGTTTCCCGCTTAGATGCTTTCAGCGGTTATCTCTTCCGCACTTAGCTACTCGGCAATGCCACTGGCGTGACAACCGATACACCAGAGGTGCGTCCACTCCGGTCCTCTCGTACTAGGAGCAGGCTCTCTCAATCTTGCAGCGCCCACGGAAGATAGGGACCAAACTGTCTCACGACGTTTTAAACCCAGCTCACGTACCTCTTTAAATGGCGAACAGCCATACCCTTGGGACCGGCTACAGCCCCAGGATGAGATGAGCCGACATCGAGGTGCCAAACACCGCCGTCGATATGAACTCTTGGGCGGT
>CALMQI010000012.1 GCA_937871935.1 uncultured Burkholderiales bacterium
CGAGCTTCGCCGGCGCCAAGTTCGTCCACACCGGCGTCACCGCGAACTGCGCCTCCTGCCACAACGGCACCACCGCCCGCCTCGGATCGAAGGCTTGCTTCATCGGCGCCTTTCGCGGCGCTGCGACAGGAACGGAACTGTGGTGCGGGGCTAGTCCGGCGACGATTCGTCTGGTGAAGGACATCTTGCCGGGGCCAGGGTCCGGCGTGACCTCACGGCACATTCTGGGCTCGACGACGCGCATCTACTTCGGCGGGTTCGATCAAGAGAACGGGGCTGAGCTCTGGGGGTCCGACGGGACGGCCAGTGGCACGCGCCTCCTGTTCGACATTCAGCCCGGTGCGGGTTCCTCGGCCCCCGAGCCACTCGCGATTCTCGGCGGCTACTTGTACTTCGTGGCCAGCGACGGGCCGAGTGGTCGAGAACTCTGGCGCCTGCGCGTCGAGCCCTAGCCGAGAGGCTCATGCAGTCGACGGCCGGGGCGGGTGGTGCGTGGGCCGAGGTGGAAGCGGTGACCGGAGCGATACCCGGCGCGGGGGGTTCGCTCCTATGATCGAGGCATGACCTCCACGCTCCGTTCTCGCACCGTCGCCGCCGTCGTGTTGCTGCTTTCCCTGCCCTCGGCGGGTGCCGCGGCGACGTGGGTCTGGCCGTCGTTCAACTGCATCCAGACGCTTCAGCAGTGCATCAATTCGGTGGCACACGGCGACATCGTGGAGATCGCCTCGCAGGGTCCCATCCAGGAGTCCCTGCAGATCGAGGGCAAGAGCCTGATTCTGCGGCCCTACTCCGGCTTCCTCCCGGTCTTCGCCGCGCCGAGCATCGTGGTGTTCGGGGGCAGCGGGGTCCCGGGTGGCACCGTGCAAGTGACCCTCCAAGGCCTCACGTTCAAGAGCACCCGGCTGATCCTGCGGCAGACCGGCACCGACGTGTTCGACGTTCGGGTGGTCGACAACACCATTCTCGACACCTCCACCTCGGGCAACGCGATCGAGGTCTCTTCCACCAACTCCTTGCCGTTCTACGGGCCGGTGTTCTTCGAGGTCTCGCGGAACCGGATCCACATCCGGGGCACCTCGACGAGCACGAACCTGGGCGCGATCGCGGTCGGCGGTTTCCTGAGCACCGCGCGCGGCAAGATCGTGACCCCGCTCAAGGACCGCATCGGCTCAGAGATCCGCACCCACTACCCCGAGACCATCGAACTCTCGGCGCTCATCACCGCGAGCGAAGCCTTCTCGAAACGCAGCGCCCCGGTCTTCGTGCCGGAGTTCGTGCGCCATACCGTCGAAGCTGTGGCCTTCGCGGCGCGGCGCGACCGGCGGGTCGACAAAAAGAGCGGCGTTTCCCAGCGTCTCGCCATCAGCGTGCTCGAGAACGCGATCTCGTCCGCGGAGCGTCGGGCGCTGGCTTACGGTGAAACCGAGATCGTGCCGCGCATAGCCGACGTTTACGTGGCGCTTCCCGCCGTCACCGGAAAAATCGAGCTCGAATACGAAGGCGAAATGGCGGGCGGCGCCGCGGTCGGCCGCGACCTCGTTCGCGAGGGTCTCAAGGAAGTCTTCGCCCGCGAGTTCGGCGGCACGAACCTGCGCGCTCTGATCGACTTCTTCGAGCAGGGCGGCGAGATCGGGGTTTCCGACGACCGGAGCGCCGGCGATCTGCTCGCCACGCTTTCGCGCGTGCCCGGCCTCCTGGCGCACGCGGGCCGGCTGATTCCCGAACGAAGTGATGCGCCCACGCGGGCCGCGGCGGCCGAATTCATCCTCGAAGGCCTGTTCGCGCAGAAGAAGATCGGACGGTCGGACGAGGGCACGTATGTCGCGGTTGAACGCAAGACCGAGGACGGCGGACCGGATCTCGAACGCCTCGAGCGCCTCCTGGAACCGCTGCATGTTGAGATGGATCCAGCCCATCTTGTACATCGCGTACCAGTACGCCGACGACCTGGGGAACTTGAGGACCATCTTGTAGCGGCTCTCGGCATTCGCGAGCTCGCCTACGGCAAGGTTGCGAGCGTTGAGGGCTCGAGGATCCGCCTGGAGATCGTCGAGGACGTGGTTCTCGATCGGCCGGATCCGCATGAGGGCCGTCAGCGCTTCCGCTTCGGCGCGGAGCTCTACAGCATCCCCTGGGGCGAGGAACGCTTCCTCGTTCCGGCCGAGCTCATGCAGGAGTTCTGCGCGCTTGCGAAGGGCACGGGTTGGAACTCCATGAAGTACGCCGATTACCCTTGCAAGCTCCGTCGGAACGAGTCGCGGCATCGATCCTCTGAGCTCCAAGGACTGCCCGAAGTCCCGGCAGAGTTCCGCGCGTACTTGCCCGAGTGAATCGAGCGCGCGGCGTGACGACTGGCACGGTTCTGGGATTGGTATTGGTGTCGTCATCGCGTTGTTCATTGCGGTGACGCTGTTCCTGCCGAATGGTCTGATCGGCCTGCTGCGGCGTCGCGGCAAGGAGCCACGGTCATGACGCCCGACCGGCATCGACGCGGAGGTCGTGCATGACGCCCGACCTGATGGAAGAGGGCGCCAGGCGTCGCGAAGCCTATGCCAAGCGGCAGGCCGAGCGTGCCACCGAATCCGGCGGCCGCAGCGCCGCGTACGGCCGCATCGCGCGCATCGGCGAGCCCGACTTCACGCAGGGCGTGGCGCTGTACCTCGACGACATCACCGTCAGCTTCGATGGCTTCAAGGCGCTGAACGCGCTGTCGCTGACCGTCAACGTCGGCGAGCTGCGCTGCATCATCGGCCCCAACGGCGCCGGCAAGACGACGATGATGGACTGCATCACCGGCAAGACGCGGCCCGACGCCGGCAAGCTGTTCTTCGGCTCGACGATCGACCTGCTGCGCCTGACCGAGCCGGAGATCGCGCAGATCGGCATCGGCCGCAAGTTCCAGAAGCCCACGGTCTACGAGGAACTCAGCGTGTTTCAGAACCTCGAGCTCGCGCTCGCCGCCGATCGACGGGCGCGCGCCTCGCTGTTCTCGCGCCTGACCGGGCCGCAGCTCGACCGCATCGGCGAGGTGCTGGCACTGATTCATCTGTCGGCGGATGCCCAGCGCACCGCCGGGCTGCTGAGCCACGGCCAGAAGCAGTGGCTCGAGATCGGCATGCTGCTGATGCAGGATCCGAAGCTGCTGCTGCTCGACGAGCCGGTCGCCGGCATGACCGACGAGGAGACCGAGCGCACGGCGGAGCTCTTCCTCTCGCTCGAAGGCAAGCATTCGCTGGTGGTGGTGGAGCACGACATGAAGTTCGTCGAGCAGCTCACCGAAGGCCGCAAGAAGGTGACCGTGCTGCACGAGGGCAGCGTGCTGGCCGAAGGCCGGCTCGCCGACGTGCAGGCCAACGACAAGGTCGTCGAAGTCTATCTGGGGCGCTGACATGCTGCAGCTGATGGACGTGAATCAGTTCTACGGCGGCTCGCACATCCTGCGCAAGGTCGGCTTCGAGGCTCGTGTGGGCGAGGTCACCGTCGTGCTCGGCCGCAATGGTGTCGGCAAGACGACGCTGCTCAAGTGCCTGATGGGCGTGGTGCCGGTGAAGACCGGCACCGTGCGGCTGGACGGCGAGGACATCACCGCCGCCACGCCCTACGAGCGCGTGCGCCGCGGCGTCGGCTACGTGCCGCAGGGGCGCGAGATCTTCGGCCGGCTGACCGTCGAGGACAACCTGCGCATGGGCCTGGCCTCGCAGCCGGCCGGCAGCGTGATCTCGCCCGAGCTGTTCGAACTGTTTCCGGTGCTCAAGCAGATGCTGCATCGGCGCGGCGGCGATCTCTCCGGTGGCCAGCAACAGCAGCTGGCGATCGCCCGCGCGCTCGCCGCCGGACCGAAACTGCTGCTGCTCGACGAGCCCACCGAGGGCATCCAGCCGAGCATCATCAAGGACATCGGCCGTGTCATCCGCATGCTGGCCGCGCGCGGCACGATGGCCATCGTGCTGGTCGAGCAGTACTACGACTTTGCCGCCGAACTGGCCGACCAGTACCTGGTGATGGAGCGCGGCGAGATCATCGCGCGCGGCCGGGGCGCCGACATGGCCCGCGACGGCGTGCGTGGGCGCATGTCGATCTGACGGCAGCACGCGGGCGGCGCGCCGCACCCCTGCTGCGTCGACCTCAGGGCTGATTGACCAGCTCGGTCGCCGGTGCGCCGGCGTCCGACTGGATCACCAGCACGCGCAGGTCGTTCGCCGACGCGCTGGCCGGCACCGGCAGCAGCAGCCAGTCGGCGTTGTCGGCCAGCGTCACGGTCGCGCTGAAGATCACCGACTTGGTGCCGGCCGTCGTCAGGCGCAGCGTGTAGGTGCCGCCGTCGAGCGAGACCGAGTCGGCGCCCGAGGCCGGCAGCGCCTGCTTGAAGCCCACCGCGGCGAAGTTCGGCGCCACCGTCGCCAGGTTGGTGCCCGGCGCCGTCAGGTAGACGTCGAGGCTGGTGGCGTTGAATGCCGCGTTGAACACCCGCGCACGCGCGTCGTCGGAGGTGATCCCCTTGTCGTACGGATCATCGATCAACACCACGTCGGTCAGCGAGCCGCCATCCGGCACCGCGATCAGCGTGTACTTGTGGCCGCGCCGGGCCTCGAACGTCGCGTCGCCGACCGTGACGGCCGGCGTGGTGCCCGTGCGCACCTCCCAGTCGTTGGTGCTAGTCGCCATGTCGATGTAGTTCGAGGCGCCCTTGTACGGCACATCGGCGACCTGGCCGGTCTGCGCCTGACCGTCGCGGAATAGCGTGACCACGGGCGCGCCGGGCACCGCATGCACCATGCGCAGCTTCGGATCGGCCACGCTGAGGCGGTCGTCGAGGTTGTCGTCGCTGCCGCCGCAGGCAGCGAGAAACAGGGCCGGCAGAACCGCCCATGCCAGCATCTTGCGTTTGTTCATGATCTGAAGTCCTTCGAGGGTGGGTGAATCGCTGTGGGCCACTCTAGGCAGCCTGCGCTGATCCGACGGTAGGCCTGCGGATTGCCGAGGCGTACGTGCCGTACTGAAGCGGCTGTCGGACAAGACCGCGCGGCGGCACCGTGAACACCGCTGCACAAGGGCGCGGGCGCGACAAGGCGGCCACAATGCGCGGCACCGCCATTCCTGCAGGCAGCGCCGCCGATGATCATCGTCCACCATCTCAACAACTCCCGCTCGCAGCGCGTGCTGTGGCTGCTCGAGGAGCTCGACCTGCCCTACGAGATCCGACCGTACCAGCGCGACACGAAGACGATGCTGGCGCCGCCGGAGCTGCGCAAGGTGCATCCGCTGGGCAAGTCGCCGGTCATCAGCGACGGCGACATCACGGTGGCCGAGTCGGGCGCGATCATCGAGTACCTGGTCGACAAGGCGGGGGCCTCGCTGCGCCCGCGCGCCGGCACCGCCGAGCAGCGGCGCTACACCTACTGGATGCACTTCGCCGAAGGCAGCGCGATGCCGCCGCTGGTGATGAAGCTGGTGTTCGACCGTCTGCGCAGCGCACCGATGCCGTTTTTTGCCAAGCCGATCGCGCGCGGCATCGCCGATCGCGTGATCGCCAGCTTCATCGCGCCGAACATCGAGCGCCACCTGCAGTTCATGGAGCACGAACTCGGCGGCCGGCCCTGGTTCACCGGCGACGCGTTCACCGCCGCCGACGTGCAGATGAGTTTTCCGCTCGAGACGTCGGCCGCGCGCGGTGGGCTCGATGCGCGCTTTCCGAAGTTGACCGACTGGCTGGCGCGCATCCACGCCAGGCCGGCATACCGGCGGGCGCTCGGCAAGGGCGGCCCGTACGCGTACGCGTCGTAGGCACGGGCGGCGGCGCAAGCGATGGCACCCGCGCTGTCGATCGTGATGCCGGTGCTCGACGAGGCCGCGGACATCGATGCTACGCTGGACGCGCTGCAGGCGTATCGCGCAAGCGGCACCGAGCTGATCGTGGTGGACGGCGGCAGCCGCGATCGCACGCTGGCCGCCTGCGCCGGCCGCGCCGATGCGGTGATCGCCGCACCCCGCGGCCGCGCGCTGCAGATGAACGCCGGTGCCGCGGTGGCACGGGCGCCGGTGCTGCTGTTCCTGCACGCCGACACCCGGCTGCCGCCCGGGGCCGACGCGCTCGTGCGCGACGGCCTGCACACCACGGGCCGTCGCTGGGGTCGCTTCGACGTCGCCATCGACGGTCGCTCGGCCTGGCTGGCCGTGGTGGCCTGGATGATGAACCAGCGCTCGCGCTGGAGCGGCATCGCCACTGGCGACCAGGCGATCTTCGTCACCCGCGAAGCCTTCGATGCGGCGGGCGGCTTTCCGCCGCAACCGTTGATGGAAGACGTCGAGCTCAGCGCACGCCTGCGTCGCCAGGGCCTGCCGCTGTGCCTGCGCGAGTGCGTACGGACCTCGGGCCGGCGCTGGGACCAGCACGGCGTGTGGCGCACCATCGTGCTGATGTGGCGTCTGCGGCTGCTCTACTGGCTCGGCGTGAGCCCCGAGCGGCTGGCGCGGGCGTATCGATGAAGGAGCCGGCACGCCTGATCGTGATGGCCAAGGCGCCGGTGCCGGGCACGGTGAAGACGCGCCTGGTGCCCGCGCTGGGTGCGCAGGGTGCCGCCGCGCTCGCCGCGCGCCTGCTGGAGCACGCGGTGCGGCAGGCGGTGGCCGCGCAATGCGGGTCGGTGGAGCTGTGCATCGCGCCCGATGCCGCGCATGTGCTCGTTGCGCGCCTGGCACGCGAGCACGAGCTGCTGGTCTCGCTGCAGGGCGAAGGCGACCTCGGCGCCCGCATGCAGCGGGCGATGGAGCGCGCGCTGGTCAACGTCGATCGTGTGTGCCTGTTCGGCACCGACGCACCTGCGATCGGTCCTGGCGTGTTGCGCGAGGCCGTTGCTGCGCTCGCCACGCACGACGCCGTCTTCGTGCCGGCCTTCGACGGCGGCTACGCGCTGGTGGGCCTGCGTCGGCCGGCGCCGCAGGTCTTCGCCGACGTGCCGTGGAGCGCCGCTCAGGTGATGGCGCTCACGCGCGAGCGCCTGGTTGCTGCGGGCCTCACCTGGGCTGAGCTGTCTGCGGTGCACGACATCGACGAACCGGCCGATCTGTCGCACCTGCCGGCGGGCTGGCTCTGACCTCGGCCCACCGCCCACTCCCACTGTAAGCTGGCGTCCCGTCGCACGACACTGCCACGATGACCGCCCGCGATGCCCTCGATGCCACGGACGCCGCAAGCACCACCGGCAGCCATGCGCTGCTGGCCAGCCTGCGCGGCGCGCTGCACGCCAGGAACGCGGCGCTGGCTGATGCGCCGCTGGAGTTGATGCGCGACAAGGGCCTCGCGCATCACCATGTCCGGCTGGTCGGCACCGACCGGGTGGCCCGCCTGCCCAAGCAGAGCCAGATGGGCCTGTCCGCGGGAGCCAACCTCGACTACCAGGCGGCCTGTTTCACGCGTGCGGCGGCCAGCGGCCACACGCCGCGGCTGCATGACGTGTTGCCCCCCTCGCTGCACCTGCCGCGCGGCGGCCTGCTGGTGGAAGAGATCGTCGGCCGCTCGGCACGCCTGCCCGAGGACCTGCACGCGATCGCCGATACGCTGGCGCGCATCCATGCGCTGGCGCTGCCCGACCCTGGCGCGCGCGCGCCGCTGCTCGATCCGCCCGATGCGCTGGCTGCGCTGGCCGACGAGATCGGCACGCAGGCCGGCCATCTCGACGCCGCGCAGGTTCACGGGCACAGCCGCCGCGCGATCGACGACGCGCTCGCCGCACTGCGGCGCCTGTGCGCCGCAGACGAGCGGCCGGCGCGCCGGCTGATCTCGTTCGACGCACACCCGGGCAACTTCATCGTGCGCGCCGACGGCACTGCGGTGCTGGTGGACCTGGAGAAAGCCCGCTACAGCCATCCGCCGCTCGATCTTGCGCACGCCACTCTCGTGACCAGCACCACCTGGGACGTCGATGCGCACGCCGAGCTCACGCCGGCGCAGGTGGCGCGCTTTTACGACCAGTGGAGCCGGTGCATCACCTTGCTCGAGGGCGAGGCCAGCGCCTTGGCCTGGCGGCGCTGGTTCGTCTCGCTGCGCGCGGCCATGTGGTTGTGGGCGGTGACCTGGTGCGCCAAGTGGCGAGTGCTGTCGGGCCACGGCGCCAGCGGCTCGGGCGACGGCGAGGACTGGTCGGGCGCGCACAGCGACGACGCGCTGGTCGCCCACGTGCGCGGCCGGGTGGATGACTACCTGTCGCCCATGCGGGTCGAGCAGGTGCGCGACGAGCTGGTTGACTTGACACGCTTGTTCGGCAGCTGAACGCCGGTGCGCGAACGACGCGTCGCGCCATCGGCAGCAGAGAGCTGCGCACAGCAGCGATGCGCCGGTGCGGCGATCACCGAGCAACGTCCGTCGACGGCTGTCCTGCGCCATCGATCTTCGCGAACAGGTCCGCGAAGATCGCGTCGCGCTGCACCGCGTGGGCTTCGCGCATCGGCTGGCGCATCCGGCCCCGCGCCCAGCGCCGGTCGCTGCGCAGGCGCGGCGTGCGCACCAGCTCGCTCGGCACCCAGGCCGGATTCAGCAGCCAGGCAATGTTGATCAGGTCCCAGATCACCCAGCTGTGCCCGTGCAGGCTCTCGATGCCGAGCATCGGCCACAGCGGGTTGTGCGTGTAGAGCCGGTACAGGTGTTCGCCGAGAGCGCCGCGACCGCGCAGGTGCAACGCCGCCTCCGGATGCGACAGACGCAGCTGCGCGCCGACGTGGTAGCCCGGCAAGTAGACCAACGGCACGCCGCTGTCGAACAGCAGCGTCGAGGCGGCCATGTCCTGCTCGAGGTTGAATGCGTAGTTCGGCTGCGGCGCGTGCGACGGGTAGCCCGCGGTCCAGACGACGACGATGTGCTCGGCGATCTCGGGTGCCATCCGCAGCGCGTTGGCGATGTTGGTCACGCAGCCGATCGCCACCACGTAGAGCGGCTGCTCGGGTGGCGTCGCGCGTGCGAGCGCGACCAGATGCTCCGCCGCGTCGCTGCGTTCGGCGGCCGTGCCGTCGTGCAGGTAGCGCGTGGAGCCGTCGAACACGCGACCGACGTGCGGCAGGCCCAGCGCGCCGAACACGGCCTCGATGGCGCGCCGGCTGCGCCGCATGCCTTCGTCGGGCGCCACGAAGGGCTCCAGTGCCACCGTCTCCAGCGGCCAACCCAGGCGCTCGAAGCGCGCCAGCATCTCGGCATGCTGGTGCAGCAGGACATGGTCGTGCGCACTGGCCTCGTGCGGACGGTCGCGCGCGATGCGGGCGCGGATCATCTCGCGCCGCCGATGTTCGAACGAATAGGGCGCCGCGTAGACCGCGAGCACGTCGAGCCGGCGCGGCGACAGCAGCGCCCAGGCGATCGCGAACGGGTCATCGATCTCGTTGGCCGCGTCGGTGTCGATCACCACGCGCACGCGGCCCGCGGGTGGCGCGAGCCGTGCGGCGTACCAGTCGTCCGGATGATGGATCAGGCGCTGCATCGCCCGCCACTGTAGCCGGCGCGCGGCGTCGCTCAGGTGAGCCAGGTGCGCAGCGCAGGCGCCTCGAGCTGCCACAGCACCTGGCGCCAGCGTGCCCGTACGTTGCGGGCGAGCGCCATCGCCGGCTCCACGCGGTGTGCCAGTGCGCGCAACACCACCAGGGGCGGCTGCACCGCGGTGACGCCCGCGCTGAGCCCGAGGGCGTTGCCCGTGGCATCGATGCAGGCGCGTGCGGCCTCGAGCAGCGCGTCGCTGCGCGGGGCCTGCAGCGGCGAGCCCGATGCGGCCCACAGGGTCAGCAGGCAACTGCGCCCAGCGAACCCCAGCGGCGAGGTCAGCAGCGTGGTGTCGGCCGCCGCGATCGTGCCGTGCTCGAGCCAGACGCCGGGCAGCGCCAGGCGCTGCGTGTAGCGGCCGGCCTCGAACGCCTCGCCGGCGGCCGGCGCGCCGAGCGCCAGCAGCTCCCAGCCGATCATCTCGGCGCCGGGTTCGAGCGCGAAGGTCGCCTGGCTGTCCGCCAGGCAGCCGCTGTGCGCGATCGTCTCCTGCGGCAGCCATTCCAGGCGTGCGCCGGTGGCCAGTTCGGCCCGCACGTGCTGCGCCGCCGGCTCACCGGCGCTGCGATAGAAGCGCGTGGCGCCGGGCGTGGTGATCACCGCGTGCGTGCCGGGCCCGAGCGCGAGCGCGATCTGCAGCGTGTCGCCGCCGACGATGCCACCGGGCGGATGCACGACCACCTGGTGGCAGACGCCCTCGCCCTCGGGGTACAGCGTCTTCAACACGCGCAGCGGTCCCTCGTGGCGCGAGTGCATCAGGCAACGCGCGCCGTCGCGGCGGCACGTCAGCTCCAGCCGCGCGGGCCAGCGCGTCGTCATCGCGCGATCGTCAACGCTGCTTCCAGAACGAGCGGTGCAGCGCGGCGATCTCCTCCTCGACCTCGGGCACCGGACCATGCACCTGCACGTGCTTCTGGCCGCGCCGGAACACCTCGCGGCACGGCAGATCGAGCGTCGGGTTCTCGGCGTGGTTGCCGGTGTGCTCGAGCAAGGCGCGCTCGCTCATGCCGTAGACCAGGGTGCCGATGTGCGCCCAGTACTGCGTGCCGGCGCACATGGCGCACGGCTCGACGGTGGTCACCAGCGTGCAGTCCCACAGATAGGCCGGCGGATGCAGGCGCGCCGCCTCGCGCGCGAGCACGGCCTCGGCATGGTTCACGCTGTCGACGTTGCGCTGCTCCAGCAGCACCGTCTCGCCGTCGGGCGCCACCAGCAGCGCGCCGAACGGGTGGTGGCCGGCTTCCATCGCGGCGCGGGCGATACCGTTGGCGTGGCGCAGGTGGCGGATCTGCTGGTCGAGGTTCATGTGGCTTGGGAACCGCGGTGCGCCCAGCCGGTGGTGCGTTTCTCGATCCACGAGAACAGCTCGTACATCGCCATCGCCATCGCACCGATCGTCACCAGGCCGGCAAAGGCCAGCGGCATGCGCTGCTGGCTGCCGGCGGTCTGCATCAGGTAGCCGATGCCGGAGTCGCCGGCGGTCATCTCGGCCAGCACGGTGCCGACGAAGGCCAGCGTGATGGCCACCTTGAGCGAGGCATAGAAGTACGGCATCGAGCGCGGCAGGCCGACCTTGATCAGCACGTCCCAGCGCCGCGCGCCGAGCACGCGCAGCACGTCCTCCAGCTCGGGCTCCAGCGTGGCCAGGCCCGTGGCGATGTTCACGGTGATCGGGAAGAACGAGATCAGGAACGCGGTGAGCACGCCGGGCCCGAGGCCGATGCCGAACCAGACCACGAGGATCGGCACCACCGCGGCCTTGGGCACGGCGTTGAAGGCCACCATCAGCGGGTACAGCGCGGTGTAGGCCAGTCGCGAGCTGCCGATCAGGAAGCCGAGCAGCACGCCCACTGCGATCGACAGCCCGAAGCCGAGCATCGTGACCCAGAAGGTCTTCCACGCTGCCTCGAACAGCGCCGACTGGAACTCCACGAACTGCAGCGCGATCTGCCACGGGCTCGGGAAGATGAACTCGGCGATGCCGAAGCCCACCACCACCAGCTGCCACAGCAGCAGCACCGCGGCCAGCACGATCAGCGGCGACCAGCGTTCGACGCGTCGGCTGATCTTCACGGGGCCCCCCAGGCGCGTACCGCGCCGGCCCCCCGAGGGGGCGCGAGCCGGCTTCGGGCGGCCGTGCGCCGGCTCATGACACCGCCGCCGACGGCGTGCCGGCCTTCTGCCGGCTGGCGCCGATGTGGCCACGCAGCTCGTGCACGATGTCGGTGAACGCCGGCGTGTAGGTGACCTCCAGATCACGCGGACGCGGCAGGTCGATGGCGCGCTTGACGACGAAACGGCCCGGGCTCTTGCTCATCACGTACACGGTGTCGGCCAGGAACACGCTCTCGCGCAGGTCGTGCGTGACCAGGATCACGTTGAAGCGCTGCGTCGCCTGCAGGTCGCGCAGGATGCACCACAGTTCCTCGCGGGTGAACGCATCGAGCGCGCCGAACGGCTCGTCGAGCAGCAGCATCTTCGGCTCGTGCACCAGCGCGCGGCAGATGCTGGCGCGCTGCTGCATGCCGCCCGACAGCTGCCACGGGAACTTATCCTCGTAGCCGGCCAGGCCCACGCTCTTGAGCAGATCGCGCGCCTTGGCTTCGTATTCCTTGCGCCTGCTCTTGAAGTTCGATCGATAGGGCTCGACGATCTCCAGCGGCAGCAGCACGTTGTGAAGCGTGCTGCGCCAGGGCAGCAGGCTGGGCGCCTGGAAGGCCATGCCGCTGATCTTGAGCGGGCCGGTCACCGGGGCGCCACCGATGGTGATGGTGCCCTTGCTCGGCATCTTCAGCCCGGTGGTGAGCTTCATGAAGGTCGACTTGCCGCAGCCCGACGGCCCGACGATGGCGATGAACTCGCCGTCGTTCACCTGCAGCGAGATGTCCTCGACCGCGAAGTGCCCTTCGGCCAGCAGCTCGTCGTTGTAGGCGAGCCAGACGCCGCGGAAGTCGACGAAGGACATCCAGGCTACTTTTTCGCGGGCGGCAGGATGTTCAGTTCGGCCTTCGTCGGCAGCAAGGTGTCGTTCCACACCGCTGCCGGATCCACACGCGTCTTGGTCGCGAACGCGTCCGACACCTGCGACGCCATCAGCGCCAGCCGACCCGGCACGACGACGCCGAAACCTTCGCTGCGGGCATCGGGGCTGGCGACCACCGCGTCGATGGCCATGCGCAGGCGCCGCTTCTCGAGTTCGACGTTGATGATGCCGTCGCGGGCCTTCACGTAGTCGATCGCCGCATCGGGATTGGCCATCACCTCCTTGGCGCCCTTGGAGAAGGCCGTCAGGAAAGCCTTCACCGCCTGCGGGTTGTCCTTCATCAGCTTGGGGCTGGCGATGACCACGTTGCCGTACAGCTTGACGCCGTGTTGCGCGTAGGGCATCACGACGATGTCGCCGGTGGCCACGCCGCGTGCCTCGAGGTTGAGCAGCGAGGTGAACGAGAAGCCGGTGATCGCATCGACCTCGCCCTTGGCGAGCATGGTCTCGCGCAGCGGCGGGTCCATGGTCACCCAGGTGATGGCGCCGACGCCGTTGGCCTTGGCGAAGATCGGAAAGCCGCGACGGCCGGCGTCGAACACCGGTGCGCCGACCTTCTTGCCGTTCAGGTCGCCGGGCGCCTTGATGCCGCTCTTCTTCAGCGTCAGCACTGCCGCCGGCGTGTTGTTGTAGACCATCATCACCGCGACCGGCTTGTTGGGCGCGTCGGGGTTGTTGGCGTGGAACTCCATCAGCGCGGCCAGGTCGGCGAAGCCCATGTCGTACGAACCCGAGGCGACCCGGGTGACGGTGCCGCCCGAGCCGTTGCCGGCGTCGATGGTCACGTCAAGGCCCGCGGCCTTGTAGTAGCCCTTGGCGCTGGAGGCGAGGAACAGCGCGGCCGGGCCTTCGAAGCGCCAGTCGAGCTGGAACTTGATCGGGGTCTGCGCCAGCGCCGGCGCGGCCAGCAGCGCGAGCGAGGTGGCGAGGGCGGCAATCGCCTGGCGGCGCGGCATCGTGGTAAGGGTCAAGGCGTGAGCTCCGGTTGTTCTGAAGGGCTAGCGATCCATTGTGCAAGTCGCGTGCACACCCGGCACTCGGGTCTTGCACCAGCGTGGGGCCTGAATCAGGCGAGCAGATCGCTCAAGGTGCGCGCGATCACCTTGGTGGCGCGCCGCAGGTCCTCGAGCACCAGGTGCTCGTCGGCCCGCTTGGCGTTCGACTCGAGCACCGTGCGCGGGCCGGCGCCGTAGATCGCCACCGGAATGCCCAGCTCGCCGTACAGCCGCACGTCGGTGTACAGCGGCGTGCCCGATACCGGGACCGGCTCGCCGAACAGGGCCTGGGCGTGGCGCTGCAGCGCGGCGACCAGCGCATGGTTGTTCGGCGAGGCCTTCAGCGCCTTGGCCAGCAGGATGCGCTTGATCTCGATCCGCACGCCGGGGCTCTGCGCCACCGTGCCGGTGATCAGCTCGCGTACCTCGGCCTCGACGGCGGCGGTGTCTTCCTCGGGGATCATGCGGCGGTCGAGCTTGAGCACCACCTTGCCGGGCACCACGTTGGTGTTGGTGCCGCCGCTGATGCGCCCGACGTTGAGGTACGGGTGATCGATGCCCGGCACCTTGGACTTGCGGGTGCGCAGCACGTCGTTGTGGGCGTACAGCGCGGTCAGCAGCTTGTTGGCGGCCTGCAGTGCGTCGACACCGGTCTCGGGGTAGGCGGCATGGCTGGCCAGGCCCAGCAGCGTGACCTCCAGCTGCAGGCAGCCGTTGTGCGCCACCACCACCTGGTAGCTGAAGCCGGCGGCGATCAGCACGTCGGGCTGGGTCAGGCCCAGGTTGAGCAGCCAGCCCGGGCCGAGCTCGCCGCCGAACTCCTCGTCGTAGGTGAAGTGCAGCTCGACGGCGCCGCGCAGCTTGGCGCCGCAGCGGATCAGCGAGCGCAGCGCGAAGGTGTAGGTCGCGAAGTCGCTCTTGCTCACCGCGGCGGCGCGGCCGTAGAGCTTGCCGTCGACGATCTCGCCCTTGTAGGGGTTGTGTGTCCAGCCGTCGCCCGGCGGCACCACGTCGCCATGTGCGTTGAGCGCGATCGTCGGCCCGTCGCCGAAGCGGTGGCGCACGATCAGGTTGGTCACCGACACCATGCCGGCGGCCTTGACCACCGCCTCGGGCACCCTGTGGCGCTCGACCTTCAGGCCCACGCTCTCGAGCAACTCGGCGGTGCGCTCGGCATGCGGCGCGTTGTTGCCGGGCGGCGTGTCGGTAGGCACGTGCACCAGCGCCTGCAGGAAGCCGACTTCTTCGTCGAAGTGCTTGTCGATCCAGGCGTCGGTGTTCTCGTGAATCTCGCTCAAGCCAACCCTCCGTCCGCTGCCAGTTGCTCGAGCAGATGCGCGAAGGCGCGCACCGTCAGCTCGGTATCGTCGTTGGTGATCGATTCGAGCGGATTGTGGCTGATGCCGGCGTTGAGCCCGCGCTGGAACAGCATGGCCTGCGGCAGCACCTCGTGCAGCTTCATCGCGTCGTGGCCGGCGCCGCTGGGCATGCGGTGCAGCGGCAGGCCGAGGGCGGCCACCGCACGCTCCCAGCGCTGCTGCCATGCCGGCGCGCTGGGTGCCGCGGCGGCGATCATGGTGCGCTCGGCGGTGTACTGCAGGCCGCGGGTCTTGCAGATGCGCGACAGCTCGGCGCGCACGTCGCGCTCGCAGGCGTCGCGCGCGGCGTCGGTGGTGGCGCGCAGATCGAGGCTGAAGCGGCAGCGCCCGGGCACCACGTTGATCGAGCCGGCCGGCACCTCGAGCATGCCCACCGTGCCCACCACCTGTGGCACCGAGGCGGCGCGCTTCTCGACGTAGAGGATCAGCTCGGCCACCGCGGCCGCAGCATCGCGCCGGCGGTCCATCGGCGTGGTGCCGGCGTGGCTGGCCATGCCCGTCACCTCGCACTGGTAGCGCACGCCGCCGTTGATGGAGGTGACGATGCCCAGCGGCAGGTCGATCTCGTTGAGCACCGGGCCCTGCTCGATATGCACCTCGACGAAGCCGAGGTAGCGCGCCGGGTCGCGCGCGAGTTTGGGGATATCGGCGATGCACAGGCCGGCGTTCTCCATCGCCTGGCGCATCGTCACCCCGTCGGCATCGGACTGGTCGAGCCAGCGGGTGTCGAACTGCCCGATCAGCGCGCCCGAGCCCAGGAAGGTGGCCTTGTAGCGCTGGCCTTCCTCTTCGGCGAAGCCGACCACCTCGAGGCCGAACGGCAGCCGCCGGCCCGCGCGGTGCAGCTCGCGCACGCAAGCCATCGGCACCAGGATGCCGAGGCGCCCGTCGTACTTGCCGCCATTGCGCACGGTGTCGTAGTGGCTGCCGGTGAGCAGACGTTTTCTCGATGGGTCGCTGCCGTGGTAGACGCCGACGACGTTGCCGACCGCATCGATCTTCACTTCATCGAAACCGCATTCGAGCATCCACGACTTGAGCTGCGCGGCGCAGGCGCGGTGCGCTGCGGTGAGGTAGGT
>CALMQI010000013.1 GCA_937871935.1 uncultured Burkholderiales bacterium
TGAGTGGGCGTGCCGCGTAGCGCGAGGACGGTGGGCCCCGGGTAAGCACCGTTGTAGCCCCACACGTATGTGCCCGCCGAGAATGCTGGCGGGTACATCGACGCCGGCAGTACCTGTTGCTGGAACTCGCTCATCGTGATGACGAGCGGGCTGGCGGCGGCGGTGGTCATCCCGTTGAGCGCGCTCGGGATGGGAAGTGGATCGACGAACTTGGGGATGGTGTTGGCATCCAGCACGGCGGCACGGCTCGGCGCCGAAATCACGAGCAACGTCAGCGCTGCGGCCACCGTCAGGAACCTGGCGAGCACCTGTCGGAGAGGGGACATGGCTGTGCACTCCTGGCGGATCCAAGCGGCTGTGCGCTTCGGGACCACGCGCATGCCACCCTGAAGCCGCGGTCTGGCTGTAAGGGTGTGGCCGACGTATCGGGGGCGTGCTTCCGCGTCTGGACCCCGTCCCTTCCGCGAGCGCTCGGCTGGAATGCGCGAGGAGGGAGGGGCAAACCGCAGCGGTGATGTTCGCCTTGTGCCATGGCGAATTCAGCGCCGTTCAGCCATGCGATGAGCGGCCAGGATCAAGAGTATCCACAAACTGGGGTCGAATACCTCCCTCGGGCTCGGGGTCGACGTCACTGTGGGGATGACAGTCGCGGAGAGCGTGCGTCCATTGCCCGCCCAGGGAGACCCGGTGGCGGAACGCCGAGCCGGACCTCGTGGCCGAATGGCATGCCCACAGCTGCTGCTCAGTAGGTGCCCATCAGCCACAAGCATGAGACCACATTCGATGCACCAACTTCGATGGTCCATCGGGTGAGGTCCGCTGGCCCACAAGGTCGCGAGCCACTTGGGCGAGCCTCCAGGGGATGCGCCACGCACTACTGCATGACGCCTCGGCGTAGGCTAGTCTGCCGCACTCGCCATACCACTTTCGTCGGAGGAGCATGCGCATGAACTTGACGCCATCGTCTGCCTTACGCCCCGAGCAGCCGCGCGAAGTCCCTCTCGCCATGGACCCCGCGGCGTTTCGCGCGGCCGGGCATGCGCTCGTCGATCAACTCGCGGAGTTGCTCGCCTCAGTGCCATCGCGGCCCGTCACTCCAGGAGAATCGCCGACGGTGGTGCGGGACGCGCTCGCATTGAACGGCCCGCTCCCCGAGCAAGGCACCGCGCCCGGGCCGTTGCTTCAGGATACGGCCCGGTTGCTGTTCGACCATTCCCTGTTCAACGCGCACCCGCGTTTCATGGGCTACATCACCTCGTCGCCGGCGCCGATCGGCATCCTCGGCGACCTGCTCGCGGCCGCCCTGAACCCGAACGTCGGCGCATGGGTGTTGTCGCCCGCGGCCACCGAGATCGAAGCGCAGACCGTGCGCTGGATCGCCGAGTTGATCGGCTACCCCACCACGGCGGGCGGCTTGATGGTGAGCGGCGGCAATATGGCGAACATGGTCGGCTTCTGGGCGGCGCGCGCCGCTCGTGCCAGCTGGGACGTGCGCGCCCACGGGCTCGCGGCGGGCGATGGCACGCCGGTGTTGAACCCGGCAGACTTATGCGGCTGATCATCGGCGTCGATCCGCGCACCGATCTGGCGCTTCTGAAGATCAAGGGCAATCGCACCTTCAAGCCGGTGCGGTTCGCCACCAATCCGGGTCGCGTCGGTGACTGGGTGATCGCGGTCGGCAATCCGTTCGGCCTCGGCGGCAGCGTCACGGCCGGCATCATCTCGGCCGCCTCCCGCGACATCGGCTCGGGGCCGTACGATTTCATGCAGATCGATGCGGCGGTCAATCGCGGCAACTCGGGCGGTCCGACCTTCAACCTCGACGGCGAGGTGATCGGCGTCAACACCGCCATCTACAGCCCGTCGGGCGGCAACGTCGGCATCGCCTTCGCCGTACCGGCCAAGGTCGCGGGCGAGGTCGTCACGCAGCTCAAGTCCGGCGGCACGGTGAGCCGCGGCTGGCTCGGCGTGAAGATCCAGAACGTCGACGACGACACGGCGGCCAGCCTCGGCCTCGGCGAATCCAAGGGAGCGCTGGTGAGCGAGGTTACGGTACCGGGTCCCGCGGCCGAAGCCGGCCTCAAGTCCGGCGACGCGATCCTGACCGTCAACGGCCAGAAGGTCGCCGACAGCCGGGACCTTGCGCGCCAGATCGCAGGCTTCTCGCCCGGCAGCAAGGTCGACGTGCGCATCCTGCGCGGGCAGAAGGAGCAGACCATCTCGGTCAAGCTCGGCACCTTCCCGTCTGCTGCTCAGCTCGCCAAAGCCGAGCCGGCCGCCAAGGAGGAGCCCAAGACCACCGCGCTGGACCAGCTTGGCCTGACGCTTGCGCCCGGCACCGGTCCCAACAAGGAAGGCGTGCTGATCACCGATGTCGACAGCAGCTCGAACGCCGCCCAGAAAGGCCTGAAATCGGGTGACGTGATCCTCGAGGTCGGCAATGTGGCCGTCAAATCTCCCGACGATGTCGCCAACGCCGTCAAGGAGATCACCAAGCTCGGGCGTACGGCGGTGCTGATGCGCGTCAAATCCGGCGATCAGGTACGCCTGGTGCCGGTGCAGTTGAAGAAGAGCTGAACACCTTCTGTAAAGGTGCCCTGACTGAGTTTTAGGGCGAGGCGGCGTGCTCCTGCTGGACATGTCGCCTCGCTTCGCGTTTTCTGCCCTGCAGTCGACCGACGCCTCTTTGGTGGAGCGTCGGGGCAACCGGGGGCAGCAGCAGGCACCATCCCATGCGTGTGCTCGTGATCGAAGACGACCGGGAGACCGCCCAGTTCCTGCAGCGGTCGCTGCGGGAGAGCGGTCACGCGGCCGACATCGCCGGCGACGGCGAAACCGGCCTCGCCATGGCCAGGGACGACAAGTACGATGTGCTGATCGTCGATCGCATGCTGCCGCGCCGCGACGGCCTGTCCGTCGTACAGGCGCTCCGCGCGGAGGGCGCACACACACCCGTGCTGATCCTGTCGGCGCTGGGCGAGGTGGACGACCGCGTCAAGGGCCTGCGCGCCGGCGGCGACGACTACCTCACCAAGCCCTATGCCTACACCGAGTTGCTGGCCCGCATCGAGGCGCTGGCGCGGCGGCCGGCTCCCGAGGAGCAGACCACGCGCTACGCGGTGGGCGACCTTTTCCTCGACCGTCTCTCCCACAAGGTCACCCGCGCCGGCGAGCCCATCGTGCTGCAGCCGCGCGAATTCCGCCTGCTCGAATACCTGATGC
>CALMQI010000014.1 GCA_937871935.1 uncultured Burkholderiales bacterium
GCAGGTGCTCACGAGCTCCCCGTCCTCGCGCTCGCCGAAGGTGAGCGGCCCGGGCAGGCCGGGGGCCTCGGCGTCGGTGGGTCCATCGCCGGTGGTGAACGACGCGCTGGCCGCGTTGCGCTGAACCGCGGCACTCGCCGCCGTCAGCGCGAGGTGGCCACACCCGGACTGACGCCGAGGTGGCGCGACAGACCGATGCAGCCCGCGCGCATCACGCGATCGTGGTTCCACCGGAACGCCGGCGCCAGCAGCGGGGCCAGCGCCCGCATCCACGGCCGCGACAGCTCGACGCGCCACAGGTAGGTGACGTCGGTGCTGCGGCCCTCCGGGCGCAGCAGCCAGATGCCCTCGCCGCGCAGATGGCCGCGCGAGCGGGCACGCAGGCGCTCGTGGCGCACCGACTCGATCGCCTCGACCTCGATCACCACGTCGTAGGCCAGCGCGGTGCGCCACTCGATGCGGCGCACGCTGCCCAGTCCGTCGGCGCCGCCGGCGCGCAGCGTGTGCACGGCGCGCACGTAGGGCCACCACGCCGGCCAGTCGTCCGGCGTCGTCAGCGCGGCCCACACCGGCGCCACCGGCGCGGCGATGCGCCAGTGGCTCACCAGGTCGAAGTGCCGGCCGTCCACCGCGCGGGCCGTGGCCGCATCGTGGCTCACGCGGCGACCGCCGCGCCGGACTGCGCCGGGGCGACGACGGCGTGCGGATAACCACGGCGTTCGATGTCGTCGCGGTCCTCCAGCGCGGCGGCGCTGACCTCCTTGCGCACCTGCGCCTGCAGCAGCGGCCGCAGCAGCGGGCCGATCAGCGGCGGCAGCGGCAGCCGGATCGTGATGTCGACCCGCGTGCCGGCGCGACCGCCGACCGACTCGCGGTGGAAAGCGAAGTCGAGCGTGCCGCCGCGGTTGAAGCCCGCCACGCTCTCGTCGTGGATGCCGCCGTCGGCGCCGATGCGGCGCTCGAACACGTCGCGCTGGCGGATGCCGAGCAGGCGCACCTCCTGCACGAAGCGCGCGCCGTGCGGGTGGCGCGCCAGTACCTCGAAGCGCAGCTTGGGGTGCACGTTGCGGCGGATGTGGTGGTCCAGGTCGGCGAACTGCGCGCGCACGGTCTCCACCGGCGCGGCGATCCACTGGGCGTGGCGAACTTCGGCAAAGCGGGTCATGGAAGCCTCCTGTCGGGGTCTGCTGTGTCGCCCCATACGGCGCAGCCGACGCGCTGGATGCCGGGCCGCGCAGCGGCCACCGCCACCCGCCCGAGCCCGCCACGACGCCTTGCATCCGGATCGCCCGGCCGTCCGTATGCGCGGCATGACAGCCCCAGACGCCGCCCACAGCGGGGCCACGCCGCAGCAGGCCCGTGCCATGCGGCGCCGCCTGCTCGAGCGTGTGGCCGAGGCCGACGGCTCGCACATCACCATCCCAGCCGACAAGGGCGACTGGCAGCCCTTCATCGACGGCGTGTCGATCAAGGTGCTGCACGAGGGCGACGGTGTGCTGAGCTACCTGCTGCGGCTGGCGCCCGGCGCGGCGCTGCCGCCGCACCGCCATCCGCTCGACGAGGAATGCCTGGTGCTCGACGGCACCCTGCGCATCGGCAGCCACACCGAGGTGCAACCCGGCGGTTACCACCTGGCCCACCGCGGTGCGCTGCACCCGACGGTGAGCACGCGCACGGGCGCCACGCTGTTCCTGCGCGGCGCCCCGCCCGAGGCCGCGCACACGCTGGCGTAGCGCGGCGACCTACCCTTATGCTATGGGAGGCAAGACCCTTCGCATGAACACCACGCCTTCCACGTCGGCGTCCAGCACACCGCCGCGCGATACCGCCGACGCGGTCGATGACCACGACGCGCTGTTCGACGCGGATCCGGCGACGCTGCTCGACGACACCGCCGATCCGGCGCCGCGGACGCAGGAGCATGAGTGCGTCACCACAAGCCAGCGCGGCGGCCTCGCCACCCACGGCGATGCCGCCGAGGCGCAGCTCGCCGGCTGGATCGATGCCATCGTCGACCACGACGAGCGTGCGTTGACGGCGCTGTACGACGCGACGGTGACACGCGTCTACGCGGTCGTGCTGCGCGTGGTGCGCCGGCCGGCGCTGGCCGAGGAGGTGGTCGAGGACACCTTCTTCCAGGTCTGGCGCCAGGCGGCGCGCTTCGACGCCGGGCGCGGCCGGGCGCTGACCTGGCTGCTCGGCATGGCGCGCTCGCGCGCGATCGACGCGATCCGGCGCGAGGCACGCTTTCAGCACGACAGCCTGGACGTCGAGTCGGCCCCCGAGGTCGAAGATGCCCACGCACCGGCCGACGAGCTGCTGGCCGCGGCGCGCTGCCACGCCGAGCTGCACCGCGCGCTGATGCAGCTGAGCGCACAGCCGCGTCAGCTGGTCGCGCTGGCCTTCCTGCGCGGCCTGAGCCATGAAGAGATCGCCAGCCACACCGCGCTGCCGCTGGGCACCGTGAAGTCGCAGATCCGCCGCGCCCTGATCACGCTGCGCCAGGCGCTCGGCGACAGCGGCGTGACGGCGCTGGCCTCGTGACGAACCGTCTGCGGAGAGCACATCGATGAATCCCCCCCACGCCAAGCTGGTGCCACCGGCGACCGTCGCAAGCCCCGACGACGACGTGGCCGGCTGGCTCGACGAGGCGCTCGCGCCCGCGGGGCCGCCTTCGCCCGACACCGATGCCCAGGCCGCCGCCGTGCGCGGCCGCCTGCAGCAGCGCCTGGCGGCGTCGCGCGCGGCCGAAGCCGCGATGGTCACGGCGCGCCTGCGCCGCGTGGAGGCCGTCGCGCTCGCCGCCGGCGTGAGCGCACGAACGCTCTATGCCGCGCACCCGGGCGCCGTGCTACGGCCCGGCGAGCCGCTCCGCGTGCGGCTGATCGAGCTGGCCGCCGGTGCCCGCCTGACGCCTGCCGCGCTGGGCGGTGAAGCGACATTGCGCGCGCGCCATCGCGAGTGGCTGGTCGTCGCCGGCGCGGTGACGCTCGGCGCCGAGGTGCTGAGCGCACGCGACTATCACGTCACGCCGGCCGGTCACGACACACCCGTCTGGTCGAGCCGGCACGGCGCGCGGCTGTTCCTGCGCGAGTCCGACGCGGTCGGCGGCGACGCGCCGCATACAGTGCGTGATGCCGACGCTGGCTGGCCGGCGTTTGCGCCCGGTATCCAGCGCCGCGTGCTGTGGCAACACGGCGGCCAGGCCGCGCTGCTGTACCTGGCGCAGCCCGGTGCCCAGGTGCCCGATCACACCCACGGCCACGACGAGGAATGCCTGATGGTCGAGGGCGCGCTGTTCCTCGACGACGTGCTGCTGCAGCCGGGCGACTACCAGCTGGCGCCGGCCGGCAGCGGGCATCGCGTGACCGCCACCGATACCGGCGTGGTGATCTACGCGCACGGCGACCTCGATCTGCGCTTCGTCGGCTGACACGGCCGACCGCAAACGCCGCCACCATCCTTAACTCGCCGTGCGGCACGCCTCCCGCGTGTTGGCGAACGCACTGCGCCCGAGCCAGCGCCACAGATCGCGTGCGTCACGCGCCCCGCCACGCACACGGACCGCACGGCTTGCCACGGCTTCGAGGGCATCGCGGTCGCCGGTCCAGATCTCGGTGAGCGCAAGTACCGTCGACTCCACCACCAAGGTGGGTTCGGGTCCCGGGTCGTCGCGGCACAGGTCGGCGCTACCTCCCTCGACGACCAGCCACCAGCGGCGCTCGCCGGCGTGCGCGTCGGTGAAGCGGAACTGGATGTGCACCGAACGATCGCGCGGGAACTCGTCGAGCTGCACGAAGCGGCGGATGTCCCACATCAGAAAGCCCGCGTCGAGTTGACCGCGCTTGAGGCGGCTGCCGATCCAGCGCGCGCCCCACTCGCCCAGCGCCATGACGAGCGGGCGCAGCTCCTCACCGGCACCGGTCAGATGGTATTCGGCGGTCCGGCCGGCCGCACCGACGACTCGCTTGACGACGCCGATCTGCTCGAGGTTGCGCAACCGTTGCGCCAGCAGCGATGCCGACATGCGCGGCACGCCGCGGCGAATGTCGTTGAAGCGCGTGCTGCCGCAGAGCAGCTCGCGCACGACCAACGGCGTCCAGCGTTCACCGAACACCTCTGCGCCGCGGGCGACCGTGCAGAACTGGCCGTAGTCGATCATGAGCCGAGGTTAACGGATGCAAGGCTGGTGCGCGAGTCCAGATTCTGGACTGGCAGCCGAGAGGGGTTGTGCAATGCGCCCGGTGCAACTTCTGGACTGGCCCGACCGTCCGTTTGGCACCAAAGTCTCTTCATCCGCCGATACCCGGCGGGCTTTGACAACAGGAGACAGGCCCATGAACACCGTCCTGCAACCCGCCGCGCCGACCGCCTTCGACGCAAAGAAGTTCAAGACCACGACCCGGGCGCAGTGGCAAAGCGCGGCCGAGGCGTGGCACAGATGGGGCCCGTTCATCGGCAGCTGGCTGGCCGACGCCACCGAAGCGATGTTCGAGGCCGCGCGTGTCGGCCCCGGCTGCCGCATTCTCGACATCGCCGCCGGGGCCGGCGAGCAGTCGCTCGCGGCGGCGCGACGCGTCGGCGCTGGCGGCCACGTGCTCGCCACCGACATCGCGCCGGCGCTGCTGGCCTATGCCGAACGCGACGCCCAGGCGGCCGGCCTTGGCGGCATCGTCGCCACGCGCGAAATCGATGGCGAGGCGCTCACGAGCTTGCCGGCGGCCTCGTTCGACGTCGCGATCAGCCGCGTCGGACTCATCTACTTTCCCGACCAGCAGCGCGCACTGGCCGGCATGAAGCACGCGCTGAAGCCCGGCGGACGCGTCGCGGCGATTGTCTACTCGACGCCTGAGCGCAATGCCTTCTTCTCGCTGCCGGTGAAGATCATCCGCGAGCGCGCCCGGTTGCCGGCGCCGCTGGCGGGCCAGCCCGGGCCGTTCTCACTTGGTGGCGACGGCGTGCTCGAGGCCGCGTTCGCGAAAGCGGGATTCAAGGACATCGTGGTCCGCCGCGTCCCCTCGCCGGTGAAGCTGCCGAGTGCGGCCGAGTGCGTGCGGTTCGAGCGCGAGTCCTTCGGTGCGCTGCACCAGATGATGTCCGGGCTCGATGAGCATCAACGTGCACAGGTCTGGCATGACATCGAGGTGGCACTGGCCACGTTCGAGACGAAGGACGGCTTCGTCGGTCCCTGCGAGATGCTGGTCGGCGTCGGGACGGCGTGAGCGTCGTTCGCAGACATGGGCCGGCCGGAGAGCCCACCGAACGTCGGGGGGCCGAGCGGCCGCAGTGGACGCAAGAGCCTCGGCCGCTACTTCAGCTCGACCTTGATGCCGTCGGCCAGCACCGTGATGGCGCCGATCTCGTAGGTCTTGCTGCCGAAGCTCAGCTCTTCGACTGTGAAGGTGCGAAGAACTCGGCCCTGCAGCACTTCCTGCGCGACCAGACCACCGATCTGCTGCAGCAGTTCGGCGTCGCCGCCGCTGACACCCTGCAGCTCCAGGCGCTCGGCCTTGGGCTGCTCGAGGCGCAGCGCGCGCGCAGCGGCGTCATAGCGCAGCGCACTGCTGAGCGCGATCGTGCCGTCCACGCGACCAGCCCGCAGCAGCGAACTGGCGATCGACACACGAGCTGTGATGGCCGCGCGGTTGGCCGCCGCGTTCAGGCCCAGTTGCGGGTCAGTCAGTGCCACCAAGGCGATCTCGGCGTAGCGCTGTGAAATGGGGAACTGCTTGGCGATCATGGCCTGCAGCTCGGCACGGGTGGCCGTGTATTCGCTCGCCCAGAAGTCGAATGCAGCTCGAGCGCGCCACGGGAGTGCGGCGCCGAGCGCGGCCAGGCACAGGTGGCGACGAGAAAAGTGCGGCATGGGCAACAGGAATCGGGCTGCTGCGATTGTGCGCGTGGCCCTTGCATCTACGTCGCCAGCGCCTTCATCTCCGCGTGCAGGTCGGCCTTGCCTTCGAAGCCGATGCCCGGCAGCTCGGGCAGCGTGACGTAGCCGTTCTCGACGCGCACGCCGTCGGGGAAACCGCCGTAGGGCTGGAACAAGTCGGGGTAGCTCTCGTTGCCACCCAGGCCCAGGCCGGCAGCGATGGCCAGCGACATCTGGTGCCCGCCGTGCGGCACGCAGCGCTTGGCACTCCAGCCGTGCTCGTGCAGCATGTCCAGCGTGCGCAGGTATTCCACCAGGCCGTAGCTGAGCGCGCAGTCGAACTGCAGCCAGTCGCGGTCGGGGCGCATGCCGCCGTAGCGGATCAGGTTGCGCGCATCCTGCATCGAGAACAGGTTCTCGCCGGTGGCCATCGGCTTGTCGTAGTGGTTGGCCAGCTCGGCCTGCAGCGCGTAGTCCAGCGGGTCGCCGGCCTCCTCGTACCAGAACAGGTCGTATTGCGATAGTGCCTTCGCGTAGGCCACCGCGGTCAACAGGTCGAAGCGGCCGTTGGCGTCCACGGCCAGGCGCTGGCCGGGGCCGAGCAGCTTGAGCACGGCCTCGATGCGCTGGCAGTCTTCGGCCAGCGTGGCGCCACCGATCTTCTTCTTCACCACGCTGTAGCCGCGGTCCAGGTAGCCCTGCATCTCGCGCGTCAGGCCTTCGAGGCCCTGGCCCGGCCAGTAGTAGCCGCCGGCCGCGTAGACGAAGACGCGCGGGTCGGCGCTCTGGCCGTGGCCATAGCGCTGGGCCAGCAAGCGGTGCAACGGCTGGCGCTCGATCTTGGCCACCGCGTCCCACACCGCCATGTCGATGGTGCCCACGGCCACCGAGCGTTCGCCGTGGCCGCCCGGCTTCTCGTTGGCCATCATCGCGGCCCACACGCGGTGCGGATCGAGGTTGTCGCGCTCGGGGTCGCGCAGCGTGTCGGGTGCGGCCTCCAGCACGCGCGGGATGAAGCGCTCGCGCATCAGCGCGCCCTGGCCGTAGCGGCCGTTGGAGTTGAAGCCGTAGCCGATCACCGGCTTGCCGTCGCGCACGACGTCGGTCACGACGGCCACCAGGCTCAGCGTCATCTTCGAGAAGTCGATGTACGAGTTGCGGATGGACGAACTGATGGGCCGCGTGGATTCGCGGATCTCGACGATTCTCATGATGCTGGGGGGTCTCGGTTCAGCGCGCCAGCGAGGCGCCGCCGCAGATCTGGAGGTCCTGGCCGGTAATCGCCGCGGCCGCGGGGCTGAGCAGGTAGCCCACGAGCGACGCGATCTCGTCGGGTTGGATCAGGCGCCCGATCGGCGGCAGCACCGGCGTCACGTCGCGCCGCGCCGGGTCGTCGGTCATGGTGGTCTGGGTGGCCGCGGGCGAGACCACGTTGACCGTGACGCCCGAGGCCACCACTTCGGCAGCCCAGCTGCGGGCCAGGCCCAGCAGCGCCGCCTTGGTGGCGGCGTACTGGCTGCGCCCCGCCTTGCCCTGCGCCACCCGGCTGCCGATCAGCACCACGCGTCCCCACCCGGCCCGCGCCATCGCGGGCAGCAGCACATCGGCCAGGCGGATGGCGGCCTCGACGTGCAGGCGCCACATCAGCACGCCATCCTCGACGCTCAGCCGGCCGAGCGGGCCCACGCGCAGCACGCCGGCGGCATGCACCAGCGCGTCGAGCGTGCCGAGTGCAGCGGCCGCGCGCGCGGTGACCTGGGCGTCGGTGAGGTCCACGGCCACGTGCGTGAACGCGGCGTGCGCAATCGCGCCGGGCGCACGGTCCAGGCCCGTCACCTGCCAGCCGTCGGCGAGCAGCCGCTCGGCCACCGCGCGGCCGATGCCGGAACTGCTGCCGGTGACCACCGCGCGCCGTGGCTCACTCGGCACGGATGTTTCCTTCGGTGATGATCTTCTGCGTCTTGGCCATGTCCTCGCGCTGGAACTTCACGATGTCGTCGACCGTGCCGCCGTTGACGATCAGGCCCTGGGCAACGAGCTTGTCGCGCATGTCGCCGGCCAGCGCCTTGTTGACCTCGGCGTTGAGCTTGGCGGTGATGTCGGCCGGCATCTTGGCCGGGCCCCACAGGCCGTACCAGCTGTAGAACTCGTAGCCCGGCACCGACTCGCCGACGGTGGGCACGTCGGGCAGCGTCGACACGCGGTTCTTCGAGGTCACCGCCACGATGCGCAGCTTGCCGGTCTTGTGGAAGCTCATCGCGCCGAGCAGGGGGTCGACGAAGCCCTGGATCTGGCCGCCCACCAGATCCTGGAACGCCGGTGCCGTGCCCTTGTACGGCACGATCGTCAGCTCGATGCCGCCGGCGCGCTTGAGCAGTTCGGTGGAAAGATGCCCGGCCGAGCCGGTGGAGCCGATCGCGAAGTTGAGCTTGCCCGGGTTGGCCTTGGCATGCGCCACCAAGCTCGCGATGTCCTTCACCGGCAGGTCGTTGTTCACCGAGACCGCCAGCGGCGCCTGCGCCACCAGCACCACCGGCGTGAAGTCGCGGTTCACGTTGTAGGGCGCGCTCTTCACGACCATCGGGCCGGTCGTGAAAGTCGACGCGTTGAACAGCAGCGTGTAGCCGTCGGCCGGCGCCTTGGCCACCGCGTCGGCGCCGATGAAGCCGTTGCCGCCCGGCTTGTTCTCGATGACGAAGGTCTGCCCGGTTTGCTCGGACATCTTCTGCGCCAGCGTGCGCCCGATGAAGTCGAGCGTGCCGCCGGGCGGGAACGGGATGATCACCCGCACCGGCTTGTTCGGGTAGGCCTGGCCCCAGGCCGGGGCCAGGGTGCACGCGAGGGCGGCGGCCGCGATGGCGCGCAGGAAGTGGTGTCGCTTCATGGTCAGTCTCCTTGTCGTGGTTGTCGTCGAAGCTCGTTCTCGTCAGCGTTTCAGCAAGCCGGCCTGCGCCACCGCGGCGCGCAGCACCTGCATCTCGGCTTCGGTGGGCGCCTCGGTGGGCGGCCGCACCGTGGCGTCGTCGATCACGCCGGCCAGCCACATGCCGGCCTTCATGCGGGCGTGCGCCTCGCCGGTGGGTTCGCCGCCGCCGTAGACCGCGTCCTTCAGCGGTGTGATCACGGCCTGGATCTGCATCGCGCGCTTCAGGTCGCCGTCCTTCACCGCCTGCCACAGGTCGGCAATCAGGTTCGGGATGAAGGTGGCGAAGCCCACCAGCGCACCGTCGACGCCCTGCACCATCGACGCCAGCAGGTATTCGTCGTGGCAGGTCAGGATCGCCTTGCTCGGGTCGGCCGAGCGCACCGCGGCGATGTCGGCGGCGTACTTGTTCATGTCGCGCTGGCCCACCTTGAAGGCCTGCACCGCGGGCATGCGTGCCAGCTCGGCCATGACCGCGGTGGTGTACGAGGCGCGGGTCCAGGCCGGGTAGACGTGCGCGATCAGGTCCAACCCGGTCTCGGCCAGGGCCTCGAAGTAGTGGCGCACATGGTCCGGCCGGTAGCCGAAGCGCAGCCAGTGGTGCGGCGGCATCACGTCCAGGCCCGCGGCGCCGGCCTCCTTGGCCATGCGCGCGTGCACCTTGGCGTCGCTGATGCCCTCGCAGACGATCGAGCTGATCACCGGCAGCTTGCCGCGCAGCTCGTGGGCGACGATCTGCGTGACTTGCGCGCGCTCGTGCGGCTGCAGCGAGAACACCTCGCCGGTGTGGCCGTTGGTCATCACGGCGACCACGCCGCGCTGGGCGGCAAGCCACGACGCGAGGCGGCGCAGCGCCGGCTCGTCGATGCGATGGTCGGGCGTGAACGGGCAGGCGATTGCGGGGATGATGCCGCGGTAACTGGCGATGGTCGGCATGAGAATGTCTCCTGGAGCGGGGTCGCGGGCAGCAGTGTGCGGCGCGACCCGCCCCGTGTGCCAATGCTCATTTCGCCCCGCTTGATGCTCCCAAGGCACTGCCGATGACGATGAACCTGTCCTGGCTGGAGGACTTTCAGGCGCTGGCCGAGAGCGGCAACTTCTCGCGCGCCGCCGAGCAGCGCCACATGACGCAGCCGGCTTTCGGTCGCCGCATCCGGGCGCTCGAGGACTGGCTGGGCACGCCGCTGTTCGACCGCACGGGCCACCCGGTCACCCTCACCGAGGCCGGCGAGTGGCTGCGCGGCACCGCGCAGCAGCTGCTGCAGCGCGTGGCGCGGCTGCCCGACGAGGCGCGCGCCGTCGCCGATGGCAGCGCGTCGACGCTGCGTTTCGCCGCCACGCATGCGCTGTCGCTGAACTTCCTGCCGGCCTGGCTGCGCGGCCTTGAGGCCCGCACCACGGTCGGCCCGATCCAGCTGGTCAGCGACGTGGCCGCGCATTGCGAGGCGCAGCTGCAGCACGGCCGCGTGCAGTTCCTGCTTTGCCATGGGCACGAGCGGGCGCCGTCGGGCCTGGACGCTGCCAGCTTCGTCTCTTGTGAGGTTGGGGGCGACGAGTTGCTGCCCGTGTGCGCGCCGGACTCGCAGGGTCGGCCGCGCTTCGACCTCGATGCCGCACCGCGCCGCGGCACCAAGGCTGCGCTGCCGATGCTTGCCTACAGCGCCGAATCGGGCCTGGGCCGCGTGCTGCGTTCGCTGCACGGCGCGGCGCTGGAGGCACCGGGCCGCGAAGTGGTGTTCACCGCCCACCTGGCCACCGTGCTGCGCAGCCTGGCGCTGGAAGGTCGCGGCCTGGCCTTTCTGCCGGCCAGCCTGGTGCGCGATGACCTGTCCGCCGGTCGCCTGGTGGCCGCCGGCGGCGCGCGCTGGAGCATCGCGCTGAGCGTGCGCCTTTACCGTCCCCGAGCCGCATTGAGCGCGGTGGCCGAGAAATTCTGGGCCGCGGCCAGCCAGGGAACAGGCTGACCGCCGCAACGCCGCGCGAGGTGTCCATGCCAGCCGTGTGCAGGAAACTCGGCGTCAGCACGCACACGCTGCAGCGCAGGAGGCTGCCGGCAATCGGGGGCGCCGTGCGTGGATGTCCTTCGATGGTGAGAATTGAGAATGACAGTCGTCATACTTCAGAATGATGATTATCATTCATCAGTATGACGAATACAATTCAGATGGTCAACACACCAAGAACCACCATGGGACATTCACAAGCCGACAAGGCCCAGAGCCGCGAGCGCATCCTGCGCAAGGCGGCCGATGCGGTGCGCGACACCGGCCTGGAATCCGTCAGCGTCAGCAAGCTGATGCGCAGCGCGGATCTGACGCACGGCGGCTTCTACAACCACTTCGGATCGCGATCCGACCTGCTGGCGCAGGCGCTCGAGCGGGCGCTGGTCGAAGGCGCCAAGTCGGCCACCGCGAGCATGAAGCCCGGCGACGCACCGCGCAGCTACGAGACGCGGGTGCGCGGCTATGTCAGCCGTGCGCACAGGGATGCGCGCACCAGCGGCTGCGCCATCGCGGCGTTGGCATCGGACGTCGCTCGCGCGGACACTGCATCGCGTGCGGTCATGTCGGCGCACATCGACGAGTTCGTCGCGCAGCTCGCGCAGTCCCTGCACGGCCAGGACGAGGGCGACGCCATGCTGGCGGTCAGCGCGATGGTCGGCGCCGTATTGCTGGCACGGGTGCAGACCGACCCGAAGAAGTCGGACGCACTGCTGAAGTCGGTGCGTGACCGCCTGCTGGCGCTGAACCGCACCTGATGGCGCACGACCCCAAACCACAGCACGTACAGCTGCAGGAGGACCGCGCATGACGGCCGCGGCGGTTCCACCGCCGCCGTTGCCGCGCCAAGCACCGGCGTCATCGCTGCTGACGGCACCGATCCTGCCGGCCCTGCTGCGCTTTGCGCTGCCCAACATGGTGGCGATGCTGGCCACGGCGCTGGCGACCGTGGCCGAGACCGCCTACGTCGGCAGTTTCGGCGTGCCAGCGCTGGCCGGCATGGCGCTGGTGTTCCCGATGGTCATGCTGCAGATGATGCTCTCCGGCGGCGCGATGGGCGGCGGCGTGGCTTCGGCGATCAGTCGAGCGCTGGGCGCCGGCTCGCTGGAACGTGCCAACGCCCTGGCGGTGCATGCGCTGTGGATCGGGCTGGCCGCTGGCGGGGTGAACGGCCTGCTGATGCTGGTCTGGGGGCCGGCGATCTATGCCGGCCTCGGTGGCCGCGACGAGGCGCTGGCGCAGGCCATCGCCTATTCCAACGTGGCGTTCTGTGGCTCCCTCGGCGTCTGGTTGATGAACACCTTCGCCTCAGTGCTGCGGGGTGCCGGAAACATGCTGGTGCCTTCAGCGACCTTCCTGCTGGTCTCGCTGGCACAGGTGGTCATCGGCGGGGCGCTGGGCCTGGGCTGGGGGCCGTTTCCCCGCCTCGGCATGCCCGGCGTGGCCGCGGGTCAGGTCATCGCCTTCAGTGCGGGTGCCCTGTTTCTCTTCTGGTATCTGCGCAGCGGCCGGTCCAGGCTCAGCCTGGCGATTCGCGCCACGCCGCTGCAGCGGGGCTTGCTGGCCGACATCCTGAAGGTGGGTGCGCTGGCTTGCATCTCGCCCCTGCAGACGGTGTTGACGGTGCTCATCCTGACACGCTTGGTGGCGCAGTTCGGTGCGACTGCACTGGCTGGCTACGGCATCGGTGCGCGGCTCGAGTTCCTGCTGGTGCCGATCAGCTTTGCCATTGGCGTGGCGTCGGTGCCGCTGGTGGGCATGGCCATCGGCGCCGGCATGGTGGCGCGCGCCAAGCGCGTCGCCTGGATCGCGGCGCTGCTGGCCACGGCCACGCTGGGCTTGCTGGGCGGGGTCGTGGCCATCGCACCAGGCCTGTGGGTGGACCTGTTCACGCTCGACCCCGCCGTACAAGCATCGGCCGGGCTCTACTTCCGCTGGGCCGCGCCGGTCTACGGCTTGTTCGGGTTGGGCCTGAGCCTGTACTTCTCGGCGCTGGGCGCGGGCAAGGTCGGTGGCCTGGTGCTGGCCGGCACTTTGCGCCTGGGGGTCGTGGCGCTCGGTGGCTGGATGCTGCTGCAGGCATCGACCGAGCCTTGGACGGTGTTCGCGCTGGTCGCGCTGGGCATGGCGGTGTTCGGGCTCGCGGCAGCGCTTGCCGTCCGGGCCTCGCGATGGGGTGACGAGGGGCTGCCGACGAGCCGGTGAAGAGCTGGAAGTCACCCGGCGAGAGCACGGCCGATCATGGCTTGCCGCTTCAAGAGCGGGCTCACTTGCCGGGTTGCAGATACTCCGTGAACCCCTGAAACCACAGCACCTCGACAAAGTCGCCGCTGATGACCAGGTCATCGTCGTGCAAGGCAGCCAGAAAGGCCTCCTTGCCGTCCTTGGCAGACAGGATGCCCCATCGACCAGGAGTTGATGGTCGGAATCATCACGTCGTTCACGCCGTTCAGGATGAACGTCGGTTGCTTGATCTCGCGAAGATGGGCGAACGGATCCTTGGGGTCCAGTTTCGGCAGGTAGTACATGTTCGACTCGATCTGGGCCTGCATCACCTCGGGGGAACTCGGCGGATCCTGGTCCACCCGCTGGTGACGGCGCTTCCAGAAGTCGCGCCCGGCCTGCTGCGCAGCGTCGGATCGGCCGAAGAACAGGAACAGGAAGTCGTCCACGGTGGGAACCGGCCGTGGTGCATGCTCCAGCACGCCGGGATCCGAATCCGGATTGCCACCGCGTGGCCCGGTGCCCAGCAGCGTGAGCTTGCGGACCAGATCAGGGTGGCGTCGCGTCAGGTCCTGCGCCTGATAACCGCCGAGCGAGAACCCCAGGACATCGACCTTGCGAAGACCCAGCGCACGGATCACCGCGGCCGCCTCGTCGGCCATGTGTTCGATTCGGGTGCGCGGCGTGCCGGAGGAAGACGCGACACCGCGACCGTTGTACAGGATCACCTCGCGCCCGGCGGCCAGGCCGTCCGTCATGAGCGGGTCCCAGTGGTCCATGCCGCCGCGGTTCATCGCGCCAGGAACTCAAGTGCTTTGGGAACGAAGTCGGCATGGAACTGAAAGATGGCGCCATGGCCGGAGTCGGGGTAGATGACCAGCGTGCTGTTGGGCAGGCGCCGCGCCAGGTCGTGTGTGTTCGTGGTCGGCACCATGCGGTCGGCATCCCCGTTGGCCACGAGCACGGGATGCTTGACGATCGACAGATCCGCCGGCTCCTTCAGGCCCCAGGTGCGCAACGCTTCCAGTTGGGCGAAGAACGCGCTCACGGAGATCTCCGTGTCGCGGTTCTGCGCCCGCTCGTTCAGGCGTTCCAGGAACGCCTTGCCTGCCTCGATGCCGACGGGCGTCCGGGTGAAGAACAGGAACTGCTTCGCGTCCTGCCCGGTGAAGAAGCCTTGAAGCATGTCGTAGAAGGTCACGCCAGCCACGGTGCTGATGCCCTCGCCGCCGGCAGGACCCGTTCCCGCAAGAATCATCCTGCGCACGAGTTGCGGATCCTTCAGCACGATCTCCTGGGCGACCATCCCACCTAACGAGAAGCCGAACAGGTCGACCTGCTTGAAGCCCTTGGCCTTGATGAAGGTGATGGCATCGTCGGCCATCTGCTCCATCGAACTCCACGGTGAACCGCTCGACGCACCGACACCGCGGTTGTCGAAGGCGATCACGTGATGCTTCGCAGCGAGGCCGTCCACGATCCTAGGGTCCCAGTTGTCGAGCACGGCAGCCAGGTGGACCAGCAGCACGACCGGCGTGCCGCCATGCTGCTTGCCGAGTTCACGGTAGGCGAAGTCGACGCCACCCGCGGACAGGGTCCGTGTCGGCGCATGGATCCAGGCGTCACCCGCCCGCGCCGGGGTAGCGGCCAACGACGAGGCGACGGCCAAGGTCAGGGCGAAGTGATGGATCAGGTTGCGCATGCGGTGCTTTCTTGACGACGGGTCATGGGGACTTGCAGCGGGCGGATGGCAGCTATCGCATTTGCACGACGACCTTGCCCTTGGCGCGTCCCAGGGCGAGGTACTCCAGCGCTTCCTTGGCCTGCTCGAAGGGAAACACCCTGTCGATCACCGGCCGGATGCGCTGCGTCTCGAGCAGCTTGCCGATCTGGGCGAGTTGGTCGCCGTCGGGGCGGGCAAAGAGGAACGAATAGTCGACGCCCTGCTTCTTCGCCAGCCGCATGATCTTGCGGCTCATCAGCGCGAACACGACCGTCAGGATCAGATTGGCCCGTCGAGCGCGCGCGAATGCGACGTCGAGTGGCCCGACCAGGGAGACGATCTTGCCGCGCGCCTTGAGGATGCCGATGGACTTCTCGATCGAGTCACCCCTGACGGTGCCCAGCACTGCGTCGTAGCCGCGCAGCACGGTCTCGAATTCCTGCTTCTTGTAGTCGACCACCTCGTCGGCGCCCAGGCCGCGCACCAGTTCGACATTACCGGTGCTGGTGGTCGTGCCCACCTTGGCGCCCAACCACTTGGCCAGCTGGATCGCGAAGGTGCCGATACCGCCGGAGCCTGCCGGGATGAACACCTTCTGCCCTGCCCGCAGACCGACGCGCTCCTTCAGCGCCTGCCACGACGTGAGACCGACCATCGGAATCGACGCCGCCTGCACGAAGTCCAGGTTGGCCGGCTTCAGTGCGGCAGCGCTCTCGGGCACGACCGCGAAATCGGCGATCGAGCCCGTGCCCTGGTCGAAGATGTTGGCGAAGACCGCATCGCCCGGCTTGAAGCGGGTGACCCGGCTGCCGACCTCGGTCACGACACCCGCCAGATCGCTGCCCAGCGTGGCCGGAAGCTGGAACTTCACGACGGCCTTGAAGAGCCCGGTCGGAATCATGTTGTCGATCGGGTTCACGCCCGCTGCGTGCACCTGGACCAGCAGTTCATCGGCCCTCAGCGCGGGGCGTGGGACGTCGGCGAACCCGATCTCGGGCGACTTGCCGTAGCGCTTGAAGGTGAGTGCTTTCATGGGGGCTCGCAGGGTTTCAGGGTGTGCGCCTCGCCGGGTTTGGCGAGTTCGATTGACGCAATGATGATGTGCATAATCTAAAATGTCAAGGCTTTGATGATGATCGTCATCAATGTATAGTCGATAGCCAACAGATCGAGCAAACCCACCTCAGGCAGAGATGAAAGTCACCAAGGCTCAGGCGGAAGCCAATCGAGCCCACGTCATCGAGACGGCGTCCCGGCTGTTTCGCGAGCGCGGCTTCGATGGCGTCGGCGTGGCCGACCTGATGGCAGCCGCCGGCTTCACCCACGGCGGCTTCTACAAGCAGTTCGGCTCGAAGGCCGACTTGATGGCCGAGGCCACGGCCCGTGGCATCGCGCAAACCGGGGCGCTGGCCGAAGGTGTGGATGCGGCGGAGTTCGTCAGGCACTACCTCTCGCGCGAGCACCGGGACAGCCGCGCGACCGGCTGCACGATGGCTGCGCTGAGCGGTGACGCTGCGCGGCAGCCGGATTCGGTCCGGGTGGCCTTCGAGGATGGCGTCGAAAAACTCCTGGCCTTGTTAGGCCGGCAGGGCAGTCCCTTGGACCCGGCCGATGCGGCTCAGGCGCGAGCCAGGATCCTCGATGTGCTGTCGCACGCGGTGGGCGCCATCGTCATGTCGCGGGCCTGCCCGGACGATTCCCCCCTCGCCGATGAGATCCTCGCGGTCTGCCGCGACGCCATCCTGGGTTCGCAGAGGCCACCCGGCACCGAGAAGGCACCGACTCGCAAACGCAAGGCAGTCTGAAGCCTGTCGCGAAGTCATGGTCCCGAGCGGCAGCGCGCAGCCGTCACGGGAACTTCAATGCTACTCAGGCGATGAGTAGTGCACGTACGACTCGCGGACCACGCCGTCCTTGTTGAAGAACAGCACCTCGACGACATGGGTGCCCGTGATGCCCTTGTAGTGGATCGCAATGCTGTCGACGCCGCGCAGCACGTCGAGCACGGTGAACTTGATGTGGTCGAACACCTCGAAGCCCTTCTTCACGTAGGCGCGCAGCGCCGCCTTGCCTTGCACGGTGCCGCTGGGGTCATGGCTCAGCCGCGCAATCAGCGGGGAGTGAAAGATGACGTCGTCGGTGTAGAACGCCAGAACGCGATCGAGGTCCTTCGACTCGAACGCGGCGACCCAGCGCTTCACGTAGTCGGCCGTCTTCTCCATTGTCAGCATCGGCGTCTCCTTTGGGGCGGGTTATGGCGGCCCGATCCGGGCCGAGCGTCGATCCAGTGTGCCACGCGCCCGCCGTCACATGCGTGCGACCCGCTAGGATGCGCTGACATGCGTGCATCAGCAGGAGCCCATTGTGTCGACTGGAGGCACCCCGACTGAACGGCACCCGCCGGACACGCCCGTCGTGCAGCGGTCCTCCGCTGCCCCGCTCGTCGTCGTCTTGAACGTCCGCTCCGGCCACCACGACGCGCACGAGACACATGCTCTGGTCGGCCGCCTGCTGACGGAATCGGGGCGACGCCACCAACTCATCACCGTCGAGCCTGGCGCCGACATTCTCGAGATCGCGCGGCGAGGCGCTGTGCAGGCGCTGGCCGAAGAGGGCATCGTTGTTGCGGCCGGTGGTGACGGCACGGTCAACGCGGTCGCACAGGCGGCACACGACGCCGGCTGCCCTCTGGGCGTGTTGCCGCAAGGCACCTTCAACTACTTCGGCCGCACGCATGGCATCCCGACCGACACGCAAGAGGCCACACATGCCCTGCTGAGCGCACAGGTGACACCGGTGCAGGTGGGACTGGTCAACGACCGGGTGTTCCTCGTCAACGCAAGCCTTGGCCTGTATCCGGAGCTGCTCGAAGACCGCGAGCAGTTCAAGGCTCGCTTCGGTCGCCACCGCCTGGTGGCGTTTGTCGCAGCGATCGCGACGATGCTGCGCGAGCATCGCCGCCTGCGCCTCGGGATCGAGCTGGGCGACCTGGTGCGCGAGGTGCGTGCGTCGACGCTCTTCGTCGGCAACAACCGGCTGCAGCTCGAGCAGGTCGGCATTCACGGGCACCAGGGGATCGCGAACGGCCACATTGCGGCGGTGATGCTCAAGCCGGTCGGCATCCCGGCGATGCTGGGCCTGCTGCTGCGGGGCGCGCTCGGCACGCTGGGCGACGCAGACCATATCGAGAGCTTCCAGTTCAGGCACATGACGGTGAGGCCCTGGTTGCCCTATGGCACTCGACGGGCGAAGGTGGCGGCCGATGGCGAGATCATGTGGCTGCGCACGCCGCTGGTGTTGCGCGTGTCGCCGCGGCCGCTGTATCTCATGGTGCCGCCAGCCGCCGCATCGCCAGCGGGCCAGGAACAGGCTGCCGCAGAAAGCGCCCCGTGACGGTGCTGCTGCACATCTCCGATACGCACTTCGGCACCGAGCAGGCGCCTGTGGTCGAAGCTTTGCTGCGCACGGCGCACCAGCAGCGGCCCGGGCTCGTGGTGCTGTCCGGCGATATCACGCAGCGGGCGCGGCGCAGGCAGTTCGAATCGGCGCGTCGCTTCGTCGAGCGCCTCGGCGCCGTGCCGACGCTGGTGGTCCCGGGCAACCACGACATTGCGCTGCTCAACCTCGCGGCCCGCGTGTTCGCGCCCTATGCCGGCTACATGAAAGCCTTCGGCAAGGAGCTCGAGCCGGTGCTCGAGTCGCCGCACTGGCTGGTGATCGGCTTGAACACGACGCGCGCCTACCGGCATAAGCACGGCGAGCTCTCGCCCGACCAGGTGATCCGAACGGCCGAGCGGCTGAGGCGGGCCACGCCAGCGCAGCTTCGGATCCTGATCGTCCATCATCCCGTCGTCGTCACCCTCAGGGAGGACCATCGGAACCGGCTGCGCATGGACGCCGATACGATCGCGCGCTGGTCCGAGGCCGGCGCCGACCTGGTGCTGGGCGGGCACATCCACCTGCCCTATGTGGCGGCCTTGCACGAGCGCATCAGCGGGCTGGCGCGGCCCATGTGGGCGGTGCAGGCGGGCACGGCCATCTCGCGCCGGGTGCGGCCCGGCGTACCCAATTCGGTGAACCTGATCCGCTGGGGCGATCCGTTGCCCGCCGGCCAGTGCGTCGTCGAGCGCTGGGACTACTCCCGGGGCACGGACAGCTTTGCCAAGGCGAGCGAAACCGTTCTCCATACCGGTGGGGCGAAGTGATTGCGCTGCGCCCCGCGCGACGGGCGCGCCTGCGGATGGCCCTGCACGCATGCACACCTCGACCCCACGAGTACCGACGTGCAGCTCAGCCGGCCGCGTCTCGCAGCCGCGTCGCCGCCCGTTGCGCCGCGCGCGTGCGCCGCAGCGCCTGGGCCATGAACTGCACGAAGGCGAGCGCCCCCGCGGTGCCCACGGCGGCGGCAGCAGTCACGGCCAGCGCGCTGTCGGCCGCCATGCCGAGCGCCAGCAGCGCGAGCGCCACGCCGTGTGCGAGTCGGTGCACGGTGAGGGCCTTGTCATCGGTGAGCGACGACGGCGTCGGCGCGCGCCGGCTGGTGCCGGCCAGGTGCATCGACGCGAGGAACGGCACGATGCGCTGCAGCACACCGAACAGGAAACTCATCAACCAACCGACGACCGCGCAGACGACCACGCCGACCGCGAGGCCCTCGCGCTCGCCGCCCCACGCCCAGGCCGCCGCCCCCAGGAGCGACACGCACAGCCCCGTCCAGCCGAGCTGCATCAGGCGCAGCGATCCACCCCCGTCGCGCCGCATGCCGGCACGCCACACGGCGTGCATCGAACGCAGGTGCACGGCAACGGCCACGGCCGCCAGCGCCAGCGGCGCCAGCAACGCCTCGTGCGGCCACCCCGCCAGCGCCACCGGCATGCAGCCGAGCCACGCGGCGGCGCAGAGCGCGGCGACGGCGAGCTGCGTGCGATCGGCCGGCACCGGCCCGAGCGCGAACATCGGCAGCAGGATGTTCGACAGGCCGAGTGCCAGCGCTCCCATGAAGCCGAACACCGCGCTCACGATGTGCAGCATCAGCAGCCCGTCGCGCGGCCAGGCCGCCCAGCCGGCCCAGGTGGCCACCATCGCGGCAGCGCTGGCCAGTGTCACCACTAGCGCGCCGAGCGCGAGCCAGCCCTGCATGCGCACGCCCGCCATGCTGCGCGCACCGGCGAGATTACGCGCCAGCAGCGCCGCGTAAATCAGCAATGCGGCGATCACCGGCGCCGCGGCGAGCGCGATCCACAGCGGCTGCTGCGCGGCCATGCCGGCCACCAGCAGCGCCACGCCCGGCGTGTACAGCCACCACACGATGACCGGCGTGCGCCACGAGCCGAGCGGCTGCAGCGTGGCCACCGGCACCAGCTGCAGGCTGGCGCCGATGGCGCTCATCGCCAGCACGCCCAGCGTGGCCGCATGCAGCGCCGCCAGCGGCCAGCCGGTGCCGCCGGCAAATCGCGGTACCTGCGCGGCGCCGAGGCCGAGCGCGATCCACGCGAAGACATGGAACACCGCGGCCGCACCGAAGAAGCGCATCGGGATCGACAGCGGCAGCAGCCGCCCGCGGGCGCCGAGCGCGAACGCGGCGCCGCTTGGCTTCACGTCGTGACGCGCTTTATGGCGACACGGACAACGTCGGCACCCGACCCGGTGGCGTCGGTGAGTTCGATCGACATCGGCGCGATGGTGTTCAGGCTCGGCGCATGCATGTCCTTCGCGTACGGCGTCGCCCAGTGGTCGAACTGGCCGATGATCACCAGCACGTCGGGCCGCACGCCCTGCACCAGCGTCGCCGGGCCGCAGGTGCTGCCGATGGCCGAACGCACCTCGAGCTCGTCGCCCTCCTCGATGCCGAGCCGGCGCGCGGTGGCGGTGTTGATCATCACGCCGCGGTGGCCGCGCAGGTTGCCGGCCAGCTCGTCCATCAACTGGATCGCCGCGTTGCCGCCGGCGTGGTACTGCATGCTCTTGGTGGTGAGCAGCCAGAACGGATAGTCCTCGGGCTTCAGGCCGCGGCGCACGAGGTCGTCGACCCAGATGCCGGGGAAGTCGTGCCACTCGGGCAGCGGCTGGTACTCGAGCAGCTGGCGGTCCCACCAGTGGATGTCGGTCTCGTGCAAGCGGCTCTTCAGTTCGCGGCCGGTGCGCAGCAGCCGCTCCTGGTAGGGCAGCTCGAAGCGCAGGCCCTTGGCCTTGAGCGTCGGGAACAGGTACCACTGGCTGTGCTTGAACGGCCGTGCCATTAGGCCATGCTGCTTGAACCAGTCGAGGTCGTGCACTTCGTCGCCGCCGCTCAGGTCGTGGCTGGCGGCCCGGCAGACCGCGCTCCAGATCGCGTCCACCGTCGGCGGCACCGCGGGGTCGAGCGAGAAGTCGCGCGACTCGGTCTTCAGCGCCACGCCCATCGCGCCGCGGTTGATCGAGCTGACGTAGTCGCCGAGCAGCCCGGTGCGGCGCGCGATCTCGGTGGCGATCCAGCTGAAGTCGCGCGTCTGCCCCTGCGGCTCGACGGCCGGCTGGCGCAGCACCCAGCCCTGGTGCTGCCAGTACTGCTCGACGAACTTGGTCTTGCCGAGCCGAATGAGCTGCGTGCTCTCGAGGTCGGTCGCCTCGGGCAGCAGGATGTCGGCCATGTGATTCGTCTCGTCGGCCGTGTAGGCAAAGCACACGGTGAACGGAAAACGCGCCATCGTCTCGGCGACGGCCGCGGTGTCCCAGAACGAGATCGCCGGGTTGGTGCGGTAGGCAAACCAGACCTCGGGCGTCGTCGGCCGCGGCCAGTGGTCGGGCACCTCGCGCTGGAACATCCACGCCAGGTGCGTGGGGCCGAGCGCCTGGCTCCACGCGCCGCTGTTGCCGACCAGCGGAATCAGCGTGCGGTGGCCGTGCCGGCTGGTCGGCTTGGCGCTCCACTCGCCGCGCCGCGTCGGGTTGAACTTCTGCAGCATGAAGCCGTCGGGCCCAGGCAGCACGCTCTGGTGGCGGTCGTCGTGCGGCTTGTTCAGCCGCACCGTGGTGCCCAGCGTGCCGCCGGGCACCTCGAGTGCACCGACCAGCACCGCCAGCATCGTGCGCGACCAGCAGCACTCGTAGGCGCCCCAGCCGTTGTTGACCGTCTTGCCCAGCGTCACCGACACCGGCCGCAGCGGCAGCTGCTGGCCGTCGATGGTGATGGTCTCGCCGACGTGGGCGTGGTCCAGAAACTCGCCGGCAATGCGGCGGATCGTGCCCGGCGTCACGTCGCAGATCGGCGCCGCCCAGTCGGGGCTGTAACGCGCCATGTGATCGACGAGCTTCTTGAACGCGGTGTCGGCCGCCACGTCGTCGTGCAGCCAGCGCTCGTCGTCGGCACCGACCTCGAGCGCCTGCGCCACCGTCACGCGGCCTTCGAGCAACGGTTCGGCATCCGGTGTGTCGTGCGGCACCGCGCACTGGCTGCGTTGATCCCACAGCAGTGGCTTCGAGGTGTGCGGGTCGCGCAGGTAGTAGCCGTGCGGCCCGACGAGGTACGGCGACGAGGTGCTGTCGCGCAGGAAGGCCAAGTCGAGCCGCTCGCGGGGATGCTCGTGCAGCATCGCGTGGATCAGCGCGAACATGAACGCGGCGTCGGTCTTCGGCTTGATCGGCACCCATAACGCCGACGCGGCCCCGGTGATCGACAGATGCGGTTCGATCTGGATGCGCTGCGCGCCGCGCACGCGTGCGGCGGCGTGGCGCGCGGCGGCGCAGGGGCCGCCGGTGACCTCGTTGTTGTTGCCGAACGAGAGGTTGTATTCGGTGTACGGCACATCGGCCGACACGGTGAACGCGCGGTGCCAGAACTCGCCGTACAGGTGCTCGCTGTGCACGCACTTGACGCCCTGCCCGGAGCCGAAGCTGTAGTCCACCGCGCCCCAGGCCTGCAGGAACGACGGGAACGTGCCCATGTAGTTGGCCGGCGTGCCGCCGTGACCGAAGGTGGCGGCCACCCGCGGCAGCCCCTGCTCGTCGAGCACGCCCTGCGCACGCACCGCGAGCAGCTTCGCTGCCACCAGGTCGAGCGCCTCGTCCCAGCTGATCGGCACGAAGCCGGGGTCCTCGTGGCGCCCCTTCAACGGATTGGTGCGCCGCATCGGCGTGAGATAGCGGCCTGGGTGGTAGGTCTTCTGAATCAGTCCGTACGCCTTCACGCAGGGCCGCCCGTCGCTCGGATGCAGCCCCTTGCCGTCGACGTTGGGGCCGATCTCGGTGGCCACGCCGCGCTCGACCTTCACGCTCAGCAGGTCGGGGCCGGCCACGCAGTTGTAGCAATAGGTCGGCACCTGGCGCGTCGTGGTGGTGTCAGCGGTCGTCATGGCAGCAGCTCGGTGTGTCGGTCGGGAATGGCGCCGCGACCCAGGGCCGTAGAATTCATGCGAACAAAAGGCGAGCCATGAGCAAGACGACCACGATGACCGTCGAGATCCGATTCGGCGATTGCGATCCGGCAGGCATCGTGTTCTTTCCGCGCTACCACCGCTGGATGGACGCGGCGTCGCTGCACTTCTTCATGACCTGCGGCGTGCCGCCGTGGCATGTGCTCGAACACCAGAACGGCATCATCGGCACGCCGCTGCTCGAGCACCACGCCAAGTTCATCAAGAGCGCCACCTACGGCGAGAAGATCCTGATCAGCACGCACATCCAGGAGTGGCGCGCCAAGATCTTCTTGCAGAAGCACGTGATCACGCGCGGCGACGATCTCATCTGCGAGAGCGTGGAGACGCGCATCTTCTGCAAGCGCGACGAGAAGGACCGCCGCCGCATCTACGGCATCCCGGTGCCGGAGGACATCCGCAAGCTGTGCGAGTGAGTGCCGCACGGCGTTATCTCTCGCGGTGCGGGTCGGCGGCCCAGGTGGCCGACGGTCGTTCGGTGCGCGCCAGCCAGTCCTCGATCGCCTCGACGTGCTCGGTCTCCTCGGCGGCGAACTCGGCGGCCAGGCGCTTGACCTCGGGATCACTCGAGCCCTGGCCGACGCCGGCGTAGTAGTCCATCGCACGCACTTCGTTCTCGCGCGCGTAGCGCAGCGCGTCGTAGGCATTGAGCGTGTAGTCGAAGGCCTCGTCGCCGCCGGCCTCGGGCGGTTCGCGCCACTGGTACTCCCAGGCACCCAGCGCCGGCAGCGCGATCGTGCCGGCGCGCTCGACGATCGAGTCGTGGTGCAGGCGCGAGTAGCGCACCATGTCGCGGAACAGCTGCGCGACGGGGTCGTTGCGGTGCGCCTCCATCATGTCGGCGAGCTCGAGGTAACGCTCGGCGGCCTCGCGCTCGAGCGCGATCGCATGGGCCAGGAATTCGGGCAGCGTGTAGTCCACGGCAAGTCCTTTCAATCGGAGTCGGCGGTCAGCCGCAGACGCACTTCGCCGGCCGGCGCGTCCAGCGCATCGGCCAGCCAGCCCCGCTCGGCCAGCTCGGGGTACAGCAGCATCGGCTCGCGGTCGTGGTGCACGATCAGCACGGCTTCGCGCGACAGCGTGTCGAGCAGCCGCAGGATCTCCACCAGCGGCTGCGGTGGCGCCAGGCCGCGCACGTCGATGTGCGCGCCGTCAGTGTCGTGCCACTGGCGTGGCGACGCACCAGGGCTTGCGTGCGGCGCAGGCAGTTGGTCACAGCGCATGGTGAACGGCCGGCTTCAGCCCGCCATGGTCAGGCCGCCGCTGACGCTCAGGACCTGGCCCGTCACGTACTTCGCCGTATCGTCGGCGAAGAACAGCACCGCGTCGGCCACCTCGTCGGGCAAGCCGAGACGGCGGAACGGGATCGCCTTCTTCAGCGCCTCGGTCAGCTTCTCGGGCACGGCGGCCATCAGCGGCGTGTCGGTCGGCCCCGGGCAGACACAGTTGACGTTGATCTGGTAGCGCGCCATCTCGCGCGCCAGGCTCTTGGTGAACGCGATCAGCCCGCCCTTGGTGCCCGAGTACACCGTCTCGCCCATGCTGCCGACGCGACCGGCGTCGCTGGCGATGTTGACGATCTTGCCGCTCGCGCGCTTGACCATCTCGGGCAGCAGCGCCTTGGTCAGCCGCATCGGACCGACGAAGTTGAGGTTGATCATGCGGTCCCACAGCTCGGGCGTGCCTTCGAGGAACGGATGCGCACTCCCCCAGCCGGCGCCGTTGACCAGCACGTCGACCGCGCCGTACTTCGACTGCACGGCGTCGGCAAACGCAGCCACCGAGGCAGCGTCGGTCAGATCGACGTGCAGGTAGTGCGCGTTGCGGCCGGCCGCGCGCAGCGTGGCGGCGCGCGTCTCGCCCTTGTCGGCCTGCACGTCGGCGACGATCACCGTCGCGCCGGCATCGGCGAGTTTCTGCGCGACCGACGCGCCGATGCCCGACGCGGCACCGGTGACGACGGCGATCTTGTTCTGCAGACTCATGGCTTCTCCTTGGATGAATGGATGGCGCTTTTGTCGAGGAAGGCCGACACGCGGCGCCGGGTTTCGGGGTTCTCGTAGAGCCGCCGCGTCGCGGCGATCTCGGCGGCGTAGCCGTCGCCATGCGGAGCGCTGGCCAACGCGATGCAGCGCTTGTTCTCGGCCAGCGTGGTGCGTGGGTTGGCGGCGCAGCGCTGTGCCAGCGCGCCCGCGGCCTCGGTGAGCTGTGCGCGCGGCACCGCCCACTGCACGAGGCCGAGCCGCTCGGCCTCGCGGCCGTCCACCGTCTCGGCCCCCAGGATCAGCCGGCGTGCGACGCCGGGGCCGACCAGGTGCGTCAGCCGCTGCGTGCCGCCACCGGCGGCCAGCAATCCAAGGCTGGCTTCGGGCAGGCCGATGCGCGCCTCGTGCGCCGCGATGCGCCAGTCGCAGGCCAGCGCCAGCTCGAAGCCGCCGCCCACCGCGGCGCCGCCGAGCTCGGCGATCGTCACGCACGGTGCGTTCTCCAGCCGCGCGAACACTCGCTGCATATCCTGCACGATCGCGACCATGCGGTTGCGCCCCTGCGGCGTGGCCGTGCTCGAGCGGATCAGCTCCAGATCGGCGCCGCCGCAGAACACCTTGAGCGCGCTGCGCACGTGCAGCACCGCGATCGACTCGTCGGCCTCGGCCTCATCGAGCGCCGCGTCGAGCTGCGCGAGCAATTCGTCGTTGATCGCATTGACGGGCGCGCGCTGCAAAGTCACGACCAGCGCATGGCCGATGCGCTCGGTGCGCACGGTAGGTGCATTCAAGGCCGCGGCGGTGCTCATGTCGTCAGCCGCGTTCGGTCCATGCTGGTGCCGAGCAGGTCGCGGCAGGCGGTACGCGCCCGCAGTCTTGCTCGCTCGTCATGCCAGCGTCCTGTGCAACGCCTGCAACTGCCGGCGCAGCAACTTGCCGGTCGGCCCGCGTGGCAACGCCGGCACTGCATGCAGCCAGCGCGGCCGCTGATAGGCAGGCAGTGCCTCGGCACGCGCCAGCAATGCCTCGCGTGCCGCCGCGCCATCACCGGCGACGTAGAAGAACGCCACCGCGTCGACACCGTCGCCGTCGGGCACGCAGACTGCAGCGCCTTCGACCAGACTCGGCGTCTGCGCACCGAGTTGCTCGGCCAGTTCGATCAGGTTGACCCAACGGCCGCGGATCTTCACCAGCGAGTCCTCGCGGCCGGCAAAGCGCCAGCCGCCGCCGTCGGGCAGCCGGTCCCACAGGTCGGCCGGGCAGAACGCGCCGTCGCGGAACGACTCGGCCTGTGCCTGGGGCCGGTCGAGATAACCGAGCGCGAGCATCGGCGCGCGGATCTTCAGGCGGGTCGGCACGCCGCTGTGCGCATCTGCATCGATCGGTTCGATCGAGATGCCCGGCGACGGCTGGAAGCCGCGGCCGTCGCCGCGGTCGAGCATCACCAGCACCATCGCCTCCGACGCGCCGTAGCCGTCGACGATGGCCAGGCCCGTCTGCGCGCGCCACTGCTCGCGCACACTCGCCGACAAGGCCTCGCCGGCCGACACGCACAGCCGCACGCCGGCTTGCGCGATGCCCGCCGCCAGCGCCTCGTGCAGCAGGTTGCGGTACAGCGACGGCACGCTCAGCAGCACCGTCGGCCGATGCCGCTGCACCGCGGCCGCCACGCCCGCGGCCGTGGGCCACTGCGGGTCGAGGATCACGGTGGCGCCCAGGCGCAGGCCGGCGAACAGCGCATTGGTCTGCGGGTAGGCGAAGAACAACTTCGAGCTGGCGTACAGGCGATCGTCGGCGCGGATGCCGATGCCCTCGCGCGACACCTGATCGATGTGCTCGGCGTAACGATGCGCCAGCACCACCGCCTTCGGCTTGCCCGACGTGCCCGATGAGTGGCACCAGAAGGCAGGCGCCTCGGCGTCCATCGGCCGCGCCGGCGCGGGCGTGGCCGCGTCCACGTCGCGCCGCCAGTCGTCGACGCGCCACAGGCGCGCAGCCCAGGGCAGCGGCGTGTCGTCGATGGTGTCGGTGACGATCACGCGAAAGCCTGCCTCGTCGAGGACGTAGCGCCACTCGGGCGCCGGAATGCGCGGATTCACCGCCACCGCCACCAGCCCGGCCCATTGCGCGCCGAGAAAGGCGACCACCCAGTCGAAACCATCCGGCAGCTTGATCGCGACCCGATCACCCGGCACCAGGCCGTGCGCGGCGAACACCGCCGCGGCGCGCGCGACACGATCACGCAGCTCGCCGCGTGTCAGCGTGGCGTCGCCGCAGATCAGCGCCGGCCGTGTGGCGTCGTGCCCTTCGAGCAGCGTGCGCGCCGCGTTGATGCGCGGCGCGGCGTCCACGGCCGGCTCGGCGCGGTGGCTCAGCAGGTCGTCGCTCAGCAGGCCCGGCCGGCCGGTGCGCCACTGTTGCCAGGCGGTGGCCAGCGCCTGGGCATGCTCATGTTCCTCGGCCGCCAGCTCCACATAGAGCGCATGTTCGGGCGAGCCCTCGGTCGTGCGTGCCGCACGGTCGGTGAAGAACGCGGCCGCGCGGTTCTCCAGCCCGATCGCGATGCGAAACAGATTGGCCGGCTCGTTGGGCGCGTGCTCCACCTGCGCGAAGATCGCTGCCACCTCGACGCGCATCTGCGTCGACGGTTCGACCACGTCGATGTGATAGCGCCGCGCCAGCGTCTCCATGTGCACGCCTTCCATGCGCGCGAAGCGGCCGAACAGGTCGCGCAGCGCCGGGTCGTCGCTGTCGGCGGCGGCGCGCTGATAGAACGCGCGGCCGCCGAGCTCGATCTCGAAGGCCATGCGCACGCCCTCGAGCGCCGAGCCGGTGTCGATCGGCTGGCCGTCCTCCGGCGTCATGGCGCCGCCGCAACGCGGGCAGCGGCCATAGGCGAACGCGAAGCCCTGCGCGGTCTCGCCGCAGGCGATGCAGCGCCAGCGGCGCGCCGCACCCGAGCAGCAGATGTAGAGGCCCTCGGCTGCAGCATCGAGTGGTCGCCCGCATTGTGGACAGGGCATCGCGTTCTCCCGGGGCGTTGTGGTCGTCGTCGTCATCGCCGTTCAGGCCGTGGCCAGCTCATGCACCAGGCGCTGCGCCATCACCGCGGCCACCTGGCGTCGGTAGTTCGATGCCGTGACGGTGCTGCGCATGGGGCTCACCTGCTGCTGCACCAGCTTGCCCAGCGCCGCGAGCAGCGCGTCGTCGACCGGCTTGCCGAGCAGCGCTTCGGTGCCCTGCAGCGCCAGCGGCCGCGAGTTGGTGCCGCTCAAGCCCACGCCCAGCTCGGCCAGCGTGCCGTCGCGCATGACCAGCACCGCCGCCACACCGGCGAGCGGGAAGTCCATCGCACCGCGCACGCGCGCCTTGCGGTAGCCGCTGCGCCGGTCAGGCTGCGCCGGCACGATCACGCGGGTGATCAACTCGCCGGGCGCGAGCGTCAGATGCGCAGCGCCGTCGTCGCGGTACAGCTGCGCCAGCGGCTGCCGCCGCGCGCCGCCCGGCGTGGCGATGTCGACCTCGGCCGTCGCCGCCAGCAGCACCGGCGCCAGGTCGCCGCTGAACGCGGCGTGGCAGCGTGAGCCTTGTGGCGCGACGTGGCAGATGGCGCCGTCGGCCCTGGGCGCCAGCTTCAGGCACCAGCGATTGCTCTGCCGCCACCACGTGGCCTGGTTGTAGTAGACGCAACGCGTGTCCTGGCACAGGTTGCCGCCGAGCGTGGCGGCGGTCCGATGGCCGGGGCCAGCGACGGCATGGGCCGCCTCGGCCAGCGCGGGCAGCAGCGCGCGCACGCGGGCGTCGTCGGCCAGCCGCGCCAGCGTGACGCCGGCGCCGACGGTCAACACGCCGTCCACCACCTCGAGGACCGACAGCTCGTCGAGCGCCGACAGGTCGACCAGCTGGGTCGGCCGGCCGAGGCCGCGCCGCAGGTTGGGCAGCAGGTCGGTGCCGCCGGCCAGCGCCCGGGCACCATCGGCGGCGAGCAGCGTCGCCGCATCTGCCGACGTGCGCGGCCGCTCGACCGTGAAGTTGGGCAATGTGTTCATGGCGAGCCCTCCGGCACGGCGTTCGGCACGACCGCACGCACGCGCCGCTCGCGCAGCCGTGCCTCGCGGCGACGCGCCTGGATGGCCTCGAACAAGCGGTCGGGCGTCATCGGCAGCTCGTGCGGGCGGATGCCGATCGCATCGCACACCGCGGCGGCGAGCGCCGGCGGAAAACCATGCAACGCACCTTCGCTCGCCTCCTTGGCGCCGAACGGCCCGAGCGGGTCGATGCTCTCGATCAGCGTGACCTCGATCGGCGGCGACTCGGCGATCGTCGGGATGCGGTAGTCGATGAAGTTGGCGCGCAGGTGCAGGCCCTCGTGGTACTGCGTTTCCTCCTGCAGCGCCTGGCCCATGCCCATCCACACGGCGCCCTGCACCTGGCCCTCGACGGCCAGCGGGTTGAGCGCGCGGCCGCAGTCGTGCGCGACCCAGACCCGCTCGACGCGGATCTGCCCGGTGTCTTCGTCGACGGCGACCTCGACCACCTGCGCGGCATAGGAAAAGCCCGCACTCGAGCCGACCGCCGCGCCGCGGAACTTGCCGCCCTGCGTCTCGGCTGGCGTCGACCAGGCGCCCTTGATCGTCAGCGTGCCGTGGTCGGCCAGGGCGGCCTGCACTACCTGGGCGAAGTCCATCCGACGGTCGGTGCCGGCGACACAGCACGACTCGCCCTGCCAGTCGACGTCGTCGGGCTGCACCTCGAAGCGTTTGGCGGCCGATTCGACCAGCACGCGCTTCATCGCCTGCGCCGCGCGCAGCGCCGCGTTGCCGACCATGAACGACACACGCGACGAGTACGAGCCGTTGTCCTTGGGCGTCAGCGCGCTGTCGGTGGCGATGACGCGGATGCGCGCCATCGGCAGCAACAGCACCTCGGCCACCACCTGCGTCAGCAGCGTGTTGGAGCCCTGCCCGATGTCGGACGCGCCGGTGAGGATCGTGATGCCGTTGTCGAAGTCGAGCTTGAGGTTGACCACCGCATGCGGCTCGCCGCTCCAGTGCACCGGTTTGGCCGAACCCGACACGTAGTGCGAGCAGGCCATGCCGAGCCCTCGGCCCGGGCCGAGCTTTCCCTTGCGGGCCTGCCAGCCCGACGCCCGCTCCACGGCGTCCAGGCACTGCGGCAGACCGTAGCTGTTGACCTGCAGGTCGTTGAGCGTGCGCGCCGGCGCGGCCAGCAGATTGGCGCGACGCACCGCGAACGGGTCGAGCCCGAGCTGCGCGGCCATCTCGTCGAGCAGCGACTCGAAGGCGAAGCGCACGTTGACGGCGCCGTGGCCGCGCATCGCACCGCAGGGCGGCAGGTTGGTGTAGACGCGAAAGCCCCGGTAACGCACCGCGCCAACGCGGTACAGCGCGTGCAGCAGCGCACCGGCGTACAGGATCGTCACCAGGCCATAACCGCCGTAGGCGCCGCCGCGCTGCACCACCTCGGCCTGCACCGCGGTGATCTCGCCGGCCTTGGTGAGGCCGATTCTCAAACGCGTATGCGTTGCCGGCCGGCCGCGATGGGTGAGGAAACCCTCTTCGCGGCTGAGCGTCGTCGTCACCGTGCCGCCGGCGGCGCGCGCCAGCGCGGCGGTGATCATCTCGAAGTTGAGCGGCTCCACGCGGTGGCCGAAGCCGCCGCCGACGAAGGGCTTGATCACGCGGATCTGCGCGGCGTCCAGGCCGAGCGTCTGCGCCAGCGTGAGGTGCAGGTAGTACGGCACCTGCGTCACCGAGTGCACCGTCAAGCGCTCGCGCTCGGGCTCCCACGATGCGACCGTGGCGTTGAGCTCGATCTGGCCATGCGCGATCTCGGCGCAATGAAACTCGCGTTCGAGCACCAGGTCGGCCGCCGCGAAGCCGGCGTCGACGTCGCCGAAGTCCTGCTCGACCTGGCGTTCGATGTTGCCCGGCTTGTTGTCGTGCAGCAGCACGGCGCCGTCGACACGCGCGTCGGCCGCTTCGAAGTACGCCGGCAGCGGATCGATGTCGACCGCCACCGCGGCGATGGCCGCCTCGGCCGCCGCCTCGTCGTCGGCGGCGACGGCGAACAGCGGCTCGCCGCGGTAGCGCACCTTGCCCCGCGCCAGCGGCCACTCGTTCTGCGCGATCGGGATCACGCCGTACGGCGCGGCGAAATCCTCGCCGGTGATCACCGCGTGCACGCCGGGCAGCGCGCGCGCGCGTGATGCGTCGATGCGGCGGATCGTGCCGTGCGCGACCGGGCTGCGGAAGATGCGGCCGACCCAGGTGGGGCCGAGCGGCAGGTCGGCGGTGTAGCGCGCGCGGCCGGTGACCTTGTCGATGCCGTCGACCAGCGGCGTCGGCGTGCCGATCGAATGCGTGGCCGGTGCGGGGCCGTGCGGCAGCGCGACGGATTCGTGCTTCATGCCCTCACCCCGCAGACGGCCTGCACCGACTCGATGATCTTCACATAGCCGGTGCAGCGGCACAGGTTGCCGGCCAACGCCTCGCGGATCTGCGCCTCGGTAGGCTCGGCCACGCGGCGCCGCAGCGCCTCGGCCGCCATCACCATGCCCGGCGTGCAGAAGCCGCACTGCGTGCCGAGCTTGTCGTGGAAGGCCTGCTGCAGCTCACTCATCCGGCCGTTGCGCACCAGGCCTTCGATCGTCTCGATCGCGCGGCCCTGCACCTGCGCGGCGAGCGTGATGCAGGCCAGCCGCGGCTCGCCGTCGACCAGCACGGTGCAGGCGCCGCATTCGCCGCCATCGCAGCCCTGCTTGGTACCGGTCAGCTGAAGCGGCCCGCGCAGGACGTCGACCAGCAGCGCGTGGTCGTCGGCCGCCAGGTCATGGTCACGACCGTTCACGTGCAGGCGGATCAATCGTTTGCTCATCTCTTGCCCTTACGACGGATTCGGCGCGCGTCGCACGCCGCGCACCGGCAGCTGCGTCAGCGCGAAGCCCTGGTTGAAGGCAGCGCGCGTGACCAGCAGGTACTTGAAGCGCTGTCCGGCGGCGGCCGCCAGCACACCGGCGACGGCCATTGCCACAACCCGCACCGCGTCGGGCAGCGGCAGTACCGCGGGCGCGAACAGCAGCGCCAACGGCAGCAAGCCGCCCCAGTGCCAGAGCGCGGCGACGGTGGACTCGAGCGTGCGCCGCGGCCGCGGGCTCCACGCTGCTGCCAGCCGCGCGCGCCACATCCGCGCCAGCAGCGTGCGCGCGAGCAGTGCCGCGGCGAAGGCACCCAGGGCCGTCGGCCGGCCGCCGGCCGCGACCGCCCAGGCGGCACAGAACAGGCCGCCGCCCTCGGCCAGGCCGCTGATCATCACCAGCGGCGTGGTCATCGGCTCGCGCCAGGCCGGAATGCCGCGCGCCTGCCGCAGGATGCGCGCCTGGCAGTAGACGAAGGCCAGCGCGAGCACGGCCACCGGGCCGGCATAGGAGGCCACCTGCAGCGCCGCCAGTGCGCACAGCAGCAGCAACGCGACCGCCACATAGGCCTCGCGCGACATCCACGACGTGCGCGGGTTGGCGAACACGTTGAGCGCCCGCCACGGCCGACCGATCTCGAGCCACACCAGCAGCAGGCCCCCACTCACCAGCGCCATGCCGGCCAGCCACAGCGCGGTGGCCACGGGGCCGCGCCAGCCCGACAGCGCGGTGAAGGCGAGCAACCCGGCACCGGCGCCGCCGAACATGAAGTTGCCGGCCGCGCGGGCGTCCCAGCTCCTCTGCAACCAGGGATTCGGGCCGAAGCTCATGCGGTTGGCCCCCGATCCCACAGGTAGAAGAAGTTGGGCCCGGTGCCGAGCTCCTCGTGCATGCGGAAATGCTGGTTCTCGGCCAGCAGTTGCGACACGTTGCTCTGCGGGTCGTCGGCATCACCGAAGGCCAGCGTGTGCGTGATGCAGGCGTTCACGCAGGCCGGCGTGGCATCGGCGTCGATGCCCGGCGTCAGCCCGGCGGCCAGGCCGGCATCGATGCGGTCGACACAGAAGGTGCACTTGGTGGCCACGCCCAGCCGCGACGGATCGGCACGCTGCGCCTCGCTCGGGCTGGCATCGCCGTAGGCGAAGCTCGGCGCGTCGCTGCGATAGCGCGCCTGGTACGGGCAGGCGACCGCGCAGTAGGCGCAGCCGATGCACAGGTCGTAGTCGATCGTCACCACGCCGTCGGCGCGCTTGCGGGTCGCGGTGGTCGGGCACACGTCCATGCACGGCGGCTCGTCGCAGTGCTGGCAGCCCACCGGCACGAACACGCGCTGCACCTGCGGGTACTCGCCGAACTCCATGTCGAGCACGCGGCGCCACTGCACGCCGGGCGGCGTGGCGTTGGCGTGCTTGCAGGCGGCAGTGCAGGTCTGGCAGCCCACGCAGCGGCGCAGGTCGGCCACCATGGTCCAGCGCGTCACTGTCAGCGCTCCCTCGGCGGGCCCGGGCGCACGGGCCGGGCCGGCGTGCTCACGCCCTGGCCTTCTGCAGCTTGGCGAGGATGCGCGCTTCGGTCTTCTTCACGTCGACCACGAAGCGCATGTGCTTGCCGCGGCAGATGGTGTCGATGCCGTCGCTGCCCTCGACCTCGAAGGTCACGCCCCGCCCTTCGACGGCCGAGGCCCGCACGGCGAGCGTCACGGCCAGGCCGAGCGGCGTGGCCGCCAGGTGGTCGAGCTCGACGCGTGTGCCCACCGAATCCTCGCCGGGGTCGAGGTGCTGCAGCAGCAGGTTGCGGCAGGCGATCTCGACGTCGCGCACCAGCATCGGCGTGGCATACACCCGTGCCTCCTCACCCATGAAGTCGATCGTGCGTTCGCGGTCGACGGTGAACCGCGTGGTGCCGGAGATGCCGGCCTGGAGCGATGGCTTCATCGAGGTGTCTCCTCTGTCAGTGGATCGCGCGGCCGGATCTGGTGTCCGGTTCGGGCTCGCGTGCCGCACGGGTCTGGGCTGCCCGCGGCGGCTAGAATTCGGGGCGCTTGGCTCATTCTGGTACCGGAATGCGCCTATTTCCTTGATATGCATTAAAGGCCGGCTTGCCCTCCACCGCCACCACCACCTCCCCCCGGGCCTCCCCCCGCCGGCGTGCCAGCCGCGCGGCGGCACGCGCGCCGGCCGACGTGGTGAGCGTGCGAGCCGTGCGCCGCGGCGACCTGGCGCAGGTGATCGCGATCGACGCCACGGTGACCGGCCTGGTGAAGCAGAACTACTGGCGCTCGGTCTACCGGCGCTACGGCATCGGCGGCAAGGACCAGCGCCACTTCCTGGTCGCGGTGGCGGACGGACGCATCGTCGGCTTCCTGATCGGCGAGGTGCGCGACTGGGAGTTCGGCTCACCGCCGTGCGGCTGGGTGTTCGCGATCGACGTGCACCCCGACGCGCGCCAGCACGGCGTGGGCACGCGGCTGCTCGAGGCGATCAGCGCGCTCTTTCGCCGCGCCGGCGTGACCAGGCTGCGCACCATGCTGGCCAGCGACAACACGCTGATCCTGAGCTTCTTCCGCAGCCAGGGCATGATGGCCGGCTCGCTCATTCCGCTGGAGATGAGCCTGGAGTGAACCACCCCCGAAGCGCCTTCGGCGCCTCCCCCTCCAGGGGGCGCGGCCAGCGGACCGGCAAAGCCGGCTCCGCGGTCGCCACTTGGTCGTGTCGGTTCATGCGTCGCGGGCCGCGTGAAAGGCGATGGAGTCCATGACGTGAAGCTGCAGAAGAACACGCTGCTGGCGCTGTACAGCGTGCTCGAGTTCGCCGCCGATCCGACGCACCACATCGCCGCCGCGGTGATCGCCGACAAGTACGGCGTCTCGCAGCACCACCTGGCCAAGGTGCTGTCGGAGCTGGCGCGTGCCGGCATCGTGGAATCGGTGCGCGGCGTCGGCGGCGGCTATCGCTTCGCCGGCAACGTGCGCCGCCTGACGCTGATGGACGTGATCCGCCTGTTCGAGGAGCCGGCCGGCGGCACCGCCGCGGCCGAGCCGGCCTGCGCGACACCGGTGGACCGCGCGCTCGAGGCGGTGCTGTCGGAGATCGATCAGATCGCGCAGGCGACCTTCAACTCGATCACGCTGGCGACGATGCTGCGGATGGTGGACAAGCAAACGGCCGCCGCGGCCCCGTCGACGCGGCGGACCGCGGCGTAGTCAGGCCGTTCACTGCAGAGCAGGCGCGTTGAAGAGCCACAGCGCGCTGGCCGGGGAGTTCCACGACGGATTGCCCAGCCGCAGCGCCACCTGACCGTCGGGACCGGGCTCGAGCAGCATCGCATACGCCTGCGGTGTCGATGCCGCGAACATCGGCGTGCTCAGCGTGACGAAGCTGGTTGCGTCGGCGACGACGAGACGCTGTTCGCCGCTGACCGGAAAGGTCGACTGCAGGCAGGCGTAGCGGTCGCCCCGCGCCAGCAGCCGGCAGCCGCCACCGGCGTTGACCTGCCCCAGCTGCGTCAGGTCGGCGCCGCGGTACAGCGTGCGGTCCAGCATGACGCCCCGCGCCGACGACTCGAGCACGCGGGTCGAGAAGTTGCCGTCGGCGGCCGTGACCAGCAGGCCCTGCACCAGCCCGTCGGCCTGTACCAGGTTGCGCCGCAGGCCGAACTCGGTGGTCTCGCTGTTGAAGCCGTAGACGACCAGGCCATCGGCGTCGAACGCGATCAGGTTGCTGCCGGTATGGTCCTGCGTCATCACCGGCTGCAGCACCATGTCGCGCACCAGCGCCACGCCGCCGTGTCGCGGACTGACATTGGCGCGCCACATCGACACCGCGAACACGCTCGCATCGACCGGCGAGACCGAGATGTTCTCGGCGAACAGCTGGCCATAGAACATCACGTTGGGCAGCCGCACGCGACCGGTCTCCTGCATCTGCGGCAGCGCGAGGCGCACGACTTCGCCGCTGCCGTTCAGCCCGACATACAGCACGCTGCCGTCGGCCGCGAGGCCGAGCGCCGACGGCTCGGAGCCGATCGCCGCCGAGTAGCTCACCGCGCCGGTGGCCGGGTCGATGCTCGCGATGCTGTTGCCGACGCCTGCGACGCTGCCCGGGACCGACGCGTAGTAGCGCTGGCGCCCGGCATCGAACACCAGGTCGTTGTGCACGAGCGGCAGCGCCGTCACGGTGCCATCCACCGGTGGCGGGAACAAGGGCTGCGCGGCGACCGAACCGCCTGTGATGGTGAGTGTCACCGGCGGCTGCGCACCGTCGCCGTCGATGCGGCGTTCCGAGCGCACCAGGCCGACGCCCGGCGCCCACCAGGAATCCTCGGTGCCTGTCGTTGACACATCAGCCGCGGCCGGCGACGACGGATACAAGCTGAGCACGGTCACCGTGCGCCAATGCACCGTCTGCGCCGTGCCGCGCGGTACCGTGATCGTCTCGAAGCCCACCAGTTGGCGGCGGAACTCGAGCCGGAAACCTTCTGGATGCCCGTCGCCGTCGAGGTCGGCGTCCCAGGTGCCCTGGCGGATCGATTCGAGCACGGCGCCGGCTGGATAGAACGGCTCGGCGATCTCGAGCAGGTCGCCAACCAGCGAGCGCACGCCGTCGGGGGCCAGGGAGCCGAACGGATCGACCAACCACACACCCTGGTCGTTCTTGCGGTATTGCGCGCTGCCGCTCAGGCCGGCGCTGCTTTCGGTCAGCGTGACCAGGCCGGTCGCATCGGGGCCGGCGGTCACGTTGCGCTGCAGGCCGTTCGGCATGACGGCCCCGTTCTGGCTGACGTCGTAGGTCCAGAAATCGCCGGCGCCCATCGGGAAGTAGTTGCTGCTGCGCAAGTCCAGGCGCGCCCCGGCGGGCAGCGTGTCCTGCGACAGCGTCGGCGGCGGCTCGCGAAACGCCGGTGGCGAGCTGCCGCCACCCCCGCCGCAGGCGACCAGCAAGGCGCACAGAGCCAGCCCGGCGACCACCCGCCATCGGCCTGTCACGGCGACGCCCTCCTGAGCGCGAACTCCCGTGCGATCTCTCAGGTGAATTCTGGTGTGCTCCCTCATGCCACGCCTCACGCCATGTGGACCCCCAGCGCATTGTTGCCGGGCCCCGTCGCGCCCGCCGACGTGTCTTTCAGCACCAGTTGACCCTTGACAAGCCAGGCGGCCGCGAACGCCACGACGGCGGCCGTCTCCGGCCAGAAGATCGAGTCGCCATGCTTGCCGAACGCCAACCCCGCGATGGCCAGCATCGACACCAGCATGATCCAGCCGCACACCTTGTAGATGGTGTTGCGCTGGCGCTTGCGCTGCGTCTCGGTCGGCGCCGACAGCTTCGGGAAGTTGAAGAACACCAGGTACAGCGCCGTCACGAAGAAGCCGGCGACGAAGACGAAGTGGTAGCCGAGGACACCGCGGCTCATGTAGCAGGTCTGCGCGATCGTCTGCGGAAACTTCGCCAGGATCTCCGGCGCATAGGTCGGGTCCATCGGGAACAGGCCGACGCCCACCGCACTCACGCCGCAGACGATGGCGGCCACGTTGTCCCACAGGCCGCGCGAGCGATAACACGCCAGCAGCACACCCACCAGCACGAGCGTGGAGACGAACACATCGCGCATCGCGGTGTAGTAATAGGCGCTGATCGAGTCGGTGGTGTGGATGCCCTCCAGCCAGTAGGCGCCCAGCCGCACGGCCGCGGGCATCAGCAGGCCGGCCCAGCCGATGAGCTGGCGCTGCATGAAGTACGACACCACCAGGTCGGGGTCGCTGGCACGGTTCATCGAAGCCTCCAGGGGAATCGCGAGCGGCGCCATTGTGGGCTGTCGCGGCGGGAGCGCAAACTGCCGGGTCGGCGCACCCGCTGCTGTAAGAAGTGCGACCGCTCATCGACCAAGCGCCACTGGAGGCCCGCCATGTCCACTGAAACCTTCGACGCCATCGTCGTCGGCGCCGGCCAGGCCGGCCCGGCGATCGCCGCCCGCTGCAGCCGCGAGGGCCTGCGCACCGCGATCATCGAGCGCCATCTGTTCGGCGGCACCTGCGTCAACACCGGCTGCATCCCGACCAAGACGCTGGTGGCGAGTGCCCGCGCCATCGCGCTGGCGCGCCGCGGCGACGAGTTCGGCTTTCGCACCGGGCCGCTGGCGGTCGACATGGCGCGCGTGATGGCGCGCAAGGATGCCATCGTGCAGCAGTCGCGCGGCAACGTCGAGAAATGGATGCGCGGGCTCGAGCGCACCGAGGTCGTCGTCGGCCACGCCCGCTTCAGCGCGCCGGGCACGCTGCAGGTGGGCGCGCGCACGCTGGCGGCGCCGAAGATCTTCCTGAACGTCGGTGCGCGGGCGCAGCGGCCGGCGCTGGCCGGCATCGACGACGTGCCGACGCTGAACAACGTGTCGATCCTCGAGCTGAAGGAGATACCCGAGCACCTGGTGATGGTCGGCGGCAGCTACATCGGGCTGGAGTTCGCGCAGGTGATGCGGCGCCTGGGCGCGCAGGTGACGGTGGTGGAACGCTCGCCCCGCCTGCTGCCGCGCGAGGACGACGACGTGTCCGACGGCGTGCGCGCAATCCTCGAGGCCGAAGGCATCCGCTTCGAACTCGGCGCCGAATGCATCGCGCTGTCACGCGACGGCGCGCGCATCCGCGTCGGCGCAGCCTGCGGCGACGGCGCGCGCAGCGTGGCCGCGAGCCACGTGCTGCTGGCCGTCGGCCGCCGGCCCAACACGGCTGACCTGGGCCTGGCCGAAGCCGGCGTGCGCACCGACGAGCGCGGTTTCATCGCCGTCGACGAGCAGTGCCGCACCAGTGCCGACGGCGTGTGGGCGGTCGGCGAATGCAACGGCCGCGGCGCCTTCACGCATACCGCGTACAACGACCACGAGATCGTCGTCGCCAACCTGTTCGACCACGACGCCCGGCGCATCGCCGATCGCATACCCTGCTACGCACTCTTCATCGACCCCGCGCTCGGCCGCGTCGGCCTCACCGAGACCGAGGCGCGCCAGAGCGGCCGCAAGCTGCTGCGCGGCAAGATGGCGATGCAGCGTGTCGGCCGCGCGCGCGAGGCCGGCGAGACGCAGGGCTTCATGAAGGTGATCGTCGACGCCGACAGCCAGCGCCTGCTCGGCGCCGCCATCCTCGGCATGAGCGGTGACGAGGTGGTGCACGGCCTGCTCGACGTGATGGCCGCCGACCGGCCGTACACGACGATCTCGCGCGCGGTGCACATCCACCCGACCGTGAGCGAGCTGGTACCCACGCTGCTGCAGCAGCTGGAGCCGATCGCCTGACGGGGCGCGGCCGGCGGGGCAGCTCGAGCTCGCGCCCGCCAGGCCCGGCGCTCAGCTACCCGTGCGCGCGTGGCCGATGGCGCGGCGCAAGGCCGCGCGCGCGAGCAGCCGGGTCGAGTCGAGCGTGGGCAGCGGCGAATTGGTGTCGTCGATGATCAGCGGGATCTCGGTGCAGCCGAGGATCACGGCGTCGCAGCCTTCACGCTGGAAGCCCTCGATCAGCGAGCGGAAGAACACCACCTGTTCGGGGCGCAGGTCACCGGCCACCAGCTCGTCCATGATGATGCGGTTCATCTCGTCGCGCTCGCGCGTATCGGGGCCGATGCACTGGATGTTGCGCGGGGCCAGCCGCCTGGGGTAGACCATGCTGTCGACCAGCCAGCGTGTGCCGGTGAGGCCGAGGCAGCGAAAGCCTCGCGCCGCCGCCTCGTCGGCCACCACCTGCGCTATGTGCAGCCACGGCCGCGGCGACGCCGCCTCGACCGCGGCGAACGCCTGGTGGATGGTGTTGTCGGGGCTGATCAGGAAGTCGGCACCCGCGGCGGCGAGCTTGCGCGCCGAATCGAGCATCAGCTCGGCCACCGCCGCGATGTCGTTGCGCTCGAGCGCGTGCACATAACGCGCCAGCGACGGCGTGTGCATCGTGATTTCGGGATGCGCATGCGCCTGCTTGAGCAGGGCCGGCCCCTCGGCACAGATCGTGCGATAACACAGCGCCGCGCCCTCGGCCGAACAGGCGACGATACCGATGTGCTGGGTCATGGGGCTGTCCGATCGATGGTGCTGTCGGCCGTCTCAAGCCGCGCGACGCGCCAGCAGCGCCCACACGCCGGCGGCGGTGAGCAGCGAGCCGCCGGTCAGGGGGAAC
>CALMQI010000015.1 GCA_937871935.1 uncultured Burkholderiales bacterium
CGGCCGCCGTGGCGGCGGCCCAGGCCGTGGGTTATGTCGGCGCCGGCACGGTGGAGTTCATCGCCGAGGAACGCGACGACGGCGATATTCGCTTCTACTTCATGGAGATGAACACGCGGCTGCAGGTGGAGCACCCGGTCACCGAGGCGATCACCGGGCTCGACCTAGTCGAGTGGCAGCTGCGTGTGGCGGCGGGCGAGCCGCTGCCCAAGACGCAGGATCAGCTCGCCATCACCGGCCACGCCATCGAGGCGCGCATCTGCGCCGAGAACCCCGAAGTCAACTTCCTGCCGGCGACCGGGCGGATGAGCACGCTGCGCTGGCCGGTGCACGTGGCCTTCCGGCGTAACGCCGACGGCGAGCCCTGGCACGACGCGGCGCCGGTGCGCGTCGACGCCGGCGTGCGCGAGGGCGACGCGATTTCGCCCTACTACGACTCGATGATCGCCAAGCTCATCGTCTGGGGCGAGAACCGCGCGCAGGCGCTGGCCCGTCTCGAAGCCGCGCTGGCCGCCACCCACATCGTCGGTCTGCACACCAACGTGGCCTTCCTGCGCCGCGTGGTTCGCTCGAAGTCGTTTGCCACCGCCGAGCTGGACACCGCGCTGATCGAGCGCGAGGCCGCGGTGCTGTTCGGGCAGCCGCCACTGCCGCTGGAGCTGGCCGCCGCCGGCGTGGCCGCGCACGCGATCGCCGACGAACGTACGCTGGAGACCGCCGACCCGTGGTCACGCCGCGACGGCTTTCGCCTGCACGGTGGCGCCAGGCGCCATTTCGATCTCGAACACGATGGCGCCCACCATGCGGTCGCGCTGGCTCGCCTGCACGACGGCGCGCTGCGCTTGCAGATCGGCGAACAGCAATGGGCGTTCGAATCACGCGCGCTCGGCGGCGACGCCTTCGACGTCACGCTCGGCGAGCGGCGCGTACGGCTGCAGGTGTACGTGCAGGGCGAGCGCGTCGCGGTGTTCGCGCCCGAGGGGCAGATCGTCGTGCACGAGGTCGATGTCATCGCGCATGCCGGCGAGGGGGCCGCCGAGGCCGGCAGCCTGACCGCGCCGATGCCGGGCAAGGTGGTCAGCTACCTCGCCAAGGCCGGCGACAAGGTGTCGCGCGGCCAGCCGCTGGCGGTGATGGAGGCGATGAAGATGGAACACACCATCCATGCGCCGCGCGACGGCGTCATCGCCGAGCTGCTCTATGCCGCCGGCGACCAGGTGGCCGAGGGCGGCGAACTGCTGCGCCTGACGAGCGGTTGAGCGGTGGCGGCTGACGCGGTCCGGTGCCAAGCCGGCCCGGCACGAAGCCGGCCCGATCAGGACAGCAGGCGATCGAACCAGGTGCGCGGTGCGGCCGGCGTGGTCACCGGCGCGTGAGCCGTCATCGGGCGCGAGGCGCCGAAGCCCGACGACTCGCCGCCAACGAACTGCGACTCGCGCCAGGCCATCGTCGAGGCGGTCGGCTGGGCCGCGTCGCCGGTGGCGGCGCGAAACGCCTGGGCCAGCCGTGCCAGCTCGCGCTCGCCGTGGGCATCGCACACCAGCAGCACGTCGCGGGCATAGACCTCGCGCTTGAGCATCTTGCCGACGTCGATGCCCTGGCCGAGCTCGCGCAGCAGCACGAAGTGCATGCGGGTGGCGATCTGGAGGCGGTTCATGCGGATGGAGGCTGCGGTGGCGCGAGGGGGAGCAAGACGATTGTGCCGACCATGCCGGTACTGACCATCCCCGGAATGCATGCATGTCCCGGTCATCGTGCACGCCGCGCCCGCGCCGCTATAGTGCTTCGCATCCAGAACGTGAGCGATTCATCACCATCATCATGATGCCCAGCCGTGTGACCCTGGTCGACGTCGGCCCGCGCGACGGGCTGCAGAACGAACCGCAGCCGGTGGCCACCGCCGACAAGATCGCGCTGGTGCAGCGGCTGGTCGACGCCGGCCTGCGCGAGGTGGAGGTCACCAGCTTCGTCAGCCCCAAGTGGGTACCGCAGATGGCCGACAACGCGGTCGTGATGGCCGGCATCCGCCGCGTGCCGGGTGTGCGCTACTCGGTGCTGACGCCGAACATGAAAGGCCTGGAGGCGGCGCTGCCGACGCGGCCCGACGAGATCGTCGTCTTCGGCGCCGCGACAGAGGCCTTCAGCCAGCGCAACATCAATTGCTCGATCGCCGAGAGCATTGAGCGTTTCGCGCCGGTGGTCGCCGCCGCGCGCGCGGCCGGCATCAAGGTGCGTGCCGCCGTGTCGTGTGCGCTCGGCTGTCCTTACCAGGGTGACGTGTCGGCCGACGAGGTGGAGCATGTCGTGCGCCTGCTCAAGCAGATCGGCGTGCAGCATTGCGGCATCGCCGACACCATCGGCGTCGGCACCCCCCACCGTGCGCAGGCCGCGATCGAGCGCGCGCTCAAGCACTTTGCGCTCGACGAGGTGAGCGGCCATTTCCACGACACCTACGGGCAGGCGCTGGCCAACATCTATGCCTGCCTGCAGATGGGTCTGCACACGTTCGACGCCAGCGTGGCGGGCCTCGGCGGCTGCCCGTATGCCAAGGGCGCGACCGGCAACGTGGCCACCGAGGACGTGGTGTTCATGCTCGATGGGCTGGGCATCGAGACCGGCATTCACCTCGATCGGCTGGTCGACGCCGCCGAGTTCATCTCCGACCGGCTCGGCCGCGCGCCGGTGTCGCGCGTCGGCCGCGCGCTGCTGGCCAGGCGCGGCAAGGCGCTGCTCACGTGAGCAGCGGGCCGACGGGCGACGTCGTGCGCCCCGAGGGCTTCCAGCGCGTGGCGCAGGCGCTGCGCGCGCTCGCCCATCCGCACGAGCCGGTGTGGCTCGAGGTGGCCGCGCGCACCTCGCAGGAGGCGGCCGACGCACTCGGCGTGCTCGTCGGCCAGATCGCCAAGAGCGTGATCTTCCGCCGCCGCGCCGACGACCAGGCGGTGCTGGTCATCGCGTCGGGCGACCGCCGCGTCGACGAGGCCAAGGTCGGCGCGATCACCGGCGCGCTCAAACGCGCCGATGCCGATTTCGTCAAGGCGCGCACCGGCTTCGCGATCGGCGGCGTCGCGCCGCTGGCGCACAGTGCGCCACCGGTCACACTGATCGACCGCGAGCTGTTCCGCTTTGCCGAGATCTGGGCCGCGGCCGGACACCCGAACGGCGTGTTCCGCCTGGCGCCGCAGGATCTCGAGCGCTACACCGGCGCGCCGGTGGCCGACGTGGTGGTGGCGACATGAAGAGCGGCGCGGCCGGCGTGCCATCGCCCTGCATCAACGTCTGCCGCATGGTTGCTGCCACCGGCCTGTGCGAGGGCTGCCAGCGCACGATCGACGAGATCGCCAGCTGGAGTACGCTCGACGACGACGGCCGGCGCGCCGTCTGGCGACGCATCGCGGCACGCAGACGCGATGCGCGTCAGGGGCCCGCCGCCGCGACCGTTGCCACCATCATCAAAGGGCCGGCATGAAGCGCATCGTGTTCTGGTTCGACGTGATTTCGCCATTCGCCTACCTCGCCTTCGAGCGTTTGCCGCAGGTGCTGGAGGGTTGTTCCTACGAGGTGCAGTACCGGCCGGTGCTGTTCGCCGCCCTGCTCAACCATTGGGGGCAGAAGGGCCCGGCCGAGGTCGAACCCAAGCGGGCCTGGACCTTCCGCCACGTCGCCTGGCTGGCGCACGCGCACGGCATCCAGATGCGCGCGCCGCGCCTGCATCCTTTCAACCCGCTGCCGCTGCAGCGGCTGGCGCTGGCCTGCTGCGCCGACGGCGACATGCCCAACCGGCGCATCGTGGAAGTGCTGATGCACCATGTCTGGCACGGCGGCGACGATGCCACCGACACGGCCCGCCTGGCGGCGCTGGCAGCCGACCTGGCGCCGCTGCGCGATCCGGCGAGCGACGCCGTCAAGGCGCAGCTGCGTGCGCTGACCGACGAGGCCATCACCAAGGGCCTCTTCGGCGTGCCGAGCTTCGAGCTCGACGGCCGTCTCTTCTGGGGGCTGGACGCCTTGCCGATGCTGCGCGCCGTCCTGCAGGGCGACCCGTGGTTCGACGGGCCGGCCTGGCAGAAGGCCGGGGCGCCGCGCGCCGGCGTGAGCCGCACGCCGCGATGAATTGCGCGCGGGTGTCGCCTCGCCGACAGGCCTCAGTCGGCACCGAGCGCGCGCGGTACCGGCGCAACAGGGGCTGCGTTGCCGCCGGTCGGGCGTGGCAGCAGGTTGATGATCACGCACAGGCTCCAGCACAGCCACGCTGACCACAGCGTGTGGCTCGGATAGTGGGCGCCGCGCGCCAGCTGCGCCCAGCCGAACAGAGCGCCGACCACGCACACGCCGACCAGCCAGGCGCGCGCCAGCCCCGGGCGGCTGCGCCGCCAGCCGAAGTAGCCGCCCAGGAAGGCGAAGGCGGCGACCGCGTGTCCCGACGGGAAGCAGTGCCCCGGCCCGCCATCGAGGGCGAACCAGTGCCAGTGCGGCACGTAGGCGGCCACGCCGCCGAACTCGCGCAGGTCCCACGGGCAGCTGCTGTGTGTCAGGCGCTTCATGCCCGGCACGAGCACCGTGCAGGCCAGCACCACGACGATCGAGTACCAGCGCTCGCGCCGCGAGGGGCCGTCGAGCAGCGGCCGGATCGCGTCGACCGCCATCAGTGCCAGCACCGCCCACGCGAGCCAGCGGCCGCCCTGATGCGCGAGGTTGGACGTCAGCCAGCTCTCGCGCCACGCGAAGCCGCTGTCGCCGCCGTACAGCCGCGCGGCGGCGAGATCCCAGCCCGACGCCTCCCACAGCGCCAGGCCGAGCAGCGCCACGCCGGCGAGCGCGATATCACGCGCGGGAGCACGCGTCGCGACCCTGTTCATCGTCCCTTCAGGGCCAGTGCCGGCAGGTGGCAGTCGTGCGTCAGATCCCACGTGGGCTCGTAGAGCGACGTCGCCACGTCGAGCAGGCCGAGCAGCGTGTGGAACAGGTGGTCGTGCGCCACCGGTGCGGCGGCGCGGCGGCGCAGGCAATCGCCGTCGAGCGCCGCCGATGCGCGCAGTCCGTCGGACAACCACATCACCATCGGCACGCGGGTCTGCTCGGACGGCGCGATGGCGTATGGCATGCCGTGCAGGAACAGCCCCTTCTCGCCGAGCGATTCGCCGTGGTCCGATACGTAGAGCAGCGCCGAGTCGACGCTGCCCGCGCGAGCGCGCAGCTGCGTGATCAGGCTGGCCAGCACGTGGTCGGTATAGAGCAGCGCGTTGTCATAGGCGTTGACGATCTGCTCGCGCGAGCAGCGCTGCAGGTCGTCGTGCTCGCAGGCCGGCGAGAAGCGGGCGAATCCGCTCGGATAGCGGCGGAAGTACGACGGCCCGTGGTTGCCGAGCTGATGCAACACCAGCAGCTGCACGCCGGCCGCCTTGTCGAGCCGCTTGTCCAGGTCGTAGGCCAGGCCCTCGTCGAGACAATGCCCGTCGTGGCACAGGCCCGTCGCGTTCAGAGCCTGCACGCTGTCGTTGGGTAGCCCGTCGCACACACCCTTGCAGCCCGACTGGTTGTCGCGCCAGTGCACGGCGACGCCGGCGCGCGCCAGCACATGCAGCAGGCCCTCGCTGCCGCGGACGCGAGCTTCGTCGTAGTCGCGGCGCCCGACCGGCGCGAACATGCACGGCAGCGACACCTCGGTGTTGGTGCCGCAGCTCGTCACGTCGCTGAAGTTGATCACCGGCAGCGTGGCCAGCTGCGGCGTGGTCTGGCGGGCGTAGCCGTTCAGGCCCCAGTTGGCCGCGCGTGCCGTCTCGCCGACCACCAGCACCACCAGCAGCGGGCGCTGGCGCGACGCCCGGCCCGCTGCCGGCCTGGCGTCCAGGCCGATCGGCTGGCGCGGCTGCGCCGCGCCCTTTGCATCGGCAACGGCGACTGCGCCGATCGACCACACCATGTTGGCCGGCGTGATGAGGTAACGCACCTCGCGGTGGTTGCGCATCAGCGCTGCCATCGGCTGGAACACGGCCACGAGGGTCAACGCCGCGGTCACCGCAGCGCCCAGCAGCATGCCGGTGCGCACCAGCGCGGCGCGCGGCCAGCGGTGACGGACGATGCGGACCCGCCACAACAGCAGCAGCGGCAACAGCGCGTTCAGCAGCAGCTGCCACAGCAGCGCCGGCGCCAGCAGTTCGCGGACTTCCGACACGTCGGTGTGCAGCACGTTGCGCAGCATCGACGGGTCGAGGTAGACGCCAAAACGCCCCATGTAGTGCGCGGCCAGCGCGGTGGCCACGATCAGCACCGCCAGCACGGGCTTCACCGTCCACCGGTTGCACACCAGCGCAAGCAGCAGGAAGTGCACGGTGACCAGCAGCACCACAACGCCGAATGCGAAGCCCCAGGTGGCGGCGCTGGCGCCGTCGCGGCCATGCAAGGCTGCATTGAAGAACAAGCGGTTGGCGGCCAGCGCCCAGAACACACTGGCCGCCAGCAGGACCTGTTCGACGGTGGCGGGAATGACGAAGCGATCGGCCCGGGCGGCGGGCGCGTGTTGGTCGTGGGCGAACGGGGCAGACATCGCCTCGATTCAGCCACCGGCGTCTGAAGGAGCCCTGAAGCGAGTGCGGGCAATTGACGCAGCGCAATGGTGAGAAACTGGGTTCCGTGACGAGGTTCTAACGGGTTGCCAAAGCGATGCGTCTGTTGCTGATCGAGGACGACCTCACGCTGGGTGAGGGACTGCGGGACTTTCTGCGTGCCGACGGCCATCAGGTCGAGTGGGTCGCGCGCCTGGAGCAGGCCGAGGCCTTCCGCGGCGATCCGTTCGACGCGCTGCTGGTCGACTGGCAACTGCCCGACGGGTCGGGGCGCGACTGGATCGCGGCCCGCCGCGCCCGCGGCGACATGACGCCGATGCTGATGCTGAGTGCGCGCGACCTGCTGAACGACCGCGTGACGGGGCTCGACAGCGGTGCCGACGACTATCTGGTCAAGCCGTTCGCTCCCGAGGAGCTGGCGGCGCGGCTGCGTGTGTTCGGTCGGCGGCGCGCCGGCGCCAGCCATGCGCTGCTGCACTTCGGCGCGGTGCAGATCGACCTGGCGGCGCGCGCCGCCAGCGTCGACGGCGTGCGCGCCGAGCTGACCGCACGCGAGTGGGGGCTGCTGGAGGCGCTGGCGCTGCGCGCCGGGCGCATCGTGTCCAAGCCCGATCTCGAGCACCTGGTGTTCACCGGGCACAGCGAGGTGTCGAGCAACGCGCTCGAAGTGCATGTGTCGAGCCTGCGGCGCAAGCTCGGCCGCGACCTGATCGAGACGGTGCGCGGCATGGGCTACCGCATCGACGCGCCGACTCCGTCGTGACGCCGGCCGAGACGCAGCCCGCGCCGTCACGGCTGCCGTCGATCCGGCGCCGCGTCGCGCGTGCGCTGCTCGGTTGGTCGCTGCTGGCCGGACTGGCGGTTGCGCTGGCGGTCGCGATGGCGGTGCAGGAAGAGGTCGACGAGCTGCTCGATGACACGCTGCGCGCGTCGACCGACGTGCTCGGCGGGCTGCTCGCCACGCAGGCCGACGGCCTGGTCGCCGGCCAGACGCCGATGGTGCAGGCGGTCGGCGCCGGTGGCAGTGACGAACGTTTTGCCTGGCAGCTGATCGGCGCCGACGGCACGATGCTGCTGCGCTCGCCGCGTGCACCGGTCGAGCCGTTCCGTGAGGCACACGGTACCGGCTTTGCCGACACCCCGCACTGGCGCATCTTCGGCCAGGCTCTCGGCGGCGGTCGGCTGCTGGTGGTGGCGCAGTCGCGCACCGAACGCGCCGAGGCCCGCTTCGAGGCCGGCATCCATGCCGTGCTGGCCGCGCTGGCGGTGGGCTTGCTGGGTTACGTGTCGCTGCGCGCAACGTTGCGCCACGAGCTCGCGCCGCTGCAGACGCTGTCGCAGCGCCTGAGCGGCTTCGACCCGCTGCAGGGCAACGCCACGCTGGGCGATGCCGAGCGGGCCGAGCTCGCGCCGGTGCATGGTGCGATCAACAGCCTGGCACAGCGGCTGGCGCGCCGTGTCGCCAGCGAACGGGGCTTCAGCGCGCATGCGGCGCATGCACTGCGCACACCGCTGGCCGGCATCGACGCGCAGCTCGCAGTCGCCCAGCGCGAGTGCCCGCCGGCGCTGCTGCCGCGGCTGACGCGGGTGCGCGACGCGTCGCGGCGCCTGCAGCAGGTGGTGGCGGCGCTGCTGGCGCTGTTTCGCAGCGGCACCGAGCCGCAGCGCCAGCGCGTCGCGCTCGACGCACTGGTCGGCCGGCTGCCGCTCGACGGCATCGCGGTCGACGTGCAGCGCGGCGCGGTCGTCGACGCCGATCCCGACCTGCTGGCCGCAGCGCTGTTGAACCTGCTCGACAACTCGCTGCGCCACGGTGCGAAGCACGCGCGACTCAGTGCACCGGCAGCCGATTGCGTGCGGCTGCACGACGACGGCCCCGGCGTGCCGACCGCACGGCGAGTGGCGCTGCAGACGGCGCTCGGCGACGCGCGCTACGAAGGCCACACCGGCCTCGGCCTGATGCTGGCCGATGTGGTGGCGCGCGCCCATGGCGGGCGGCTCGTGCTGCCCGAGCCGGAAGACGGGCACGGCTTCGCAGTCGAGCTGCGCCTGGCCGCAGCGCACGAGCCGGCCTCACTGACGTCACGCTGACGTTGCGCCGACGGCGCTCTTGCATCGCGAACACGCGTTGCTGCTTCGCTCCTGTTGCAGAAGCGGCGTCAGTTTGTGTTGGCCAGGCGTCAGAGCATGGTCAGTCGCCTGCCCAATGATGCGCCACTGATGTCGGACCATTCCGACAAGGAGACAAACATGGAAGTGAATCTCGCCAGTCGCATCGCGAGCCATCCCAAATACCAGGAGCTGAAGGCCAAGCGCACCGCGTTCGGCTGGTGGCTGTCGCTGGCCGGGATGATCGCGTACTACGGCTTCATTCTGCTGGTCGCCTTCAACAAGCCGCTGCTCGCGCAGAAGCTGGGCACCGGCGTCACCACGGTGGGCATGCCGCTGGGCGTGGCCGTCATCGTGTTCACGATCGTCATCACCTGGATCTACGTGCGGCGCGCCAACAGCGAGTTCGACGCTCTCACGGACCAGATCGTCAAGGGAGCCGTCAAATGAGATTCACCACACAGAGCGCGAAGACGCTGTTCAAGCTGCTGGTCGGCACGGCGCTCGCCGTCGCCGGCGTGGCGGCGTTCGCCGCCGGGGCCGACCTCGGCCAGGCGCAGAAGCAGGCCACCAACTGGGTGGCGATCGGCATGTTCGGCATCTTTGTGCTGGCCACCCTGGGCATCACCAAGTGGGCCGCGGCCAAGACCAAGAGCGCCTCCGATTTCTATACCGCCGGTGGCGGCATCACCGGCTTCCAGAACGGCCTGGCGATCGCCGGCGACTACATGTCGGCGGCCTCCTTTCTCGGCATCTCGGGTCTGGTGTTCGCCAACGGTTTCGACGGCCTGATCTTCTCGATCGGCTGGCTGGTCGGCTGGCCGGTCATCACCTTCCTGATGGCCGAGCGCCTGCGCAACCTGGGCAAGTTCACCTTCGCCGACGTGGCCGGCTACCGCTTCAGCCAGACGCCGATCCGCATCTTCGCGGCCTCGGGCTCGCTGGTGGTGGTGGCCTTCTACATGATCGCGCAGATGGTCGGCGCCGGGCAGCTGATCAAGCTGCTGTTCGGCATGGACTACCTGTACGCCGAGATCCTGGTCGGCTCGATCATGATGATGTACGTGCTGTTCGGCGGCATGACCGCGACCACCTGGGTGCAGATCATCAAGGCCTGCATGCTGCTGGGCGGCGCGACCTTCATGGCGCTGATGGTGCTGATCCAGTTCGGCTTCTCGCCCGAGGCGATGTTCGCCAAGGCGATCGAGGTGCACTCGAAGAAGGACGCCATCATGGCGCCCGGCGCACTGATCAAGGACCCGATCTCGGCCATCTCGGTCGGCATGGCGCTGATGTTCGGCACCGCCGGACTGCCGCACATCCTGATGCGCTTCTTCACCGTGCCCAACGCCAAGGAAGCACGCAAGTCGGTCGGCTGGGCCACCACCTGGATCGGCTACTTCTACATCCTCACGTTCATCATCGGCTTCGGCGCCATCACCAACCTGATCCCGAATCCGGCCAACTACTTCGTCGGCGGCGATGTCGCCAAGGGCCTGGTCGGCGGCGGCAACATGGCGGCCGTGCACCTGGCCGGCGCGGTGGGCGGCAACTGGTTCCTCGGCTTCATCTCGGCGGTGGCCTTCGCCACCATCCTGGCGGTGGTGGCCGGCCTGACGCTGTCGGGTGCCTCGGCGGTGTCGCACGACCTGTACGCTTCGGTGTGGCGCAAGGGCCGCGTCGACCAGGCGCAGGAACTGCGTGTGTCGAAGATCACCACGGTGTGCCTGGGCATCATCGCGGTCGTGCTCGGTATCGCGTTCGAGAAGGAAAACGTCGCCTACATGGTGATGCTGGCCTTCGTGATCGCGGCGTCGGCCAACTTCCCGGTGCTGTTCATGTCGGTGCTGTGGAAGGGCTGCACCACCAAGGGTGCGGTGACCGGCGGCTTCGTCGGCCTGGTGGCGGCGGTGGCGCTGACCATCGGCTCGGCCAGCGTGTGGGAGGCCGTGATGCACAACCCCGCGGGTTCGGCCTGGTTCCCGTACAACTCGGCGGCGATCTTCTCGATTCCGCTGGCCTTCATCACCATCTGGCTGGTGTCGGTGCTGGACCGCAGCGCCCGCGGCGCGCAGGACCGTGCCGGTTATCCTGCGCAGGAAGTGCGCTCGGAGACGGGCATCGGCGCCTCAGGGGCCAGCGGGCATTGAGCGGCCCGGGTTCTCTCCTTCGGGGGACTGCGGGCACAGGGTCCGCAGTCCCTTTCGTCCTTTGGTCATGAACGCGACTACACCTCCCGACGCGCAACGCGAGATGCTCTCGCTGGTGACGGCGCGCATCCGCGACGCCTACATCCGCAAGCCGGTGACCGTGGACGGCGAGCGCGACGTGGTCAGCGTGTGCCGCCACATGGCCGAGCAGCGTGTCACCTACGTGCTGGTGCGCGACGGCGAGCGCCTGGGCATGTTCACCACCACCGACCTGCGTGACGCGCTGGCCGGCGCGTTGCCGGTCCAGCAGCTGGCGGTGCGCGACTGCGCGCGTTTCGACCTCGTCGCCGTCGACCCCGACACCGACCTGTTCGAGGCGCTGTGGCTGATGGTGCGGCATCGCGTGCACCGGCTGGTGGTGCGCGAGCACGGCGAGGTGGTCGGCGTGCTGGGTCAACTCGACCTGGTGAGCCTGGTCGCCAACCACTCTCATATCGTCGCGGTGCAGATCGACGACGCCACCTCGGTGGCCGAGCTGAAGTCCGCGGCGCAGCGCATCGACGACATGGTGGTGCTGCTGCACGACAGCGGCATCAAGATCGAACGCATCTCGCGGCTGGTCGGCGAGCTGAACACGCGGCTGTTCGCCAAGCTGTGGCTCATGGTGGCGCCGAGCGACCTGCTGGCCAACAGCTGCCTGCTGGTGATGGGCAGCGAAGGCCGCGGCGAGCAGATCCTGAAGACCGACCAGGACAATGCGCTCCTGCTGCGCGACGGCGTGGACGTCGATGGCGTCGAGCAGGTGGCCGAGCGCTTCAGCCAGGCCTTGGCCGAACTGGGTTATCCGCCCTGCCCGGGTGACATCATGGTCACCAACCCGCTCTGGCGCCAGCCGGTCAGCGGCTTTCGCGCGACGTTGCGCGAGTGGGTCTTCGGCGCCGACCCGGACGGCCCGATGCGGCTGGCGATCTTTTTCGACGCGGCCTGCGTGGCAGGCGACGCACGACTGCTCGAGGCGGCGCGCCTGCACCTGGAGAACATCCTCGTCGACAACGATGCGTTCCTGGCGCGCTTTGCCAGCGCAGCCGACCAGTTCAGCGAGAGCAGTCCCTGGTGGAGCTGGCTGACGACGCGCCGTGACGAGCAGGTGCTCGACCTGAAGAAGCTCGGCACCTTTCCGATCGTGCACGGTGTGCGCGCGCTGGCTCTGCGCCATCGCGTTCGCGCCGTCGGTACCGTCGACCGGCTGCACGCGCTGGTGGCGTGCGGGGCGATCGATGCGCCGCTGGCACGCGACCTGACGGACGCGCTGCACTTCATGATGGCGCTCAAGCTCAACCACCAGCTGCGTGAGCGCCGGCTCGGTCTGCAGCCGAGCAACCTGGTGCGCCCGGCGGAGCTCGGCACGCTGGAGCGCGAGCCCCTGCAGGACGCGCTGGCCATCATCCGGCGCTTCCGGGCGCTGCTGCGCCAGCAGTTCAAGCTCGACACGCTGTAGGGCGTTTCGGCCCCCGCGCCCCCGCGCCGCGGACAGCGATGCTTTAATCGGTGCCCTCTTCGCCGATACCGACGAGCGCCCCATGGCCTACATGCTCTTGATGATCGAGCCGCCCACGCAGCGGGCCTCACGCAGCCGCCAGGAGGGCGAGCGTGTCTATGCGCGCATGCAGCGTTTCGCCGCCGAACTGCAGGAACAAGGCGTGCTGCGCGGCGTGGAGTCGCTTGCCGTGGAGTCTGCAGCGCGCGTGCAGGTGCACGAGGGCCGGCCCAGGGTGCTCGACGGCCCGTTCGCCGAAGCCAAGGAGATGGTCGGCGGCTTCTTCCTGGTCGATGTGACCACGCGCGAGGAGGCGCTCGCCATCGCGGCGCGCTGCCCGGCGGCCGAATGGTGCACGGTGGAGGTGCGCGCGCTGGGGCCCTGTTTCCTGGAAAGCCGCGCCTAGGCGTTCCCCGGGTTTGTTCGCGTCGCTCCGATTGTCGAAACCGGCCCGGCCCGGCCGTCGTGGGAGTGTCAGCCCAACCCCACGATGGAGTGACGCCATGCGATTCATGATCCTGGTGAAAGCCACCCGCGAGTCCGAAGCCGGCGCGACGCCCGGCGAGGCCCTGTTCGCCGCGATGGCGGACTTCCATGAGCAGCTGGCGCGCGCCGGCGTGCTGCTCGACGCCGCCGGCCTGCAGCCGAGCGCCAGGGCCTGGCGCGTGCAGTACGACGGCGCACAACACCGTGTCATCGACGGCCCGTTTGCCGAAACCAAGGAGCTGGTCGCCGGCTACACGCTGATCCAGACGCGCAGCCGCGACGAGGCGCTCGAATGGACGCGGCGCTTCCCGAACCCGGCGGTCGACGGCGGCATCGCCGAGATCGAGGTGCGCCAGCTGTTCGAGCTCGACGACTTTGCGCCCAGCCCCGGCGTGAACCGGTTTCGCGAGCTCGGCCTTGGCACCGCCGCATCCGCCGGCCGCGACTGAGGCATGCCCGGCGCCGCCACGACCGACGTGCACCGGGCCATCGAGGCGGTCTGGCGCATCGAGTCGGCCAAGGTGGTGGCGGTGCTCGCGCGTTTGGTGCGCGACATCGGCTGGGCCGAGGAGCTGGCGCAGGACGCGCTGGTGGCCGCACTCGAGCACTGGCCACGCGACGGCGTGCCCGACAACCCCGGCGCCTGGCTGATGACCACCGCCAAGCACCGCGCGCTCGACCGGCTGCGCCAGGCCGCGCTGCAGGCGCGCAAGCACGACGAGCTGGGCGCCGACGCCGACGCGCGTGGCGATCACGTGGTGCCCGACATCGTCGACGCGGTGGCCGCGGCGCAGGCCGATCCGATCGGCGACGACCTGCTGCGCCTGATCTTCACCGCCTGCCATCCGGTGCTGAAGCCCGACGCCCGCATCGCGCTGACGCTCAAGCTGCTGGGCGGCCTGTCGACCGAGGAGATCGCGCGTGCCTTCCTGGCCACCGAGCCGACCATCGCGCAGCGCATCGTGCGCGCCAAGCGCACGCTCACCGCGGCGCGTGTGGCGTTCGAGTTGCCGCAGGGCGACGGCCTGCAGCAGCGCCTGGCCTCGGTGCTGGAGGTGGTGTACGCGATCTTCAACGAAGGCTACACGGCCACGCGTGGTGACGACTGGATGCGGCCAGCCCTGATGCAGGAGGCGCTGCGCCTGGCCCGCATGCTGGCCGGGCTGGCGCCGCACGAGAGCGAGGTGCAGGGCCTGCTCGCGCTGATGGAGCTGCAGGCCTCGCGCGACGCGGCGCGCACCGATGCGGCCGGGCGCCCGGTGCTGCTGGCGCAGCAGGACCGCCAGCGCTGGGACCGGCTGCTCATCCGGCGCGGCCTGCTGGCGCTGCAGCGCGCACAGGCACTGGCCGGCAGCGCCGGCGGCGCGCTCGGGCCCTATGCGCTGCAGGCCGCCATCGCGGCCTGCCACGCACGGGCGGCAGACGCCGCCGCCACCGACTGGGCCGGCATCGTGGCCTTGTACGACGCGCTCGAGCAGGTGGCGCCGTCGCCGGTGGTGCGACTGAACCGGGCGGTGGCCGTCGGCATGGCATTCGGCCCCGAGGCCGCGCTCGAACTGGTCGACGCGCTGCGCGACGATGCGGCGCTGCGCGACTACCAGTGGCTGCCGAGCGTGCGGGCCGACCTGCTCGACAAGCTCGGCCGCCGCGACGAGGCGCGCGCCGAGTGGCAGCACGCCGCCACGCTGGCCCGCAACGCGCGCGAACGCGAGCTGTTGCTGGCGCGCGCCCAAGGGCGCAGCGAAGGCACGGCCCCGAACTGACCGGGGTCAACCCGGCGCCACCCGGGTTGCGTCCCGCCGCGGTGAAGCCGGCGGCCGTCGGCCGAGGCTGCTGGCGCGTCAGACCACCGTCAGCGCCGGGGAGAACACTCGACGGACGAGAGAAACGCGGCCCACGAGGCCGCGCCACAGGAGACGACCGCATGCGCGTTGCCGCGCCCGACCGAGGCCCCCTATCGCTGCGCGGCCCGCGCCTGGTCGGGCTGTTCGTCGCCAGCGCGCTGCTGCTGAATTTTCCGCTGCTCAGCCTGTTCGACCGCGACCTGCGGGTGTTCGGACTGCCGTTGCTGCCGCTGGCCCTGTTCTTCGTGTGGGCTCTGCTGATCGTGGTGCTGGCTGTCGTCAGCGAACGCGGCGCGGACGACTGACGCGGCGCACCGGATTCACGCACGCTCGAGGCATGTTGTCGACTCCGCTGGTTCTCGCCGTCTCGCTGGCCTATCTGCTGCTGCTGTTCGCGGTGGCGGCGTTCGCCGACCGGCGGGCGCGGCAGGGCCGCTCGCTGATCGGCAATGCGTGGGTGTACACGCTGTCGATGGGCGTGTACTGCACCGCGTGGACCTACTTCGGCAGCGTCGGCCGCGCGGCCAGCGCGGGGGTCTGGTTCCTGCCGATCTACCTGGGCCCGACGCTGGCGATGGTGCTGGCGGCGCTGGTGCTGCGCAAGATGATCCGCATCGCGCGCGGGCAGCGCATCACTTCGATCGCCGATTTCATCGCCAGCCGGCACGGCAAGAGCCCGCTGATCGCCGGCCTGGTGACGCTGATCGCGGTGGTGGGCATCGTGCCGTACATGGCGCTGCAATTGAAGGCGGTGGCCAGCGGCTACGCGGTGCTGACGGCGCAAGCGCAGAGCCACGGCGCGTGGTGGGGCGACAGCACCTTCTACGTCGCCCTCGCGCTGGCCGGCTTCACGGTGCTGTTCGGCACCCGGCACCTCGACACCACCGAGCGCCACGAGGGCATGGTGGCGGCGATCGCGGTGGAGTCGGTGGTCAAGCTGCTGGCCTTCCTGGCCGTCGGCATCTTCGTGACCTGGGGCCTGTTCGACGGGCCGGCGGCGTTGTTCGACCGCGCACAGGACGTGCCCGACGTGCGCAAGCTGCTGCAAAGCGGCGCCTCGTTCGCCTACGACCAGTGGTTCGCGCTGACGCTGCTGGCCATGCTGTCGGTGATCTTCCTGCCGCGGCAGTTCCAGGTCATGGTGGTGGAAAACGTCGACGAGCGCCACGTGCGCCGCGCGGCATGGGCGTTTCCGCTGTACCTGCTGCTGATCAACCTGTTCGTGCTGCCGATCGCGATCGGCGGCCTGCTGCACTTCGGCCCCGGCCGCATGGACCCCGAGACCTTCGTGCTGTCGCTGCCGCTGACCGAAGGCCATGGCACCCTGGCGCTGCTGGCCTTCGTCGGCGGTCTGTCGGCGGCCACCGGCATGGTGATCGTCGAGACGATCGCGGTGGCGACGATGGTGTGCAACGACTTGGTGATGCCGCTGCTGCTGCGGACGGTGCGGTTCGGTGCGGGCGGCAAACCCGGCGCCCGCGGTGTCGCGGGCGACCTGACCGGCCTGCTGCTCGGCATCCGGCGCAGCGCCATCGTCGTGCTGCTGCTGCTCGGTTATCTGTACTTCCGTGTCGCCGGCGAGGCCTATGCGCTGGTCAGCATCGGGCTGATCAGCTTTGCGGCGGTCGCGCAGTTCGCGCCGGCGCTGCTCGGCGGCATGTACTGGAAGGGCGGCACGCGCGAAGGCGCCCTGGCCGGGCTCGGCGCGGGCTTTGCGCTGTGGGTCTACACGCTGATGCTGCCGTCGATCGCCAAGTCGGGCTGGGTGGCCACCGACTTCCTGATGCACGGACCCTTCGGCATCGCCTGGCTCAAGCCCGAGCAGCTGTTCGGGTTGACGCGGCTCGATGGACTGACGCATTCGCTGTTCTGGAGCCTGCTGGCCAACGCCGGCCTGTACGTCGCGGTGTCGCTCAGGCGCGTGCCGACCGCGGGCGAGATGAGCCAGGCGCTGCTGTTCGTCGACGCGATGCGGCGTCCGCGCGCGGCCGATGGCCAGCAGCCGGTGTTCTGGCGCGGTACCGCGCGCGTGGCCGATCTGCTGGCGCTGGCCGGGCGCTTTCTCGGCCACGACGCGGCGCAGCGCCTGTTCGCCGAGCACGCGCGTCGCGTCGGGGCGGCCGGCATCGAACAGATCCCGGCCGACGCGCGGCTGGTGCAGTTCGTCGAGACGCAACTGGCCGGCGCGGTCGGCAGCGCATCGGCGCGCGTGATGATCGCCGCCACCGTCGAGGAGGAGACACTCGCCCTGGACGACGTGACGCGCATCCTCGACGAGGCCTCGCGCGAGGCGATGCAGCTGCGCGCCTACTCGCACGAGCTGGAGGAGAAGTCGCGCTCGCTGGCGCAGGCCGGTGCCGAACTGCGGGCCGCCAACGAGCAGCTGAAGAGCCTGGACCGGTTGAAGGACGACTTCATGTCGTCGGTGACGCACGAACTGCGCACGCCGCTCACGTCGATCCGCGCGCTGGCCGAGCTGATGGTCGACGACTCCGACATGCCGGCGGCGCAGCGCGCCCAGTTCACCGGCATCATCGTCGCCGAGACGGAGCGCCTGAGCCGGCTGGTCAACCAGGTGCTCGACATGGCCAAGATCGAATCCGGTCACGCGCAATGGCACAACGCCGACGTCGACATGCGGGCGCTGGCTGAAGGCGCCGTGCAGACCACGCGCGAGCTGTTTCGCGAGCGCGGTGCCGAGGTCACGCTGCAGGCTGAGGCGGGTCTGCCGCTGTTGCGCGCCGACCCCGACCGGCTGACGCAGGTGCTGCTCAACCTGCTGTCCAATGCGGCCAAGTTCGTGCCGGTGCAGGGTGGCCGCGTGACGGTGCGCCTGTCGCGCAGCGACCGCGCGCTGCGCGTCGAGGTGCACGACAACGGCCCCGGCGTGCCGGCCGAGCAGCGCAGCCTGATCTTCCAGAAGTTCCGCCAAGGCGGCGACGCCGCCAACCGCCCGCAGGGCACCGGCCTCGGGCTGCCGATCAGCCGCCAGATCGTCGAACATTTCGGCGGGCGCATGTGGCTCGACGCGTCGCCGGGCCCCGGTGCCTGCTTCGGCTTCGAACTGCCGCTGTCGCTCGCCTTGCAGGAGGCCATGCCATGACACAGAAAGTGCTGATCGCCGACGACGAACCGAACATCGTCGTTTCGCTGGAGTTCCTGATGAAGCGCGAGGGCTACCAGGTGCTGGTGGCGCGCGACGGCGTGCAGGCGCTGGCGACGATCCAGCGCGAACGGCCGGCACTGGTGCTGCTGGACGTGATGATGCCGGGCAAGACCGGTTTCGAGGTCTGCCAGGCGGTGCGCGCCGACGACACGCTGGCGGGCGTGAAGATCGTGCTGCTCACCGCCAAGGGCCGCGACACCGACGTCGCCAAGGGCATGGCGCTTGGCGCCGACGCCTACGTGATCAAGCCGTTCTCGACCAAGGAGCTGGCGGCCCGGGTGCGTGAGCTGCTTCAGCAGGGCGGCGCGTGAAGAAGCTGCCGCTGCAACGCATGGCCGCGGCGCTGGCGCCGGCGTTGCTGCTGGGGCTGTGGGGCGTGGCGGGCACGGCCTTCGTGGCGTCGACGCTGGACGAGGCTGTGCGCAGCGCCTGGCTGCAGGCCATCGAGCCGCTGGCGGCACCGCTGCTGCTGATGTGGCTGCTGCTGTCAGGGCTGTGCGGCTGGGGCGTCGACAAGGCCTGGATGCGCTGGGTCGCGCCGCCCGCGCAGCTGGCGGAGCAGGCACGGCTGCTGGTGGCCACCGACACCGCGCGCGAGATCCCGCCGCTGCCCGGCGACGGGCTGAGGGCGCTGCGCGAGGCGATCAATGCGCTGGCGCGCCAGCGCGGCGAGCTGCGCGCCGACATGGCGCGCCAGGTGCAGGCGGCCGTGGAGGCCGGGGGCCGCGAAATCGAGCACGAGCGCAGCCGCCTGGCCGCGCTGATGAGCGAGCTGACGCAAAGTGTCGTCGTCTGCAACCTCGATGGCCGCGTGCTGCTGTACAACAACCGCGCCCGCATCCAGTTTCGCGCGCTGTCGGACGCGCCGGCGCTGGCCGACGGCGCCGAGCTGATCGGCCTGGGCCGCTCGATCTACGCGGTGTTCGACCGCAAGCTCGTCGCGCATGCGCTGGAGAGCATCCGCCAGCGCATGCAGCGCGGCGCCGCGCAGCCGTCGGCGCAGTTCGTCACCACCACGCGCGGCGGCCAGCTGCTGCGCGCGCAGATGGCGCCCGTTAGAGCCGGCGACGCCGACGCCGAGATCAGCGGCTTCGTGCTGATGCTCGACAACATCACGCGCGACTTCGCCGACGAGTCGCAGCGTGACCGGCTGCTGCACGCCATGGCCGAGGGCAGCCGCGCATCACTCGGCAACCTGCAGGCCGCGCTCGAGATGCTCGAGTATCCCGACCTCGACGAGCCGACGCGCGAGCGCTTCCTCGGCGTCATCCGTGACGAGGCGCGCGCCATGGCGGCGCGCCTGAACGAGCTGGCCAGCCACAGCGCGCAGACGCAGAAGACACGCTGGCCGCTGGAGGACATGCTGGGCGCCGACCTGGTGGCCGCATCGCAACGCCGCATCGAGGCGCTGTACGACTGCCGGATGGCGGCCACCGAGGTGGATGGCTCGCTGTGGCTGCGCGTGGACAGCTTCTCGCTGCTGCAGGCGCTGGCGTTCCTGGCCGGCCGGCTGGTCGAGGACTACGAGATCCGCACGCTGCAGCTGCGTCTGGCCGCCGCGCCCGACGTCGAGGGTCGCGCGCAGCTCGACCTGCTGTGGATCGGCCAGGCGATGAGCACCGAGACGGTGATCGGCTGGGAGACCGAGGGCATGAAAGTCGGCACCGAGAGCATGGCGCTGAGCGTACGCGACGTCGTCGAACGCCACGGCGGCGAGTTCTGGTTCGAACGCGAGCGCGTGCGCCAGGCCGCGTTCTTCCGCTTCCTGCTGCCGCTGGCCGATGCGCGCGCCGAGCTCGATGCGAGCCTGTTCGTGCGCAGCGACAGCCGGCCGGAGTACTACGACTTCGATCTGTTCAAGGCGAGCGAGCCGGCGCGCGAGTGGGCCGAGCGCCGACTGGTCGATCTGAGCTACACCGTGTTCGACACCGAGACCACCGGGCTGAACCCCTCGCAGGGCGACGAGATCATCCAGATCGGCGCGGCGCGCATCGTCAACGGCAAGCTGCGGCGGCAGGAGTGCTTCGAGCAGCTGGTCGACCCGCAGCGCGTGATCCCACCGGCGTCGATCCCGATCCACGGCATCCGACCCGAGATGGTGGCCGGCCAGCCGACGCTGCCGCAGGTGCTGCCGTCGTTTCACGCGTTCGCGCACGACAGCGTGCTGGTGGCGCACAACGCGGCGTTCGACATGCGCTTCCTGCAGCTGAAGGAAGAAGCCACCGGCGTGAAGTTCGAGCAGCCGGTGCTCGACACGCTGCTGCTGTCGGCCGTGGTGCACCCGAACCAGGATTCGCACGGCCTGGAGGCGATTGCCGAGCGCCTGGACGTGCCGGTGATGGGTCGCCACACGGCCCTGGGCGACGCGATGGTCACCGCCGAAGTGTTCCTCAAGCTGCTGCCGCTGCTGGCCGAGATGGGCATCCATACGCTCGGCCAGGCGCGCGAGGCGGCGCAGAAGACGTACTACGCGCGGATCAGCTACTGACCGCGCATATCGCGTCACTGCCTCGCCGAGAGGGCTCGCCTGGGCGGGCACGCCGACCTGCGGCGAGAAGGCGGTCGGCGCGTTCCTGAGGCAGCGGGGCGGTCGCCGAGGCCAGGACGATGCTGTCGTAGCCCAGGCGCGCTCGCAGATCGACAGTCCGCACTTCGAGCTGAAGTTGTCCAGGCTCGACACCGGCTTCGAACAGTACGCCAGCGAGGTCATGCTCATCGACGTTGGCGCACGCGAAGCGGCACGGGCCCACGCGATATGCTCGGCAACGGCGCAGAGCCGCCGTGATGAACAGGCCGCCGGGTGCAAGCTGACGCAATATGTTGCGCACGTAGCGACGCCAGATTGCCTGATCGCCGGTTGCGCTCTCGGCGCAATAGCAGGACACGACGACGTCGTAGCGCCCGAGGCTCGGCGCTGACAGGGCTGACCGGAGTCCCGCGTCGCCCCGCAGGCATCGAGTCACTCGCGATCGGACCAGATGTTCGCGTTCGACGATCTGCCGCTCGCTCGGCACACGGACGCCCTCACACTTGAGGACGTGCCGGCCGAACTCACGCCAATCGTGCGCCGATCCATCGCGCCGCAGCCAGCGCCGGACGTGCAACAGGTTCGACTCCAGATAGTCGGCCACATGAAGTTCACGCGAGTGCGGTGCCAGCGGCAACAGGTGATGCACGGTGGGGCCAACGCCGAAAACCAGGGTACGGCCCGGCGTCGCGATTCGGCCGCAGGCCCTGACGATGAAATCCAGCGTCGCGGCCTCGTCGGCTTCGACGTGGCGGTAGTACTGCTGCAGATACTGAGCGGCGTCCCATTGATCGAAATCGGACATCGCCGCTTCGATCGGGATCATTCCGCGCTCCCGGTTCGCGCCAGCAGCCAGGCGATCCCGGCGAGCACGCCGAGGGCCACCGCCTGATCCGTCCACTGCCAGCGCAGGAACTGACCGCTCAGAATAGCGACGCCGATGATGGTGGCGGCAAACCACACCAGCGTCTGCGCTTCCGTGGAAACGACACCCCAGCCGCTGAGGGTGCGCAACGCGAGCCAGTACATGGCCACGCCGAACTGGAAGAAGACGGCGGAGTACAGGGCCTCGCGACCGCTGAATGTCCCGCCCTGCCAGACCCGTGCGGCATGCACGAAACCCAGCGCATCGGCCGCGCCGCAGGCCAGAGTCGCCGCCAACAGGATCAACAGGTCCATCGCATCGCTCCCTTGTGCGTCTCATCAGGGAATACGAGGCGCCGATGCGCCGGCGGACATTGCCGGCGGCGCCACCGCGCCATCGTGGGATGCGGTGTCCGGATCGGCCGGTGGCGAGCCAGCGACGCCGGCATGCAGCCACGGGCTGCACTGGTCGCTGCAATGACGGCTACGCGTTGACCATCGCCCGCACCGCGTCGGGATAGCGCCGGAACTGCGGTCCGAGTGACGGTTGCGCGGCGAGCACACGATCGGCCTGCTGCAGGCGAGCCCGCGCTTCGTTGGCCTGGCCTGCTTGCGCCAGCGCGTGGGCCCATGCGGCGTGGACCGCGGCGCGCTGCGGGTGATGCTCGTAGAGCGGGCGCACGAGTGCGTCGAGCGCGTTCAGGTGTGGCCAGGCTTCCTCGAGGCGCTGCATCGCGATCAGGCCGCGCGTGGCCAGCAGGCGCAGCGCGATCTCGGTCAGCGCTGGCCGTTCGCCCGCGGGCAGATCGAGGTGTCGCGGCAGATGCGCTTGGGCGACCGACAGTGCACCGTCGGGGCGCTGCAATTCGAGCAGGCATTCAGCCCGCAGGCGTTCTGCCACGTCACGCGGTGCGCCGTAGGGTTGCGGCGTCGCCGGCGACGGTGCTCGGGCGAGCAAGTCATCGAACGAGGTCAGCGCCTCGGCGAAGCGCCCCTGCGCCATCGCGACCATCACGATGCGGTTGCGACTGACGAGGGTGAGTCGGTGCTGCGGACCGAACATGTCGGAGCGCAGCTGCGCCGAGCGTTCGTGCCACTGCCTGGCTTCTTCGAATTCGCCGGTATCGGCGAGGAAACGCGCCTTGACGCTCATCGCAATCGTCGACTCGGTCGGCTCGATGCTCTCGCACAACGCGTCGACGCCGTCGGCGACCCATGGCGCCGCCTCATCGATGCGGCCGTCCTCGAGCAGCAGGTCGGCGCGAGCCTGGGCGAGGCGTTGCTGCGTCAGCGGCGGATAACGGTCGGGCCGTCGCTGCACGGCGGCCGCAGGGCGGCCGATCAGCTCCAGCGCTTCGGCCACTCGACCCATCAGCAGCAGCGGCTTGATGAACTCGAAGACGATGCGCACCGCAGAAGGGTGGTCGGGCTCGCCGACGGCTTCGAACACCGCCAGGGCGCCGCGCAACTCGGCCTCCGCCTCGGTGAAACGATGCCCGCTGGCGAGCAGCCGCGCAAGCTCGACCCGCCGTTCGATGGCCACGGGATCCGTGGCTTCGCGACCCTGCGCATCACACTCGATCGCTTCGCGCAGGAAAGCTTCGGCCTCGTCGATGCGCCCGTGACGCGCACTCTCCGAGCACAGCGCGTCCAGGATGTCGGCGCGCATCACGGAGTCGCCGGTGCGCCATCGCGGCGACGCTGTCGCGGACTGGATCCAGCGCGAACCTTCATCGTTGTGTCCCAAGTAGTGATGCGCAACACCGAGAATGGCCTGAACATGTGCGCGCGCGAGCACTGCGGCCGCATCGTCGTGCCCATCGAGCGTCGCCAGCGCCACTTGATACGCCTCGATGCCGGCAGCGACGTCGTCGGACTCGACCAGTGCCTTGCCGATCTCGGCGTGAAGGCGCGCTCGCTCGATCGCCCCCGCGCCGCGACCCTCGAGCCTGGTTGCTAGTTCGCGCCGCAGTCCGATCGCGGGCGCGTGCACGCCGAGCCCCTGGAACAGCTGGGCGACAACGCCGAGTAATGCCTCCTGCACCTGCGGATCGCTCGACGGGCGTTCGTGCAGGCGCTGCGCGGCGCGCTCGAGCAGCTGATCCACCGTGGTGGCGCGTCGCTGCTCGGCGCTGATGGCGCCGAAGCCGGCACTGCCCAGCAGATCGACCAGGAACTTCTGCACCGCATCGGCGCGGGCTGCCTGCTGCGCGGTGGCGCGCGCTTGAGCGAAAGCGCGACGTGCCTGCCACAGCGTGGCGCCCAGGCCGGCGGTCAGCGCAACGATCAGCAGTGCCGTCGCGCCCAGCCCCACCGCCGCAGCGAGCGCGACCAGCGCAACCGCACTCAGCGAGATGAGCAGCGCGTGCGCGCGCCACAGGCGCAGCGCGCGATAGGACAGTGAATCGGGCCGGGCCAGCACGCGCTCGTTGCTTTGATAGCGGCGCAGGTCCGCCGCGAACGCATCGACGCTCGCATAACGACGCTCGGGCTCCTTGCGCAATGCCTGGTTGAGGATCGCGTCGAGGTCGCCGCGAAGCTCGCGGGCCGTGGCCTTGTCGCTGGCGCGGGCGCTGGCCGGCGGCGGTGCGGCCGAGACAACTGCCTCTTCCAGCTCGGCTGCGCTGCCGCGCTTCAGCCGATAGGGCTTGTCGCCGGCCAGCAGTTCGTACGCCACCACGCCGAGGCCGTAGACATCGCTGGCGACCGACAGCGAGTCGCCGCGCACCTGCTCCGGGCTTGCATACTCGGGCGTCAGTGCGCGGCCGGCCGCGCGCGTCAGCGCGGTCTCGGCGGCGCGGTCGTCGCGCATCAGCTTGGCGATGCCGAAGTCGAGCAGACGCACCTGTGCGTCGGCCGTGACGAGGATGTTCGACGGTTTCAGGTCGCGGTGCAGCACCTGTTGGCGGTGGGCGTGGGCCACTGCGGCGGCCACATCGAGCAGCAGGCGAACTCGGGCACGGGTGTCGAGCGCGCGCTCGCGGCAGTACACGTCGATCGGCTGGCCGTCGACATACTCCATCGCCAGCCAGGGCCGACCGGCGGTATCGACGCCGGCGTCGTACAGCCGCGCGATGTTCGGGTGTTCGAGCGAGGCGAGGATGTCGCGCTCTCGGGCCAGTCGTTCGCCGAGTGCGCCGTCCCAGGTCAGCCGCGGCAGCTTCAGCGCGACCTGGCGCTTGAGCGCGCCGTCGGCGCGTTCGGCCAGCCAGACGGCGCCCATGCCGCCGCGGCCGATCTCGCGCTGCAGCCGATATGGCCCGACGGCATCACCCGCCGCGGGCTCGCCGGTGGCGGACGCAAGCGCGCTCGGCGGCTCGAGCTTGGCAATCGTCTCGAGAAATTCGCCGGTCTCGACACGAGCCTGCTCTTGCAGCAACCGACGTAGCGTGTCGCGCAGCTCGGCCGGCTCGATCGCGGCGCTCTCGACCCAGCGTGCCCGCTCGGCCGCTGGCAGGGCCAGCGCCTCGTCGAGCAGCGCACTGATCTCGCTCCAGCGGGGGCTCAGGTCACCGATCGCCGTCATGGCTGCGTGGCCGGAGGTCGGTCTGGCCTTAGCTGCGCAGTGCGTGCGCCAGCAGCAGCCGCGCCTTCTCCCAATCGCGGCGCACGGTGCGGTCGGTCAGCCCGAGGACCTGCGCGATCTCCTCGTCCTTCATGCCGCCGAAGTAGCGCATCTCGACCACCTTGACCAGACGCTCGTCGAGCTTCGCCAATTCGTCGAGCGCCGCGTGGACGTCGAGGATCTCGTGCTCCGAAGTGTGCGCCGCCGCGCTGTCGGCGACACCCGTATCGAGCGTGACATGCTCGGCATCGCCGCCGCGACGCTGCGCCAGGCTCGCGCGGGCCGCGTCGACGATGATCGAGCGCATCACACGGGCCGCGTACGACAGGAAGTGCACGCGGTCGCCCGGTGTCAGCCGCGCGGCCTGCGAGAACTTCAGATAACACTCGTGCACCAGCGCGGTGGTATCCATCAGCGTATCGCGCACGTTGTGCGCCAGCCGCGCATGCGCGATGCGGCGCAGCTCGGGGTACAGCAACTCGAACAGGCTGCTGAACGCCGCGCGGTCGCCGGCGCGGGCGCGTTCGATCAACTGCGTGACGTCGCCCATGGGCTGGCTCGATCGGGCACAGGAGAGTGCGGTGCGATGTTAGCGACCGCAGGCCCATTGTGATGCTTCGGCCTGCGGCCAGCAGGGCCGGTTCGATCGATGACGTGGCGGTGCGCAGGCCGAAGTGCATGCCACCCATACGACAAGCAGCCCCGGATCCGGACATGCCACCGGCGACCTAGGGGGATGGTTGCACCGGGTGTCCAGCGCGACGCGTGGCGCCCGTATTCCGATGCAGCAGGGCGTTGTGTCCACCACCCGAGGAGTCAGCCATGAAGTTGCAGATGCCGCCGATCGTCACGTTACAAGCCGCCGCGGTGATGGCTACCGCCACGATCGGGGCCGCCGGCACGCTTCTGTGCGCCGCCTGCGGTGGCGGCGAGGATGTCATGGCGGAGCCGGCCGGGCAGATGGTGGTGCTCGACATCGACCAGCTCGGCTCGACCGACGCGGCAGAGCGCGAGGCCGTGGCCTCGCGTGGTGCCCCCGGCGACGCCGAACCGGTGCTGTATCTGGTGCGCGCCGCGCAGCGGCAGGCCGCGGGCGCGGCAGCCGCAGAGCTGATGCGGCGCGGCTTCGAGACGGTGCGTGCGGCCGCGCAAGGGCACGAAGTGCCGCAGCGGGTCGCGCGCTGAGCGCCATGTCGCCGCTCGCTTGTCACGCGCCGCGCCACCGCGCGCGGCGGCCGTACGCAGCGCAGGCCGTGCGGGCGACCACGCCGATGCCCGCTTGTCTGCTGGTCAGTGCGGCCTTCGCAGTCGCCTACGGGGTTGCCAACCGGCTGACCAGCGCGCGCAGTGACATCGGCCGCGGGGTGTTCGACTGGGAACGCGCGATTCCGTTCGTCGACTGGACGATCGTGCCGTACCTGTCGATCTGTGCCTTCTTCGCTGCCTCGTTCTTCGTCGGCAGCGGCCGCGACGCGCTTGGGCGCCACGTGACGCGTCTGCTGCTGGCGTTGGGGCTGTCGCTGGTGTGCTACGCCGCTTTTCCACTGCGCTTCACTTTCGAGCGACCGACGACATCGGGCGCGCTCGGGGCGCTGTTCGCGCTGCTGTCGGCGGTCGACTTGCCGTACAACCGGGCGCCTTCTCTGCACATCAGCGTCCTTGTCATCCTGTGGGTGCGCTTTGCGCCGCTGTGGGGCGGGCTGCGGCGGGTGGCGCTCGGCGCGTGGTTCGGCCTGATTGCGCTGTCGGTCTTGACGACGTACCAGCACCACGTGATCGATCTGCCCGCCGGCGCCGCAGTCGGGCTGCTGTGCGTCGCGCTGACGCGTCGCAGTTCGCCCCAGCGGGCCGTCGTCGCGATGGCCGCGGCGTGGCGGCGAAAGACCGACAACGCGCGGATCAGCTACTGAGGTCGCGGCGGCGGCGCTATGGCATTGCGTGCCGTCGCGCCCGGGTCTGGTTCCGAAGACTGCAGCCTGCCACGCACCCAGAGGCCGCGGTCCAGCACGCGCCCGTCGGCCAGCGGCCGGGAGTAGGCCAGTGCACCGGGGCCGTCGAATTCACCTCGGGCGAACTGCCCGGTGTAGACGTCGCCGTTGGGCAGGCGCAGTTCGCCCAGGCCGTGGGGCAGCCCGCCGCGCACGTCGCCCTGGTAGCGCGAGCCATCGCTGGCCGTGATGCGCGCCTGTCCCTTCGGTTCACCGTCGACGAACTCGCCTTCGAAAACGCTGCCGTCCGGCTCCTCGAGGCGGCCTTTGCCGTCGAACAGCCCGCGCGCGAACAGGCCTCGGTAGCGGCGGCCATCGCGATGACGCAGCTCGCCCATGCCATGCGGCTGGCCGCGCACGTACTCGCCGTCGTAGACGCCGATCGGTCCGGTGCTGCGGCCTCGCCCGTGAAACAACCCGGCCTTGAACTGACCCTCGTAGACGTTGCCGTGGCCGTCGTCGTAGCGGCCGCGACCGTCGAACGCGCCGTCGCGGATGGCACCGACGTAGCTGGCGCCGTCGGTCATGCGCAGTCTGGCGTGGCCGGTCTGCACGCCGTTGACGAAGCTGCCTTCGTAGACATCACCCGTGGCCATCCGCAGACGGCCCTTGCCGTGGAAGAAGCCGGCACGGAACTCGCCTTCGTAGCGCGCGCCGTTGTCCCACTCAACGCGGCCATGGCCCTCGCGCCGGCCGTCGACGATCGGGCCGTAGTAGCGGCCACCGTCGGCGGTGAAGGCCGCCACGGGTTCGGCAGCGACCACGCGCGCCGGCATGGCGGCGCCGGCCATGACGATGGTCCAGAGTGTGGCTACGACGACCGTGCGCATTGCGCTCATACTTGACTCGTTGTTCCTGTGCGAGCGACGGATTCTGTGGTGTGGCCCGGCGCATACCGCCTCGGGCATCGGTAGAAAGCGACCGAGGTTCGAGAGAAAGTACCGCCGCGCAGCGCGCGCCCGGCCCGGCTGGCGGCCACCGGGCTTGATGGCAGTCAAGCGCGCCAGGGGATCACGCGCCTAGAGTGACTCATCCGACTGAAGGAGTGCATATGTACAAGAACCTGCTGGTGCCCGTGGACGGCACCGACCTCGCCGACCGGGCGATGGAACAGAGCATCGACCTCGCGCGCCAATTGGGCGCTGCCATCGTCGGCTTCGTCGCCGAGCCCGACATGCCGCTGCCCAACGTGGGCACGCAGCCGAGCGCCTACGCGCGCCAGCGCGAGCAGCACGAGGTGCGCACCGACACCCACGCGCACGAGGTGCTCGCCCGCTTCGGCGAGAAGGCACGTGCGGCCGGTGTCCAGTTCAGCGGCCGCCATGTGCGCACCGACCGAGTCGACACCGCGATCGTCGAGCTGGCCGACGAGCTGAACTGCGACATGATCGTGATGACCACGCATGGCCGCGGCGCGTTCGGCGAACTGCTGTTCGGCTCGCACACGAAGAACGTGCTCGGCAAGAGCAAGGTGCCGTTGCTGGTGCTGCACTGATGTGAATCCCCCCGGAGCGCCTTCGGCGCCTCCCCCCGGGGGCGACACCGGTGGCCCGGCCAAGCCGGTTCCACGGTGTCCGCTTGGTGGTTGCTGATTCACGCGTCGGGGTGCCGCCGAAGGAAGTGAACGGCCTGATCGGCGGTGTCGGGCCGGCGCCCGTATGGCCATGGACAATGGCGCGCTTCGATGACCGCCAGCGCGTCCATTCGCCAGACCCTGCGCGACAACCCGACCTTCCGCGGGCTGTGCGGCGGCGGCGTCGTGTACTTCGTCGGCAACGCGATGCAGGTGATGGCCACCGCGTGGCTGATGATCGAGCTCACCGGCTCGGCCATTCTGACCGCGCTGGTGCAGACGGCGGTGTTCCTGCCGATGTTCCTGCTGTCGCTGCCGGCGGGCGTGCTGGCCGACGTGACCGACCGCGCCCGATTGCTGAAGATCGCGCTGCTGACGCAGACCGTCGCGGTGGCGCTGCTCACCGCCCTGCTGCTGGCCGACCTGGCCGGCCCGGCGGCACTGCTGTTCTTCACCTTCGTCTCCGGCTGCTGCACCGCGCTGCTGTCGCCGGCCTGGAACACCACGGTGGCCGACAGCGTGCCGCGCGACGAGCTGCCGCAGGCGATCACGGTGGTGTCGATCGCCTACAACGGCGCCCGTGCGCTCGGCCCCACGCTGGCCGGTGTGGTGTTCGCCTACATCGGCAGCGACTGGGTGTTCGGCATCGCGGTGGCCACCACGCTGGTGATGTGGCAGTCGATCCGGCGCTTCCCGCCCAAGGCCCATCCGCCGTCGCGCCTGCCGGCCGAGCGGCTGTGGGGCGGCACGCTGGCGGCACTGCGATTCGCGCGGCACTCGCAGCTGATCCTCGCGCAACTGCTGCGCACGATGGCCTATGGCGCCGCCGGCTCCGCACTGTGGGCGCTGCTGCCGGTGATCGGCCAGCGTCAGCTCGGCACCGGTGCCGCGGGCTTCGGCGCGCTGATCGGCTGCCTGGGCATCGGCGCGGTCGGCGCCGGGCTCGTGGTCGGCCGCGCGCGCACGCGGCTGGGTCTGGAGCTGCTGGTCAACGTCGGCTGCGTGGTCTTCGCGGCGGCGATGGCGATCGCTGCCTGGTCGCGCTGGCATGCCCTGGTCTATGTCGCGCTGGTGGCCGGCGGCGCCGCGTGGATGTCGGTGATGTCGACCTTCAACACCGCCACGCAGACCAGCGCGCCGCCGTGGGTGCGCTCACGCGCGGCGGCGCTGCACGCGTTGTCGGCGCTCGGCGCATTCGCCTTCGGTTCGGCCTTCTGGGGCGTGGTGTCGAGCGCGTTCGGCCTGCAGGCGGCGCTGACGATCGCCACCGTGGCGATGCTCGCCGGCATGCTGCTGGCGCGGCCGTTTCCGTTGCGCATGGGCCAGGAGCCCGACGTGACGCCCGCGCCGCCGTGGGGCGACCTGTTCATCGCCGACGAGCCCGACCCGCAGGCCGGCCCGGTGGCGGTGGAGATCGCCTACCGCATCCGCGTCGAGGATGCGGCCGCGTTTCTCGATGCACTGTCGGCGCTGCGCGCGCCGCGACGGCGCGACGGTGCGACGTTCTGGCGCATCTACCGCGATCTCGGTGACCCGGCGCGTTACTGCGAGCGCTTCATCGTCACCAGCTGGGCCGACTATCTGCACCAGCGCAGCCGCGCCACGCAGGCCGACCAAGAGCTCGAGGCACGCGTACGTGCTTTCGTGCGCGAGGGCGAGGCGGTGACGATGCAGCACTACATCGCCGAGCGCTAGCGGCGCCATGCGCAAGGGCTTGGCCGGTGCATGCGCTAAGCTAGGCGTCAAATGAACCAGACGGTACAAAAGAAGGTCAAGGCGCGCCTGCCGGCGCGCCGCAAGGCGGCCGTGCCGACGCGCACCAACGACCCGGCGCGCACGATGGCCGACATCATCGAGGTGGCCACGCGCGAGTTCGCCGAGAAGGGCCTCGCCGGTGCGCGCATCGACGTCATCGCCGAGGCCATGCGCACCAGCAAGCGCATGATCTATTACTACTTCGGCAGCAAGGAAGGCCTGTACATCGCGGTGCTCGAGGAGGCCTATCGCCGCATGCGCGCGATCGAGGCCGAGTTGCACCTGGAAGACCTGCCGCCCGAGGACGCGCTGCGCAAACTGGTCGGCCACACGGTGGACTATCAGCTTGCCCACCCCGAGTTCATCCGCCTGGTGATGACCGAGAACATCCACCGCGGCGAGTACCTGGCGCGCAGCCAGGCGATCCACCAGCTCAACGTGCCGGCGATCGAGGGCTTGCGCCGGGTCTACGAGCGCGGCGTGGCCGTCGGCGTGTTCCGCGCCGCGCTCGACCCGATCGACCTGCACATGTCGATCAGCGCGCTGAGCGTGTTCAACGTGGCCAACCGGCACACGTTCTCGCTGATCTTCCAGCGTGACCTGGAGTTGCCGGCGGCGCTGATCGCGCGGCGCGACAGCATCATCGAGATGATCGTGCGCTTCGTGCGCAGGTGATCCGGCCCTGAGCGAGGCAGGGGTTACGGGTTTTCCCGAATCCAAAAACTAACCAGTTCGTACATTATTCGCCGCTCGTGTTCGCCAAGACCCCGGAGTCGCGTCGATGGCCTCGAAGTCCCCCGTCACCGATGGTTTGTGCACCCTGCTGGAGTGGTTGATCGCCCTCGCGCTGGCGGTGATGGTCGTGATGGTGTTCGGCAACGTGGTGCTGCGCTACGCCTTCAACTCCGGCATCGCGGTCAGCGAGGAGCTGTCGCGCTGGTTGTTCGTGTGGATGACCTTCCTCGGCGCGCTGGTCGCGCTGAAGGAGCACGGCCACCTCGGCACCGACATGCTGGTGGCGCGCCTGTCGCCGCTCGGCAAGCGGATCTGCCTGGCCGTGAGCCAACTGCTGATGCTCGGCGTGACCGCGATGATCTTCACCGGCAGCCTGGCGCAGGCGCGCATCAATTGGGATGTCGAAGCACCGGTCACCGGCGCACCGATGGCGGTCGTGTATGCGGCCGGCGTGGTGTTCGCGGTGCCGGCGACGCTGCTGCTGCTGCGTGAGCTGTGGCGCACGTTGAGCGGCCGCCTGGCCGACGACGAGCTGGTGATGGTGCAGGAGTCGGAAGATCTCGCGCACCTGAAGACCCAGCGCAGCGACGAGTCATGACAGTCGCCATCTTCCTCGGTGCGCTGCTCGGCGCGATGGCGCTCGGCATGCCGATCGCCTACGCGCTGCTGGTGTCGGGCGCCGCGCTGATGTGGCACCTGGACACTTTCGATGCGCAGATCCTGGCGCAGAACCTGATCAACGGTGCCGACAGCTTTCCGCTGCTGGCGGTGCCGTTCTTCATGCTGGCTGGCGAGATCATGAACGTCGGCGGCCTGAGCCGGCGCATCGTGAACCTCGCGCTCGCGCTGGTCGGCCACCTGCGCGGCGGCCTCGGCTTCGTGACCATCCTGGCCGCGGTGCTGATGGCCGCGCTGTCGGGCTCCGCGGTGGCCGACACCGCGGCGCTGGCCGCGCTGTTGCTGCCGATGATGGTCAAGGCCGGCCACGACAAGGCACGCGCCGGCGGACTGATCGCCTCGGCCGGCATCATCGCGCCGGTGATCCCGCCGTCGATCGGCTTCGTGATCTTCGGCGTCGCCGCCAACCTGTCGATCGGCAAGCTGTTCATGGCCGGCATCGTGCCGGGCCTGCTGCTCGGGCTGGCCATCGCGATCACCTGGTACTTCGTGGCGAAGAAAGAAGCCATCACGCCGCCGGCCAAGGCGACCACGGCCGAACGCTGGGCCGCGCTACGTTCGTCGACCTGGGCGCTGTTCCTGCCGGTGATCGTGCTGGTGGGCCTGAAGATGGGCGTCTTCACGCCGACCGAAGCGGCGGTCGTGGCGGCGGTGTACGCGCTCTTCGTCGCCACCGTGGTCTATCGCGAGATGACGCTGGCGCAGCTGCTGCCGGTGTTCGTCAGCGCGGCCAAGACCACGTCGGTGATCATGTTCCTCGTCGCCGCGGCGATGGTCTCGGCGTGGTTGATCACGGTGGCCAACTTGCCGACGCAGCTGATCGCGCTGCTGCAGCCGTTCATGGACAACCCCACGCTGCTGCTGCTGATGATCATGCTGCTGGTGATCGCGGTGGGCACCGCGATGGACATGACGCCGACCATCCTGATCCTCACGCCGGTGCTGATGCCGGTGGTCAAGGCCGCCGGCATCGACCCGATCTACTTCGGCGTGCTGTTCATCATCAACAACGCGATCGGCCTGATCACGCCGCCGGTGGGCACCGTGCTCAACGTGGTGGCCGGCGTCGGCCGCATGAAGATGGACGACGTCACCCGTGGCGTGCTGCCGTTCATGCTGGCGCAGCTCGCCGTGCTCTTGCTGCTGGTGCTCTTTCCGCAGATCGTGCTGTGGCCCCTGAAGCTTTTCTACTGACCCCGAGACCCCCAAGGAGACATCGATGAAACGACTGATGATCAAGACCATGCTGGCCGCCGTCGCGGTCGCCGCGTTCGGCGCCGCGTCGGCGCAGGACATCAAGGAACGCCAGTTCAAGCTCGGCCTGCAGAACCCCAAGGGCCACCCGCTGGTCACCGGCGCCGAGAAGTTCGCCGAGATCGTGGCCGCCAAGTCCGGCGGCAAGCTGAAGGTCAACCTGTTCCCGGGCGGCGTGCTCGGCGGCGATGCGCCCACGGTGTCGGCGTTGCAGGGCGGCACGGTGGAGATGACGGCGCTGAACTCCGGCATCCTGGCCTCGCAGGTGAAGGACTTCGAGGTCTACGACTTCCCGTTCATGTTCGCCAACCCGAAGGAGGCAGACGCGGTGGTCGACGGCCCGTTCGGCCAGAAGCTGCACGCCAAGCTGGCCGACAAGGGCATCGTCGGCCTGGCCTACTGGGAGCTGGGTTTCCGCAACATCACCAACAGCAAGCGGGCGATCAACAAGGTCGAGGACCTCGAAGGTCTGAAGCTGCGCGTGATCCCGAACGCGATCAACGTCGACTGGGTCAAGGCGCTCGGCGCCAACCCCACGCCGATGGCGTTCCCCGAGGTCTATGCGGCGCTCGAGGCCAAGGCCATCGACGGGCAGGAGAACCCGCTCAACGTGATCCTGGCCAACAAGTTCGCCGAGGTGCAGAAGTTCCTGGTGCTGTCGAACCACCAGTACAACCCGCAGTCGCTGATCTTCAGCAAGAAGGTCTGGGACACGCTGTCGGCCGACGAGAAGAAGATCCTGCAGGAAGCGGCGCTCGAGTCGAGCAAGTACCAGCGCCAGGTCTCGCGCGAAGCCGCCGCCGGCAACCTCGATGCGCTCAAGAAGGCCGGCATGACGGTGACCGAGCTGTCGGCCGCCGAGCAGGCCAAGCTGCGCGACAAGCTGAAGCCGGTGATCGACAAGCACGGCGCCGCGATCAGCGCCACCGTGGCCGAGATGACGGCCGAGCTGGCCAAGCTGAGGAAGTGACCCCCCCCGTAGCGCGTGCTGTTGCTCGGCACCACTGAGATGACCAAGCTGCTCTGTGGCCTCATCGGTGCCGGTATTCAGAGGTCGCTGACGCCGGCGATGCAGGAGGCCGAGGCGCTGGCGCAGGGCCTGCGTCTGCACTATCAGCTGATCGACCTCGACCGCACGCCAGAGGGCGCGGCCGCGCTGCCCGTGCTCCTTTCCGCCGCGCGCACCATGGGTTTTGCCGGCCTCAACATCACCTACCCCTGCAAGCAGGCGGTGATCCCGTTGCTCGACGAGCTGTCGGACGACGCACGCGCGATGGGCGCGGTGAACACGGTGGTGTTTCGCGCTGGCCGCGCCGTCGGCCACAACACCGATGGTTCCGGCTGGGCCTGGGGCTTGCGACGCGCGTTGCCGCAGGCCGACCTGTCGCGCGTGGTGCTGCTCGGCGTCGGTGGCGCCGGTTCGGCGATCGCGCATGCTGCGCTGCGAATGGGCGTTGGCGAGCTGCGGCTGCTCGATCGCGAGCCCGACCGGGCCCGCGAGCTGGCCGGTGCGCTGGCCGCGCGTTATGGCGACGGTTGCGTGCGTGCGGATGAGTCGATCGACACGGCACTGACCGGCGCCAGCGGGCTGATCCATGCCACGCCCACCGGCATGGCCAAGCTGCCCGGCCTGCCGCTGCCGGCGGCCCTGTTGCGGCCAGACCTGTGGGTGTCGGAAGTCGTCTACTTCCCGCTCGAGACCGAACTACTGCGCGCCGCGCGTGCTGCCGGCTGCCGGGTCGCCGACGGCGGCGGCATGGCCGTCGGACAGGCGGTGGGCGCCTTCGAGCTCTTCACCGGCCTGCGCGCCGATGCCACCCGCATGCAGGCCCACTTCCACGCCATGCTCGTCGAGCGGCAGTGAGCGCGTCAGATCAGCGGCAGCAACGTCAACGCGGTCTCGCGCAGGGCCGGCACCAGGCGCTCCTCGACCGCGGCCACCGGCCAGGCCGGCAGTTGCAGCGTCATGCCGAGTGCAGCGTGGCATCGGCCGTGACGGTCCATCAGGGGCACGGCCACGCCGAGCAGCCCGGAGTCCAGCTGCGCCTGCGTCACCCAGTGGTCCTGCCGGCGCGCCGTGCGCACGAGTTCGATGAAGCCGCGGCGATCGGTGACGGTGTTCGACGTGAAGTGAGCGAATTCGTGTTCGTCGACCCATTGCCGCAGCGCCTTGTCGGGCAAACGCGACAGCAGCACCACACCGGGCGTGACCACATGGGCCGGTGCCCTTGCGCCGGCGTGGAAGCCGATCGACACCAGCCGCGGGCTGTTGCTGCGGGCGATGTACACGACCTCATGGCCGTCGAGCACGCTGACATTGACGGTTTCGCCGGTCGTCATCGACAGGCGCTGGATGAACGGCTGCACCAGCCGCGGCAGCCGCGCCGAGCCCAGATAACTCTGGCCCAGCCGCAGCACGCGCGGCGCCAGCCAGAAGCGCAGACCATCGGTCTGCGCATAGCCGAAGTGGCACAGGCTCAGCAAGTGGCGGCGCGCCGCCGTGCGCGGAATGCCGGTGCGCCTGGCCACCTCGGACACCGCCATGCGGGGATGCTCGTCGTCGAAGCACTCGATGACGGCCAGGCCGCGGCCGAGGCCGGCGATGAGGTCTGCCGGATCGATCGGAAACGCCGAGGTGGCGCGTGGCTCAGGGTTAACCACGGGAACGACCGATGATCGGACACATGCGTCCGATCATCGGACAGATGCCCAGGCCGGCGCCTTGTGGCGAACCCGGGGGCTGACTATCGTCGCGGCCATGCTGCACAGCCCGCCGTCGCCCGTCGCCATCCGCGCACCCATCGTGCGCGGCAGCACCGAGCTGTTGATGGTGGTGGCCGACCCGGTCGTGCAGGTGAAGGCGCCGCAGGCCTACAACCTGGTCTTCGCCCGTTGCGGCATCGACGCCGTCGCGGTACCGGCGCATGTGCGCAGCGCGCACTTGCGCGCCTTCGTGCACGAAGCGATGGCGCTGGGCAACCTGCGCGGGCTGGTGGTGTCGATCCCGCACAAGACGCCATTGATGCAGATCCTTCACCGCTTCGATGCGGCCGCGCTCGCGGCGGGCGCCGTCAACGCAGTGCGGCGCGATGCCGAGGGCGCGCTCGAGGGCGCTCTGTTCGACGGCCTCGGCTTCATCGGCGCGCTCGCCCACCATGGCTTCGCCGTCAGGGCTCGCCGCGCCCTGCTGCTCGGCGCCGGTGGTGCGGGCCTGGCGATCGCCAGCGCGCTGGCGGCCACCGGCCTGGGCGAGCTGGCCGTCTTCGACACCGATTTCGAGCGCGCCGGCGCTCTGGTGCGGCGGGTCGCGCCGGCACCGGCGCGCGTCGTGGCGCAGGCCGACCCGGCCGGCTTCGACCTCATCGTCAACGCCACGCCATTGGGCCTGCGTGCCGGCGATCCGCTGCCGCTGAATCCCGACCGCGTGGCGCCGGACGCGGTGGTGGTCGACATCCTGATGACGGACGAACCGACGGCGCTGCTGCAGGCACTGCGCGCGCGCGGCGTCACCGCGTTTTCGGGCCACGAGATGCTGGTGCAACAGATGCCTGCGTACCTCGATTTCTTCGGCTTTCCGACGGCTGCCGCCGCACTGCGCGGCGGGTTGCCCGGACTGATGCCGGAACTGCGCGCCGCCCTGGGCGGCACCGAGACCCTTGTCCGACCCTGAATCCACCCTCGAGAGGAGACACACACCATGAAGACACTGCACAAGACGCTCGCCACCTGGACGCTGGCGCTGGCCGCCGGCGCAGCCGCGGCGCAAGGCTTTCCGGAGCGCGAGCTTTCCGGCGTGATCATGTGGGGCGCCGGCGGCGCCACCGACGTGGTGGCGCGCGCCATCACGCCGTACGCGGAAGAAGCGCTCGGCAAGAAGGTCGTGCTGCAGAACAAGGCAGGTGGCGCGGGCGCCATCAGCACCAACTTCGTCAACCAGCAGCCGTCCGACGGCTACACGCTGCTGCTCGGTGCGGAGAATCCGCAGCTGCATGGCGTGATGGCGCTGGGCGAGCTCGACTACTCGAAGTTCTACCCCGTCAACGTCATCGCCAGCGGAGTCGTCGTCATCGTGGCCAACAAGGACAAGCCCTGGAAGTCGCTGAAGGAGCTCATCGCCGATGCGCAGGCCAATCCGGGCAAGGTCAAGATGGGCTCCACCGGCCCCGGCGGCCTGCCGCACACGGTGGGCTCGATGATCGGCACCGTGACCAAGCTGCCGGTGACCGCGGTGCCGTTCGACGGCGAGGGCCCCGGCATGACGGCGCTGCAGGGCGGCCACGTCGACTTCATGGCCGTCGGCCTGGGCGCGGCGGCCGAGCACATCAAGGCCGGACGGGTGAAGCCGCTGGCCGTGCTGCGCGACACCGCGCACGACGGCATTGCGCCGATCACCGCCGACCTGCCGGCGATCGGCAAGTACCTGCCGTGGGGTCCGTTCTACGGCGTCTTCGTCAAGCGCGACGTGCCCGATGCGGCCAAGGCCAAGCTCGTCGCAGCCTTCAAGACCGCGGCTTCGAACCCGAAGTTCGTCGAGCTGATGACCGGTCGCAGCAACGTGATGATGAACATCTCGGGCGCCGAAGCCGATGCGTACCTGAAGAAGTGGCAATCGGTCACCGCGTGGACGCTGCAGGAGGCGGGAGCGGCGAAGAAGTCGCCGGCCGACCTCGGCATCGCCAAGCCCTAGACCACGCGGCAACCCCACGAGCCCACGATGAGTACGTTGCGCGAGCGCCGGCCCGGCGAGATCGTCTTCATGACTCTGCTGCTGGCCGGCAGCCTGTTCATGCTGTGGCAGGCCTACGGCATCTCGAAGTTCGAGTCCATCACATCGGCCGGCGTGTTTCCGATGCTGGCCACGCTGACGCTGGTGGTCACGGGCTGCCTCATCCTGCGCGACACGCTGCGCAGCCGGCTCGCGGCGGACGCCAGCGGCCGCACGCTGGCACAGCGCTTCGCGCGCGAACTCGCGCCGCCGGCGGTCATTGCGTTCACGGCCGCCATCGCGGTCTACATGGGATTGCTCGACAGGCTCGGCTTCATCGTCTCGTCGTACCTCTTCCTGGTCTTCGGCATGCGCCTGCTGGGCAGCCGGCGCTGGGGCCTGAATCTGCTGGTGAGCGCGCTGTCGCTGGCGGCGATCTACCTCGTGTTCCGCACCGCGTTCTCGGTCGTGCTGCCCGCAGGCAGCTGGCTGCAAGGGTGGCTGAAGTGAACGAGGCGCTCGGCTTCGTGATGATGAGCTGGGTCGACCCGTACCTGCTCTTCCTGACCGCCGCCGGCACCTTCGCCGGCATCTACATCGGCGCCATTCCGGGGTTGAGCGTGACGATGGCGGTGTCCATCCTGATCTCCTTCACCTTCAAGTGGCAGGTCAACGAGGCGCTGGCGCTGATCTCGGGCATCTTTCTGGGCGGCGTGTACGGTGGCTCGCGCAGCGCGATCCTGCTCAACATCCCCGGCGCGCCGTCGGCCATCGCCACCGGGCTGGACGGTTATCCGCTGGCCAAGCGCGGAGAAGCCGGCACGGCCATCGGCCTGACCACCGTGGTGTCGGTGTTCGGCGGCTTCATCGGCATCCTCGCGCTTGCCGTCGCGGCACCGGCGGTGTCGGGGCTGGCGCTGATGTTCGCGCCGCGCGACTACCTGATGCTCGCCATCTGGGGCATCCTGCTCGTGGGCGCGCTCAGCGGGGGTTCGCTCGCCAAGGGCATCTTCGCCGGCGCGCTCGGCGTGCTGATCGGCATGGTCGGGCTCGATCCGATGACCGCCGAGCCGCGCTTCACGTTCGGCAGCGTGCAGATGACGGCAGGCATCTCGTACGTGGCGGCGATGATCGGCTTCTTCGGCGTCGCCGAGGTGCTGGTGCAACTGCACGAGCTGACGCTCAAGGCGGTCAAGCAGGACGTCTCCAAGATCCTGCCCTCGTGGGGCCTGCTGAAGAAGTACCTGCCGCTGTCGCTGCGCACGTCGGCCATCGGTGTGGTCGTCGGCGCGCTGCCCGGTGCCGGCGCCGATATCGCGGCCTGGATCTCCTATGCGGTGTCGAAGAAGTTCTCCAAGGAGCCCGAGAAATTCGGCACCGGGCACATCGAGGGTATCGTCGATGCGACCTCCGCCAACAACGCAGCCCTCGGCGGCGCGTGGATCCCGGCGCTCGTATTCGGCATCCCCGGCGACTCGATCACCGCGATCGTGATCGGCGTGCTCTACATGAAGAACATGAACCCCGGCCCGTCGGTGTTCCTGCAGAACCCGCAGTTCATCTACGCCGTGTTCATGATCTTCATCCTGGCCAACCTGCTGATGCTGCCGATCGGCTGGGCCGCAATCCGTTGCGCCCGCTATATCCTGATGACGCCGCGCAACGTCCTGGTGCCGCTGATCCTGCTGTTCTGCATCGTCGGCTCCTATGCGATGACCAACTCGGTCTACGGCATCATCGTCATGCTGGTGATGGGGCTGCTGGGCTGGCTACTTGAGGAAAATGGCTTCCCCGTCGCGCCAATCATCCTCGGCCTGGTGCTCGGGACCGGCGTGGGCATCTTCGCGTCGCTCGACGAATTTCAGAAGGGCTACTTTCAGGATCCCTCGCGTTTGATTCTGGCCGGT